>DAOUCA010000176.1:0-35860 GCA_034432375.1 Caldilineaceae bacterium
TGAGAACCGGAGTTTTGCGGACCAACGGGATCGCGTGCGTCGCACTGACCGCCAACTGCTTCCAGTCCGCTAGATGCTTCCGTCAGTGCGACGCACGCTGGCCGAAACTAGGGGTTTCATTCTGATTTGAGTATAAAGTGTGAAACGTGAAATGTGAAATGTAAAACGTAAGCGCTCTTCGCGTTTACGTTTTACGTTTCATGGTTTAGCTACAAACTATTTTTGTGCCACATAGACAACCCACTCATCGGCATCATAGAGCGGCAGGCCATCCCAGCGGGGATAGACATCTACCTGGCTAAAACCGGCGGTGCGCATCATTCCCTGCAAGGTTGCAATCGCATAGGTCTGATCGCAGAGATGCACTTCGGTGTATTGACCACTTTCCAGGTGAAGGATATGAAAACGCTCGTAGGAGAGCGTCTGTTCATCATCCCAAAAACGTTCGCCCAGGTGCAAAAAGGGACCATCACCCCATAGGCCAGTATCATCGGTGAACCACCAATTGGTGCTCGTCTTATCGACCCGATCTTGGTTAAGCACTTCAATAATCAGATGCCCACCTGTTTTAAGCGCAGCCGCGGCCTTCGCCAATAGATCCCTGGCTTCGGCCTGCGTAAAGACGGCTAATTGCCCATAAATCAGCAGAACCAGGTCAAATCTTTCGGCAGGCAGCGCCACCGTCCGGATATCTTCCTGCACAATGGTGCAACGGCCAGAAACCCCCGTATTGCCGGCCAGGTCGCGTGCATAGGCCACCGCTGCCGGCCCAAAATCTACCCCCATGACAGAACAGCCACGCCGTGCCAATTCTACCATATATAAGCCCGGTCCACAGGTGAGATCGCAAATTTGCATCCCTGCGGTCAATCCCAGCTTCGACCAGATCCATTCTAGCTGGAGTTGCCGCTCTTCGGTGACACGCGAGGCTGCCCCGTGAGCTTCATCTAGATGTTCGCGCAACATGCGCTCGGAGAAGGCTGGATCATCCCACGGCAGGTTACCACCCCAGGCCCAAGGCTCTGGGCGCAATGGACGCCGATAGATCTGCCAGAGTGCATCGCGCAGATTCTTTGCAATTGTCTCTTCATTCATTGATAGGTTTTTCGTCATTGGTCAGTCGTCATTGGTCAGTCGTCATTGGTCAGTCGTCATTGGTCAGTCGTCATTGGTCAGTCGTCATTGGTCAGTCGTCATTGGTCAGTCGTCATTGGTCAGTCGTCAGGCGTTGACACGTCATGAATATCATTGACAGTACCAAGTGACCAAGGCCATTCCGAAGAAATAATGGCTCTTCATCATTTAGTGTGGATGGGGCGATTCCCACTAAGTGATAACGGTTGAGTAGGCGGCAGTTTGCCGGGTGCCATCGGGGCGCGAAACCACGTCTGCGGGTTGGAGCCCATTGGTTGCGCGCCCAGAGGGCTCCCCCCACAAACAATCGGGGGCTACTCAACCGGCACTGCTCCACACTAACGCGCGAAGAACCGAAATAATTATCCACGAAGCGGGAGCCCCTTGGACGCGCAGACACAAGAAAATGAAGCAGCTCTTCGTGAAAATTCGTGTGTCTACGTGGATAATTTAAATTTTGGATTAGCCTAAGGACTAATGATGACTTCTATTTCTATACTTTTTTGCCATTCGCTTTGTCGGCCAAACAGCGCTATGATACCGTCAGTTTCCTCAATTTTGCAAACAGAATTATTGCTGAGAAACACAATCTTATAGGAGTGACGTAAGTCTCGGCAATGAACCAGTCACAACCAAGGAGAACCGAATGAAGATCACGCGTATTACCCCATTTCTAGTGGATCGCTTTTTGCTGGTCCGTGTCTATACCGATGAAGGGTTGATCGGCAATGGCGAAGCTGGGCTATGGGCCCATCACAAAACCGTTGCAACGGCGATTGAAGAGTTGAGCGACTATTATATTGGCAAAGATCCCCGTCAAATTGAGCATCATTTTCAGGTAGTCTCGCGCAACACCCACTTCATGGGGGCCGTTCTCAGCGCGGCGATGAGTGCGATTGATATTGCACTCTGGGATATTTTGGGCAAATCGCTGGGGGTTCCGATCTATCAGTTGCTGGGCGGCAAAGTGCGCGACAAAATCAAGGTCTTTGCCAATGTCGTGGGGAAAACGCCAGCGGAATTTGGCGAAAGTGCGGCGGAACAGGTTGCAGCGGGGTATCTATCGCTACGTACCCAACCCTTCTTGCCAGACTTTGAAAAGCAGACACCGACACAGGTGATTGGGAATGCCGTCAAAATTGTGCAGGCGATTCGCGAGGCGGTTGGCTACGAGGTTGACTTTGGCTTAGAGATCCATCGTAACCTGCGCCCCGAAGAAGCAATTGCACTGGCCAATGAACTCTTGCCCTATCGCATTCTTTACTACGAAGATCCCCTGGCCCCAGAATGCAATGAGGCGGTGAGCTATATCGCGCGCCACATCAATCTGCCCATGGCGACCGGCGAACGCTTTTACAATATCTACCAATTCAAAGAGCTGATTGATCGCCAGGTTGTCAGCCTGATCCGGCCCGATCTTTCGCTAGCCGGTGGCTATACGCAATGTAAAAAGATCGCTGGCATGGCGGAGGCCGCCTTTATTGGCATCTTTCCCCACCTCATGGGCAGCCCGCTCAACATTTCGGCCTTTGTGCAGTGGGATGCCGCTACACCCAATTTTGTGTTACACGAAAATCTAATCAATGTCGATATCTTTAATGATATTCTTGATAATCCACCAGAGCGGCAAGGAGGGTATATTATCGTCCCCGAGCGACCTGGAATCGGTGCGGAGATTCAGGAAGAGAAGCTTGCCAAGTATCCCTATCGCCCACAACGCATTGGCGGCTTCTTTGGGGCGGATGGTGCCGTGGCACACTAGCGTCTGTTGCCATTCGATTGTGTAATAAGAGACAAACCTATGCGGAGAAACGAAGGAGCTTCTAGATGCTAGATGGACTTGTTGCCATTGTCACCGGTGGTGCCAATGGCATTGGTGGGGCAACGGTACGGCGCTTGGCAGAGGCTGGTGCCAAAGTGCTGATTGCCGATTTTGATGAGGCGGGAGCGCAGGCCAACGCCGAGCGCGTCCGAGCGATGGGCGGCGACGTTGCGGTCATTCGTACCGATATTTCACAAACGACTGAGATCGAAGCGATGGTTGCGTATGCGGTAGAAAAGTGGGGTAGGCTTGATCTACTGGTGAACAATGCATGGCGGGGCAAAGAGCCGGACGGCAGCGCACTCACCCTCTCCGAAACGGCATGGGAATATGCCATGAATGTCATGGTCAAGTCGCATTTTTGGGCGGCACGCCATGCCGTCCCCCATATGGCCAAACATGGGGTCGGCAGCATTGTAAACATTTCGTCGGTACATGGCCTCTTGATGGTGGAAGGCAAACTCGCTTACGAGGGTGCCAAATCAGCCGTCATTGGGATTACCCGTCAGATGGCCTGCGACTTTGGGCCCCTGGGCATTCGCGTCAATGCGATCTGCCCAGGGCACATCATGACCGAAAACATGCAAAAACGGTGGCAGAGGAACCCCTCACTCCTTCCTTTTTTTGAGCAGCAATACCCAATCCGCCGCGTGGGCACCCCTGAAGATATTGCCAACGCCGTGGCCTTTCTCTGCTCAAATCAAGCATCATTTATCACAGGACACACGTTGGTAGTTGATGGCGGCCTGACCATTCAGTTACAAGAAGATCTCTCCCTTCGCCTGGCTCAATTCTACCGAGATAGCGAAGGGATGCAACTGCCCGACGAAGTTTAGCCTATGACAAAAAGCAGTCGACGCATTGATGAAGCGTCGACTGCTTTTTGTCATATAAGATTTAGTATCTCATGTTACGCATCTTCCCATAAAGGCGCCACGCTACTCGAGTACGCCGCATCACAGGGTGCGGATTGACCCGCATCTGGGGATGCGGCGTACTCGATACCGGCATCTTTACTGTGTCACATGAGTTAGTATCTTCTCTGAAGAGTGGTACCCATGCCCGGTCAACGCATTAATTACATCCGCCGGAGAAGTTGCTTGCATTAACGGCACGCGTAACTTTTTGCCGCCATGCATCTGGCGAGCGTACCAGCCCAAATGTTTACGCATGGGGCTAAAGAAGTATTTTTCATAGTGTCGATAGGTTTGATCATAGAGATGCGCATGTTCAAGCATGATCGCTGCCAGTTGATGAACCACGGCGGGATCGGGCTCTTCTTCAGCAGGCACAGGCGACAGGATGGGATGAAAGAAGAAGGGATTGCCATAGGTTGCACGCCCCACCAACACACCATCCACGCCATAATCACGCACGCGCTGATGGGCTTGAGCCAAGCTGAGAATATCGCCGTTCCCCAGGATCGGAATGCCGCTGCCCGCTGCCACCGCCACCGCTTTACCAATCTCTTCCCAACTCGCTTCGCCAGAATAGCCTTGCTCCAATGTACGACCATGCAGACAAATCGCGGCTGGCTCAACGGCTAAGAGATAGGAGAACCATTCTTCCACAATTGGCAGATCATAGCCCACGCGCGTCTTTACACTGACTGGAATCGGTCGGCGCGCTTGATAGGTAAGGGGCAACTGTTGCCGGCGGTTGGTGATCTGATCGGCGACGCGACGGGGTAGATCGGGGCAATCATAGACGGTGGCACCATTTTGCCATTCCCTAACCCCCTGCTGAGAAGCGCGCACAATCGCTTGTGCCAACGCAGGGGTGCGGATCAACCCTGCCCCAGAGCCGCCCTGGGCAACCGTCTTGGCGGGGCAGCCCATGTTGATGTCAAAGCCATCGAAGCCCAATTCGCAGACAATGATTGCCGCCTGTCGAAAAAATTCCGGACGCTTGCCAAAAATCTGAGCAATGATCGGTCGTTGCGTTTCGTCATAGAGCAGATCACGCAGCAACCGTCCCTGGCTCAAGCAGAGCCCTTCGGCGCTGGTGAACTCGGTATACATGAGCATGGGCTGCCCATATTTTTTTTGCAGATGGCGGAAGGGATGATCGGTGACGCCATCCATCGGTGAAAGGCCCAAAATGGGGCGTGGCAATGTTTGCCAAAAGGTTGTTGTTGTCATGGTTCTATTGTACTCATGTCACGCACTTTCGTAAAACCACAAGGCTCATCTGTGAAAAGTATGAAACCCAATAATTTTGTCGCAGGGAATTATTGTATTTTCACCGGGAGCTCGCTGGGCGCGGCTGATGAACGAACCACATGGTTTGTTGGGTATAGCTCCCTTTGAGGCGGGTTCTTCTACGTGGAGTGGTTAAGCAGAGACAGTACGGGCTACAGTTTTAGGCCAATCTACGTAACTTTTCTGGATGATATCGTACTTCGCCGATAAGTCACAGGAGAAGCGGCGCTATGTCGTTGAACAAAGACCGCCATTCGTCTAGCTTCCGTTGCTTCACTTTCCGTCACTTTGTTGTAAGATAGGCGTCACAAATGTTGTAATGGTTGACCTGGATCGACGGACGGAACCCACATGGCAAAGATTCACCCACGCGGCATGGACCACGGCAGACCACTAATTTGGCGGCTATGGTTTCTAGGATCGTTCGCACTTTTGCTGGCAGCCGGTATTACGATGCAGCCGGACAAACACGCGATTGCACAGCAGAATCCCAATCTCGTCGCTGCCTGCCAGGAAGCGGTTGTCAATGGCAGCTTTGAAGATAGCACAAGCGGCAATTGGACCTTTGGCCCAACCGCGGCCCAGGGGATGATCGTCGATAGTCCCATCCATGCTGGCAGCAATGCGCTGCGTCTGGGCATCCCAGCCGGCACCACAAATGGGGCTACGCACTCGACCGCCTATCAGACGGTTACCCTGCCCACTGGATTACAAAGCGCCACCCTCACCTATTGGGAACAGCCCAGTACCAGTGGAGATGGAGGTGATTACCGCGAAGTCATTGCGCTGCGTTCCAATCTAACAATCTTGCGCACGGTTAATCGCACCAATGGCAGTGGCGACAACAATTGGACGCAGCGCAGTTTTGATCTGACCAACCTAGCCGGCCAGAATTTTATTCTCTACTTTAATGTCTACAACAATGGCAGCGGTAGCCCATTGGTTGCCTACTTCGATGAGATTTCTCTCCAACTTTGCGACAATACCGTGCCGCCAACAGCAACATCCACGCCCACCAACACGCCCTTGGTAACACCACCCTCGCCTACGGCAACGCCACTTGGTACCCCGGCACCAGTACGGGTGCGGGCAGGAACGGCACACGCAACCGCTGACGCAACCACTGTCACCGTCCCATTGGATCTGGTTGTCCTCACCGACCGTGTCAATATAGGCGTGCTGAGCCTGGAGTTGCGCTATAATGCCGCTTATCTCAAAGCCACGGCCTGTACGGTTAGCGGGACGATGGAGTTACTGCTTTGCAACGTTGCCGAACCAGGTAGGATTCAATTGGCCGGTGTTTCCGCGCGCGGCATTCGCAGTGAAGTAAATCTGGCCAGCCTCACCTTTGAAGTACTGCAAGCGGTTGATCGTACGGTGCCGCTCACCGTTCAAGTTGATCTCACCGGCAATGTGGATGGTGCACCGGTTAGCACCGATGGCGAGAATGGTACAGTCACCTTGCTCTGTGCGCCGAATACCGAGAATTGTAGCGGAATCAACCTCTATTTGCCGTTGGTGAATCGCTAAGAGGAGCAACAGAATGAACTATTTTTCAAGAAAGCCAGTAGGTTGGCTCTTACTCCTCCTTGGCAGTACATTGGCCTTGCTTCTCTTTATGATGGCAGAGGATACCGCACCAGTTGCAGCCAGCCTCAACGGACGCGTTGGCTTTTCGGGGAATCCTGCCACCAACAGCGGGCAGAATTGTACGGCATGCCACGCCGCTGAGGCAGCAGTCCCTGCCGTATCGCTGCAAGGACCAACGAGTGTCGTCGCCGGCACAACCAATCTCTATACACTGACCCTGAACGGTGGCCCCGCCCAAACCGCCGGGCTCAACGTCTCGACGAGCAATGGCCGAGGTACCCTTCTCCCCACGGGAGCAGATACACAGGTCCTACTGGGAGAACTTACGCACAGCGCACCCAAACCATTTACCGGTAATCAAGCCCAATTCACCTTTGCGTGGACGGCACCGACCTTTAACGACAGCGTGACCCTCTACGCGGCCGGTAACTCAAGCGATGGGCAGCAAAGTTTAACTGGCGATGGCATTGCCGCCACCGCGTTGACAGTAGAAGTCACCGAGGGGAATGGCGGCCCACCAACCGTTAGCCCCACCCCACCCGCGGCGACACTTGGCCTTAGCCTGTTGGTCAGTGGACTTAACCAGCCCACTGAATTGACCCACGCCGGCGACGCGCGGCTCTTTGTGACACAGAAACCAGGGCAGATCGTGGTGATCGAGAATGGTTCACTCCTGCCATCACCCTTCCTAAACATCTCGGCGCGGGTTACAGCCGGCGGTGGCAATGCAGAAACGGGCTTACTCGGGTTGACCTTTCACCCCGCCTACGCCACGAATGGTTACTTTTATGTAAATTACACGACTGGTAGTTCGACTACCAATGACCCACTGCGCACGCGCGTGTCACGCTTTAGCCGCAGCAACGCCGATCCAAATGTAGCGGATCCCAATAGCGAACTCATTTTGCTCGAGTTTAACCAGCCTTTTGCCAATCACAATGGTGGCCAGTTACACTTTGGGCCCGATGGCTATCTCTACATTGGGACCGGTGACGGCGGCAGTGCTGGGGACCCACAAGGCAATGGGCAGAACAACAGCGTGTTGCTTGGCAAGCTCTTGCGGATTGATGTTGACAGCGCCACGGGGGCCGGCCCCGATTGTGGTGCATCCAGTGGTAGTAACTATCGCATTCCTACTGGTAATCCACTGGCGGATGGCAGTGGCGGCAGTTGCGACGAAATCTGGGCGACGGGGCTACGCAACCCCTGGCGCTTTAGCTTTGACCGACTCACCCATGATCTCTGGATTGCCGATGTGGGGCAAAATCGTTTTGAAGAGATTGACTTTGCGCGTGCCGACAGCAACGGGGGCGAAAATTATGGCTGGCGCTGTTATGAAGGCACAACCGCTTATAATAGCACCAACTGTCAGGCAATAAGCAGCTATATTGCGCCAATCCATACGTATAACCGCGCCGCCGGTGATTGTTCGATTACCGGCGGCTATGTCTATCGGGGCAACAGCTACCCCAATCTCAATGGCCACTACTTCTTTAGCGACTTTTGTAACAAGAGCATTCGCTCGATCAGCGGCGCACCGGAGAGCACAACAATCCACAAGTGGAATGCGCCTGGCGGTGGCAGCAACCCGATTACCTTTGGCGAAGATGTCAATGGTGAACTCTATATTAGCTATAACACGGGCGAGATCTATCGCATAAGTGGCATTACGGTTGGCAGTACACCGACTCCCACACCAACACCGACCAACACCTCGCTACCAACGGCGACGCCCACCCCGGCGCTCCCAACCATCACAGCCACAGCAACGCAAACAGCTACGCCATCGCCAACAGCGACCAATACAGCCACCCCAACAAGCACCCCAACCCCAACCGCCACTCCAACTGGTGCGATTGTGCGGGTTGGCACAGCATTGCAACCGGCGGCGACAGCCTTTAGCGTAACGGTACCGGTCGAGGTTATTAATGTACCGGCAGAAACGAAGCTTGGCGCAGTAACCGTTGACCTTCAGTATGACGCCACGCTCTTAGCCCTTCAAAGCTGTTTGGCCTCAACGGCCACGCGCTTCGATTCCTTGGTCTGTAACACAGAAGAGGCAGGGCATGTACGGATCGCGGCTCTTGCCACGGCCGGCATTAGCGGCAACGGGGTCTTTGCGGAACTGACCTTCCAGAGCAATGGTGACATTGGTAGGGCAAGCGAATTGCTGATTACTGTCGAAACCTTTGTTGATGTCAACGCAGTGCCCATTCCCGTCAATCATCAGGACGGAGGCGTAATTTTCAGCTGTATGGTCGGAGATGTCGATTGCAGTGGCGTGGTCAATCCAATCGATGCGCTCTTCATGGTACAATATGCAGAGGGGCTGCGGCCTGCCACCACAACGATTCCCCCACCATCGGGGTTTCTTTATTTAGGAGCCTGCGACCTCACCGGTGATAACGCATGTACAGCAGCAGATGCCCGCTTGATTTTGCAGTGTGCAATTGGCGAACTCAATGCGTTATGTGGTGTGCCTTAGGCGCATCGCCAAGGTGACCGTCACTGCCGCACAAATTCGATTGTGGCCCAGCAGGACCAGAAGTTTTTCGGATAGATACTTCCTCGCAAGGAGGCTTGGTTTGAAGCCAATTCAGCGGAATATTTTATGGGGAGCACTGCTCTTCTTTGGGCTCTTGCTCATCGCGCAGGCGCTCCCCACCTTTTCATCGTCCACCGTGCCTTTCTTATCTGATGGGGGAATTGGATATGATCCACTAACCACCAATGAAGCAGATCGTGCGCTTGCGCTTGCCCTAGAAACGCAGGATCAAAACCGTACAGATACGACTGCACGCACAGCTACGCAATCAGTCGAGATTCTTTCGGTCGAGCGCTACGATGTGCCAAAAGAGAATAAAGCGACCGCATCGGCTTCACGCCAGGGTGATGTTTATCTGTATGAGTACACCACTGACACCTTGATCCATAGCATTGTCGATATCGAGGGCGGTGCTGTCCATGTAGAGAAGCTGCAAGGTGTCCAATTGCCGCTGACGGCCCGAGAAAAGGCCCGCGCTTTGCAAATGATTCGGGACGACGCCGATCTCTGGTCGACGTTGGCCGAGCGCTATCGGCTTATCACTGGTGAAGCGCTATCCACTGTGGAACAATTACAGACTAAGGTCTCGCTCTTTCTTAGCGAATCGATGCCCGACCAAGTGAACGCAGCGGCACAGCAATGTGGTCAACATCGCTGCGCCCAAGTGCTACTCTTTACAGTTGACCGCACGTTGCTTGAAGCATTGTCGATTGTCGACCTCTCCCAAGGGAACGTGATCCAGGTCCTCAGTGATTCGGGGGATATATCAGCGACAGCGACAACTGGCGAAACAACCAATGGTGACTGATCATGAAAGATGAAATTCAACCCATAATGGTTAATCAAGTAGCAGTGGGACCAAAGCGGCTGGGCCTCATTCCATTGCGTCTGCGACATCTCATGGTTGGTTGTGTCGTTGTGGGTATGACAGTGGTAGGCGGTTGGTGGCGCTGGATGCCCACGCCGGTTGTGGCCGGCACCTGTACCACCGGCAGCGCGCTCGGTAAGACCTTTTCCAGCGGCGCTCGTTGGGAACTCTGCTGGAGCGAGCGTGCCGCAGAGGGAATTGTACTCTCTGAGATCTACTACACGCCACCGGCTGGAGAACGCCGCAAAGTGCTCAAAGAAGCGAGCCTCAGCCAAATCGAGGTGCTCTATGATGATGGCCTTGCCACGAACGCCTATACCAGCAACCCAGGCTTAGGCGGCAACCAATTATTGACACTATCGGCGGACGATTGTCCAAATGGAACCTTGCTAAGCAATGGCAATCGCGCTCTTCTTTGTCAGCAAAGCGGTGCGCGTGGCTATCTCTACAAATATTATGCAACACAGCGCCAAGGCGAAGATCTAACCCTTTTTAGCGCTAGCCAGATCGGGCAAATGTTGTACGTGGTCAAGTGGCGCTTTCTCGATGATGGTACAATCGAACCACAGATTGGCGATGGAGGCCGGCTCTTGCGCCAAGGTGTTGATACAAAGGTTGGCTGGCCACTCACAGACGATAATACCATCGGGATTGGATACATAACGAACTATTGGTGGCGGCTCGATTTTGATCTGGCGGGCAACGGTGCCAACGATTACGTTGACGAATTTGAGGTCAATGCAATCTTTACGAATGGAATTGACACCGGCAAACGGGTGACCAGCGCAACCCCACTAACCGTCGAAAGTGGTCGCACCACCGATCCGGACCACAAACGTTCCTGGCGTGTACGCGATGGTGTCATTACCAACAGCGACGGCCACGCCATCTCCTACCATCTGGAAGCCAAGCAAGCTGGCTATCGTGACGAGGGTTCTGCAGCCGCACCATGGGATCAACATGATCTCTACGTTACGGTCTATAAAGAGTGCGAGCGATTGGCAATGCAAAATCCTACCTGTGCTTCCAATGTAGCTGACTTTGTTGACGGTGAGTCCATTGCTGGCGCGGATGTTGTGCTCTGGTATCGAGTGACAGCTCATCGATTGCCGCGTGCTGAGGATGTACCGCTGCTGGGTCTCCAATGGCATGGCTACCAATTGTTACCGCGCGATTGGACGGCACAGAATCCGTTTTAAGTGTGAGATTTGAGATAGCGCAGAGTGTAATAGAATAGACTATGAGAAGATTCATCCCATTTGCCCGATTTCGCTGGCGTCTGTGCGTGCTTATTGTAACAATATCTATCGCAAGCATAGCACTCCTACGTCTCTACTTGCCGACCGATGCCCAAGTAGGGGCGAACTGTTCCACGCCCTACTTGGTCGATAAGAGCTTTACAAATGGTGCCCGCTGGCAACTCTGCTGGGAACAGCGCAATCTGGATGGGATTGTACTACGCGACGTCTATTTTACGCCGCCCGGCGGTTCCCAACAACGCATTTTAGCAGAGGGCTCCATTGCGCAGGTCCATGTCCCCTATGATGATAACAGCGCGCGCTTTCATGATATTACTGATGATGGCTTTGGCAATGAAAATCTGAGCGATCTGACGCCGGAAGAGTGCCCGGGCGGTACCCTGTTGAAAGATGGTGCCAAAGATGTGATCTGCCAACAGCTTCAATTGCGCGGCTATGCGGTAAAAGGGTTGGGGGTGGAAGAAGAAGGGGAATGGCTTAGTCTATTCAGCGTCTCTACCAGCGGCGAATATAACTATATTCCCGTCTGGCGCTTTTTGGATGATGGTGCCATGGAAATGGTCATGGGGGCCACGGGCAAATTACAGCGCTTTACCCCGGATGCCAACTTTGGCTGGCCTGTGCGGGCCAATGGCACGCTCGGCACAGCCCATATCCACAACTACTATTGGCGCCTTGACTTTGACCTAGGAGAGAAGAACGATGATGAAGTCGTCGAAGAGTTCAATTATATGGCTGAAGTTGGGCAGAGCAGTCCACGGCGTGTTCTGGGCGTTACACAACTGACCACCGAAGCTGGACGTTCCATTGCACCACAGACAATGCGCTCTTGGCGAATTCGCGATAGCCTACTCACAAATGAACAGGGACGGCCGATCTCGTATCAGTTAGAACCAATCACCGTTGGCCATCGGGATGTAGGACCAAGCAGCGAACCGTGGACCGCCAATGATTTTTATGTCACCAAGTACAATGCCTGCGAAAAGTATGTCTCGCACAATCCCCAAACTGGCGGCTGTGGGAATAATTTGGCGGCCTTTGTCAATGGCGAAAGCTTGGCCAACAGCGATCTCGTGCTCTGGTACGGCGTCACCTTTCATCATATACCACGCGATGAAGATGAAGCATTTATGCATGCCCATTGGGATGGCTTTCGCTTTGTGCCACGTGACCTGATGGCCACAAGCCCTACGGCGTCAACCCTGGTGACCTGTGCTGTAGGGGATGTAACCTGCGACGAAAATATTGATGCCGCCGATGCCCTTTTTATGCTGCAAAACACAGTGCAATTGCGCACGATCAGCACGCAGTTACCACTACCGGCGAACACACTCTATGGCTTTTCCTGTGATGTAAGCGGCGAGGGATCATGCAATCAGGTCGACGCCTTATACACCTTGCAATGCGCCGTGGGGCTGTCCAATCGCTTTTGTCCAGGGGCAGGTGGTCTGCAAAGCAGCGAGGCTGCGTATGTGGCTGATGGCGCGACGCTACTGTTGGGCGAGGCAAGTAGCGGGACAACCACTGATCCCACCAATCATATTCCGCTTTGGCTAGAAGCGCCAAGTGCCATTGGTTCGCTATCTACTGTTCTACGCTATGATCCATCTATCTTGGCCAATGTCACCTGCCAAGCCAATCAGACGTCGATATTTGACGTGGCTCTTTGCAGCGTTGATTCAACAACAGGGACAGTACGATTTAGCGCACTGGCCACAGCTGGCACTTCAGGTAAATTATCCATGGGGGAACTGAGTTTTACTTGGAACGAGGAAGGCTTGGAGTCGCCCTGGCGTGTGGAAGAGATCAAGTTGACGGATACTTCTGGTAATGGCGTGGTAGCGACTGTACATTTAGCATCAGGAAACTATTGGCTTTATCTGCCATTTGTAAAGCGCTAGGCGATTCTAGCCTTAGTACGCATACCAAGGTCGAATGCTCCCTCATTGTAAGGTTTCTGTATAGATCCTCAGTCTTTTATTGTGATAAATTGTCTACAACAACGTGTTACCAACTTAATTCGTACATCACTGCAAGGAGTACAATATGTTGTTCCCCGGACGTACTGACATTCATTCCGTCGCTGAAGCTGTGGTTGTTTGGCCCAATCACAAAGCGGTTAACAAGGAGTATTTTTGTCCCAACCTCTCCTGTCTCAGTGACAATTTACTGGCACGCCGAACCTCTTCGTTTCGCGATATCTGGCTTGTTACCGAAGAAGCAACGAATTGCACCTGGCTCATGATGGCACAAACCCCTAGTTGTCCCCATTGCGATTCTCCTCTGTGCGCAGTTGCCGAAGAAGGACAGTCGACGAAAACAGTGAATTTACCCCTCATGTAATAAGAGATAGCGCTTCTTTCCCAATGGCGGGATTGCGGCGTCGTCACCCTTCGTGATAAGCTGTTCTGGTTTGCCAATTGCTCCTTATCCTATCTGTGTAAAAGCGAGCGGTTTTCTCTCGCTCATGATCGAATAAGGTTCAGTCGTACGATGCCAACCAGGAAGCATACCCATGTTTGTAGCATACCTCGCCACGTTGCGTACTTTTGAGCGTAATGTCTGGCTTTACTTCACCGCCATTAGTCTAATTGGCTTTACCGTTGATGGCGGTATCTACTCCGTTGTTTTCAATTTATTTTTGCTACGACTAGGCTACGGCCCTGAATTTGTCGGGCAAGTCAATTCAGTAGGTCTACTAGCATTTGCGCTTTGCAGCCTACCCGCTGGTGCATTGGGTGGGCGTCTTGGCAACCGGCGTGCAATGATCATCGGTCTTTGTATGCTGATGGTCAGCAGTTTGCTGCTGACTTTTAGCGAGTCCATTACGCTATCATGGCGTGGACCGTGGATCTTTGCGACCTATTGCCTATTTCACAGCAGCATTGCGATTTTCTTTGTCAACACTGCGCCATTTCTTATGGCAACAACCACCGAAGCACAACAAAACCACGCTTTTGCTATCCAGTCAGCGATGATCTCGGCGGCAGCCTTTGTCGGTAGTATGGCAGGTGGTTTTTTGCCTGGCATTTTTGCACGCGTGCTTGGCGCTTCCTTGGTGGAGGCACTGCCTTATCGTTATCCACTTTTGATTGCCAGCATTACGATCAACATTGGCATCATTGCGCTCTTTTGGGCCAAAGATGAGCCAGGTATTCTGCCCCCGCAAACGTTACAGCCACGTCCACGCCGCAGCTATCCCTCCTTTTTTCGGGTACCCCGCTTTGGGCAAATCAATTTGCAGACAATCGACCGTGCTTTTCTAAAGTTGGTGTTGGTTGTATCGGGCATCCGCTTCTTTCAAATCGCTGGAATGGCGGTCCTCATGACCTTTTTCAATGTTTATATGGATGCCGGCTTAGGGGCACCTACATCACAGGTTGGGCTATTAACAGGATTAGGTCGTCTACTGGCAGTACCGGCAGTATTAATGATGCCACTCTTATCGGCGCGTTGGGGCAACCGCGATCTATCCACAGTGGCATCATTGAGCGCAGTCTTGTTCTTGCTTCCTGTTGCCTTTATTCCTACTTGGTGGGCGGCGGGGATTGGTTATATGGGTGTGATGACAGGTTCATCGATCCGCTATACGACATTTCTGATCTATGTGATGAGCATGATTAAGCCAGAACAGCGTTCCTTGATGTCTGGAATCAATGAGATGACAGCGGGGCTCAGCTTTGCTGGAATGGCACTAGTTGGGGGCTATATTATAGTCAATCAAGGGTATCAGATGCTTTTCCTGCTTGGGGCGGCTCTTACCTTTGTTGGCACATTGATCTTCTGGGGTTACTTTCGCACGATTTCACCTGGAATAATCTTAAATGCAACGCTTAAGGCAACTGGAGATTGAGCCTGCTTTAACCATGGATTTGTCCACTGTATCTCCTGCATCACTGACGACGTTGCAAAAAGGCGGCAAATTCATTGGCATCTAATCCGGTGGTTGTTTTTGGTGCAGATTGGACATCATCGTCGACGAGATCCTTCGGCAGTTGTACTTCCAGTAGATCTGCCAATCGTGGTGCATTGACAGATTCGTGAAGATAGGCCAATGTTGGTTCAATCAGATCGATGATTGCCTCTAGAAAGAGCGAGGACGGTGCAGCGCCAGTTGGCAAATTGATCAACAATGACCGTCCTCGGATCCCCGCTACACCACGATCCAGCCATGCGAGCGTAGTTTCCTGAGCGGCATAGCTGCGCATGGCCTCGGCCAATCCAGGCAGGCTGCGTTCAATAATAGCCGAGGTTGCGTCTGGAACAATTTCCATAGATGAAGGCCCTGGTGCTGGTGTTGTCCCACCAATAGTAATCACTAAATCCAACTCTTCCTCATCACACCACTTGCGCAAAATCTCTTCGACCCAATGTCGTTGACTACTCGCTGCACTACTTTGGAGCAATAGCACTGTCGGTAGATTCGCCCGCAGCAGTTGTAATACGCTATTCACTGCTTCATCATCCACGTGGGGAACAGCAAGAATTCCTGTACGGATAACCATCATGCGCTTTCCCTCTAATTACACAAAACTCACGGCAAAGCATGTTAAGATATTAGCAAGAGTTAGTGGTTAAGCGAGACAATTTTGCCCTATCGTAACCGCCAACTTTCTAACTCCAAATAAAAAAAGCTCTACACCAACCCGAAGTTAGCCGTAGAGCTCTTTTAGATATCAAATTATCAAGCCCCAACTGTGATGATACAAGAGCTTCATCAACGGACTAGCGTTAAAGCCAATTCGATCCAACTATCAAACATTAACGCTTTGTGTATTGCGGTGCCTTACGCGCACGCTTCAGACCAGGTTTCTTGCGCTCCTTGGCACGGGAATCACGTGTCAGAAACCCTGCGGCCTTCAATGTTGGACGAAGATTGGCATCAATCTGGCATAGAGCACGAGCAATGCCCAGGCGAACAGCACCAGCTTGACCGCCGTCACCACCACCTGTAACTTTGATACTAATATTGTAAGTTGCTTCTGTGCCAGTTAGATAGAGCGGTTGGCGCAAAAGCATTCGATCCAAAGCACGACCAAAATAAGTATCGGCAGGCAGATCATTCACGACGATATCGCCGGTACCTGGATAGAGGCGGACGCGCGCGCTAGAGGTTTTGCGGCGGCCAATTGTCTCAATATATTCACTCATCTTACGCTCTCTCCTCAACATGCAAGGGCTTAGGCTGCTGCGCAACATGCGGATGGTCGCTATCACTATAGATCCGCAACTTTTTCATCTGTGCACGTCCCAAACGTGTCTTAGGCATCATTCCCTTGACGGCTTCAAAAATTACTCGATCCGGGAAGCGATCCAATTGCTCACGCATTGTACGGCTTTTCAATCCACCGGGATAACGCGAATGGCGATAGTAGCGTACATTGTCGAGCTTATTGCCAGTAACATGAATCTTGTCACAATTCGTAACAATTACAAAATCACCGCCGTCGACATTTGGGCTAAACGTGGGCTTGTGTTTGCCACGCAACACTGTTGCGATTTGGGTGGCAAGTCGACCCAATGTTTGACCGGTGGCATCAATGACCCACCACTCACGCTGCGCTTTTGCTTCCTCGGCGTTTGGACTAAATGTCTTCACGCTATTTGCTCCTTGTATATTTGCTTATTAATAGAGAGTAAAGCTGGCGTTCCACGGATGGACGACACCAGATAACAATGCTATCCATTAACAAACCTGACGCTTGATTGGCCTAGACAAACCTTACTAATAGAAGGTTGCCAACATCTCAATACATATCTATATTTGCAACAATTGTCATGAGACAAGACGCAAACATATTTTTTGCAATAATTCGTTCAAACGAATTTATCTACTATCGTTTAGCAACTACCCAAGGATCTACTGCTTTGGGATATGTGACATTTTCCAAAACTAACCCTTGCGGTGAAGCTGGTGGTGCACAACGTCTGCGATCGCAAGCTGCAATCAACTCATCAATATAGTCTGGTGCCCAACGTTGCTTGCCTACCATCAGCAAAGTACCAACAAGATTGCGAACCATTTGACGTAAGAAAGCATCCGCACTTACAGTAAAGGCCAAATAGCGGCCCAGATAATTACTCATCGGCAACAAGTCTGTTGTAATCACTTGCCATTCAGCGCTGTAAATAGTGCGGACCGTATTTTCGCCTTGTGGTGGCTGTCCAAACGTAGCAAAATCATGACAACCAATTAGCCGAGACGCCGCAGCTTGCATTGCACTCAAATCTAAAGCATGTGTCACATAGAGTGCAAATCGATCAGTCAACGGCGATACTTTAGGGCCAATCGCGTTGTTCTTACCAAAGCCCCAATCATAAAGATAGTAGCGATAGGTTCGTCTTTCAGCGCTAAATCTGGGATGAAAGTCACTAGGTGCTTCAACCACGTCTCGTACAGTAATTGATCTAGAAAGATGGGCATTCCAAGCTCGCTGCAAGCTTTCTAGAGAATGCTTCCAAGGAACCATGGCGGCGACAACTTGCCCACTTGCGTGTACGCCAGCATCTGTACGACCAGAGCCAAATACACGAACCTCACTGCCAACAAAAGAACAAAGTGCTTCTTCTAAAGCTGCTTGAATCGTTGGTTCCGAGCGTTGAATTTGAAAACCATGAAACGCTGTGCCGTCATAGGCAATCCGCGCCGCAATGTAAGGCACAATGGAGACTAGACCCTTATACAACTAAATCCACAAACCTAAACTTCTGTATCAACCAATTCCAAAATGACCATATCAGCAGCATCGCCTTGGCGCTTACCGAGCTTGATCATACGCGTATATCCACCATTACGTTGTGCATAACGGGGTGCGAATTCGTCAAAAACCTTCTTGGCGATCGTTTTATCATTTAAATAGGAAACAACTTGACGTTGCGCATGAACACGGTTACCACCATCCACTACACCACGTTTGGCTTTGGTGATTAGCTTTTCGGCATCTGCACGAATCGACCGCGCTTTTGCCTCTGTGGTCATAATACGTTCATGGGTATATAATTCTTTAATCAAGTTGCGAAAAAGGGCTTTCCGATGGCCAGAATCACGGCCCAAAATACGCCCTGCGATATTATGTCGCATTGGACTTCTCCTACTGCTCTGCAGTTTCTCAGATGTTGCTCATCAACGATCATCTACATCGACAATCAACTGTTATCATAATGTCGAAGCAGATTGCCGGATAACAGAAGGCTAAACTTCAGCATTGCCTTCTGTAATAAGCTCTTCTTCTTCATCTTCCGCGTCACCACCACCGTAATCGCTAGAAGATACGCTATTCCAAAATGCGCTCAGATCAACTCCGGGAACATTTAGATAGTTCTTTTCGCGCAACTTATCGACGAGCTCATCTAAGGACTTCTTACCAAAGTTGCGAATGGCCAACATCTCTTCTTCGCCCTTTTCCATGCGCTTGAGAATTTCGCCAATTTTCGTGATACCCGCACGTTTAAGACAATTATAAGCGCGCACGGTTAGTTCTAATTCCTCAATTGGCGCATCATAGATGCGATTGGGAATCCCTTCTTCTTCGCGCGCTTTTGGCTCAACAGTAACCGTCTCTGCACCAGCAAGCAAAGTTAAATGTTGCACCAAAATACTTGCAGATTTACGCAACGTATCTTCCGGAGCAATTGAACCATCAGTCCAAATTTCCAGATTCAGCTTGTCATAATCTGTCTGTTGTCCGATACGGGTACGCTCGACACGGTAAGCGACTTTACGCACAGGGCTATAAATCGCATCGACAGGGATTTCACCAAGCGGCAATCGGACGCGCTCTTCTGCGGGACTATATCCTCGTCCTACTTCTACAATTAGTTCAATATCCAGATCAACATCATTTGAATCTGCTGTTAGCAAATATTGGTCAGGATTTACAATTTCGACTTCTGGTGGGCAGATCAAGTCACCCGCAGTAACAGGGCCTTCGCGTGTTACTTCCACATGAATACGGACAGGCTCTTCATTACCGCTTCGTAGACGAATCTGTTTAATATTTAAAATAAGCTGCGTCGTATCTTCACGAACATGAGGGATCGGTGAAAATTCATGATGTACACCACTGATCCGAATGGATGTGATGGCAGCTCCGGTCAAGCTTGACAAAAGGACGCGCCGCAAGGCATTACCTAGTGTAATACCATAGCCACTCTCAAGCGGACTAATAACAAAATGACCGTAATTTTGAGAGTTCGCTTCCGTCTCAATTTTGGGCAGAACCATGTTTAGCAATGGTATTCCTCCCTGCTGTTAGCGTACGCTCCATCACAAATCATACCTAATTTGCAACGGAGCAGTGTTACCAGATTACCAGGCTCGCTTCGGTAATTTTGCAAAATCAACATACTTCACAAAAATCACCAGATGAGAGAGCTATTCCATGCCAAATAAACACTATCGACTGTAGTACTCGACGATCAGTTGTTCATTCAACGGGATCTCAATATCTTCACGAGCCGGAGCAGTAACCATTGAACCACCCATCTCGACAAGACTGAGATTAAGCCACCCAGGCACATTACGACCCTGCATCATTTGCGTGCGATCGCGAAAATAGGTGATTGCTCGGCTGTTTGTACGAACAGCAACAACATCACCAACATTAACCTGGAATGACGGAATATCTGTCTTAGTACCATTTACCATGAAGTGACCATGTCGAACCAATTGGCGAGCTTGGGCACGACTATCAGCAAATCCCAGTCGATAAACAACATTATCAAGACGGCATTCCAACAACGACAATAGGGTTGCACCCGTAAGTCCTGTACGCCGACTAGCCTCTTGGAAATAACGCCGAAATTGTTTCTCCATCACCCCATAAACACGGCGAGCCTTCTGTTTCTCACGCAGTTGGGTACCAAAATCGGACATTTTGCGACGAAAAGTTGCCTTTCGTCCATGATCGCCCGGCGGGAAATTGCGCGATTCGATTGCGCATTTAGGGGTAAGGCATCTTTCACCCTTCAAGAATAACTTCTGCCCCTCACGCCGGCACAATTTACAAACCGCATCAGTATGTCGTGCCATCTTTCCTCCAAACAATGCATCGTCTGTTCGATGCCTCTATTATTGCAATGTCCAAGAACAAACATCTCAAAAGAGAAGACACGCCTGTTCTCATCAATTCGTTATTTTAATCTAGATTCTATAGGTTAGAATTCAGTTACATGATCTAAAGATTCACCACGAGGCAGATTTTTATTTATTACGCTCGCAGTTGCATATTTCGTGATCCTAAGCAAACGAATAGGGTATCTTTCCCTTAGGACGATCTCGAAATGATAGAATAAGTGGAGCAGGTCGTCATCAATAACAACCTGCTCTACTACCAAGTATCCAAGGCGAACCCAATATTAAACACGACGCTTCTTTGGCGGACGACAGCCATTGTGAGGCAAAGGTGTAATATCTGTAATAGAGCGAACCGTCAACCCTGCGGCCTGAATTGAACGAATGGAACTTTCACGACCAGGGCCAGGACCCTTAACATAAACATCCACTTCACGCATATTAAAATCACTACGTGCAGCGCCGGCTGCACTTTGTGCCGCCAATTGACCAGCAAAAGGGGTCGATTTACGGCTACCTTTAAAACCACTACTACCACTACTCGCCCAACAGAGCGTTGCACCACTCATGTCGGTAATGGTAATGATCGTGTTATTAAAGGAAGCGTGAATGTGGATCTGGCCCATTGGCACATTCTTCTTTTCACGCCTAGTAGAACGCCGATCGCGTCTTCGTTGAGGTCGTGCCATGTCTACTCCTTATCAATCAAAAAAGTCATAAAATCAATGCAATCACGCATTCAATACAAAACAATTACTTACGTGCGGCCCGCTTCTTACCGGCGACCGTCTTCTTAACGCCACGACGCGTTCGTGCGTTTGTACGCGTACGTTGACCACGAGCAGGTAAATTACGCCGGTGACGCAGACCACGATAACAACCAATTTCCATTAGTCGTTTGATATTCATGCTAACTTCGCGGCGGAGGTCACCCTCTACCGTATAGTTTCGATCAATATATTCACGCAACCGACCGATTTGAGCTTCATCCAAATCGCGTACGCGGATAGAAGGATCAATTTCAGTCGCCTGCAAAATCTTTTCACTAGTATGGCGACCGACACCAAAAATATACGTTAGCGAGATAACAACTCGCTTGTCACGTGGGATATCAACACCAGCTATACGCGCCATAAAATTTGCTCCTTGCTTATTAATATCTATCTGTACAGTACTGTAGCACCGTACTATTTATGAAAAACAGCAAAGCTACAACTGGTACAAATAGGTTCTAAGCACACTAAAGTGCACCCTGTTTGGGAACGGCACTATCAATGCTAAAACTAGCCAGTAATAGTATCGTCCCAAAGCAACCGCAGTACAGCTTTTAGCCTTGACGCTGCTTGTGCTTCGGGTTGCTACAAATCACGTAAAGAACGCCGCGACGACGTACAATTTTGCACTTCTCACAGCGTTTTTTGATCGAAGGTTGAACTTTCATAATTACTGCTCTCCTCCAGACAACTCATGTTGATCCAATAAAATAAGGATAAAAATTATCCTTAATCATCAGCCATAGCTCATCAACAAAAGTGGCTGCTCTATAATTCATTTTTGCGTAACCTGTCAAGTTTACCACAATTGCTAGGGCAATGTCAAGATTTCTGGGCCATTGTTAGTAATTGCAATTGTATGCTCAAAATGGGCCGCTAAACTACGATCCTTGCTGACAACAGTCCAATTATCACGCAAAGTTTTCGTTTCCCAAGTTCCACTTTGAACCATAGGTTCAATTGCGATGACCATACCTGGTGTTAGAACAATGCTGCCATCAGCATCACCAGCCACATAATTCAAAATTTGTGGTGCTTCGTGCATCTGTCGACCGACACCATGTCCCGTATATTCGCGTACAACATGAAAGTCGTGTGCTTCAACATACCGTTGCACAGCCCGACTAATCTCTACCACCCGATTACCAACAACAGCTTGCTTTATACCTTCATAAAGGCTAGTTTCAGTAACCTTCATTAACTCAATAGCACCAGCACTAACTTCTCCGACTGTATACGTCCACGCGGAATCACCAATAAATCCCCGATAACGTGAGCCGACATCAATGCTGATGATATCACCTTCACGCAAGATACGATCTCGCCGTGGAATACCGTGCACCAATTCATGATTAACACTTGCACAAATATGGGCTGGATATCCACGATAATTCAGAAATGCCGACGAAGCGTCATAGCGCTGTAGTACATCCAATGCAAGCTGATCCAAATCCCACGTACTTACCCCCGGACGAACCGCCTCTCGCAAAGCAGCATGAACGCGGGCAACGATTCGACCAGCTTCACGCATAATCTGAATCTCGCGTGGGCTCTTCAAAATCGGCAAACTTGGCTGCTGATTCGTCTGACGCTGTGGTCGGCGAATCAGTTTCTGGGCACTACGTCTAAACATGACTAATCCTGATTATAAGCGGACACGTCTGATATGATCAACAAGCTCGCCCTGTACGACATCAATCGGCTGCGCACCATTTAACTCCACCAACAGTTCTTTGGCAAAGTAATAGCCAATCAATGGCGATGTTTGCTTGTAATACACATACAGCCGATTACGTACCGTATCAGGTTTATCATCATCACGCTGATACAACTCACCACCGTCGATGTCACAAACAGCCATCTCTTTGGGGGGATTGTAATCAATGTGATAAACTGCACCACAAGTACGGCAAACACGCCGCCCAGTAATACGACGGATCGCCTCGTCATCTTCCAAAAAGATCAGCGGCACCAATGCCACACCGCCATACGGTAAAACTATCTCGTCAAAGGCTTTAGCTTGTATCAGGTTACGGGGAAACCCATCAAGAATCGCTCCGTTGTCAGCATCTGACTGCCCTAAGCGATCTTCAACCATCTTAATGGTTACTTCATCTGGTACCAAATCACCGCGATCCATGTAGCTTTTCGCCAAAACACCAAGTTCAGTCTGGTTCTTTAAGTTATAACGAAAGATATCGCCGGTTGAAATTTGTGGTAAGCCAAACGATTCCTCTAGTAGGCGAGCCTGCGTCCCCTTACCGGCACCGGGCACACCCAAAAGAACCAAGTATGTGCGATTCTGCACTCCTGAACACTCCTTTCACATAAGTTATCAAACAACCCGACTGCCGGTTTTTCAAGAACAGCAAGTTTAGCGAATAAAACCTTCATAGTTACGCATCAAAAGCTGTGCTTCTATTTGCTTCATTGTGTCAAGCACGACACCAACAACAATGAGCAGACCGGTGCTGCTAATAATTAGCGAACGGTTGGTTGTCAACACATCGGCAGAGCCTACAAAACCACTGACAATAATGCCAACAACAAAGGGCAAAATAGCGACAAATCCTAGAAACAGCGCTCCCACAAGCGTAATTCGTGAAAGGACACCATTAAGATAGGCTTCTGTACGCAACCCTGGGCGAATACCTGGGATAAAACCACCTTGCTTCTGCAATGTTTCCGGCAGATTCTGTTGTCGGAACATAACATCTGTATAGAAGTAGGTGAAAGCAACTGTTAACAGAAAGTACATTACCCAATAAAGTGCACTGGATGGTCCCAGATAATTTGTGAGTCCCAGCGCCAAAGAGCCCAACCAACCGCTGCTTGTCGTAAAATAACTAGCAATTGTACTCGGTAAAATCAATAAGCTCTGTGCAAAAATCAGTGGGATCATACCAGCCGTATTAACACGCATCGGCACGTGCGTACTTTGGCCGCCAACCATCATCATGCGGTTGCCACGCATTGTACGCACCCGTTTACCATATTGAACGGGGATTCGCCGCTGTCCTTCGTGCACCCAAACGATCAATGCAATCGTCAAAATTGTAATGATGATAAAGATGACCAACAAGATGGGCTGCTGCGATAGAACACGAATCTGATAGGGAACAGAGGCCAAAATACCAGCAAAGATGATTAAGGAAACCCCATTGCCGATCCCCTGCTCCGTCAATAACTGTCCCAACCAAACCGCAAACATCGTGCCAGCGGTCATGCCAACAATAATCGTCAACGACGGGAGCAAGTTATCTCCAGTAAAGCCCCAACTGGGCAAAACTACTAGCCCGTTGCCCACTTGCTGTCGACTCAACAAAGTCGATTGCGTAATTGCTTGAAGAACGGCCAAGGGAATAGTTAACCAATACGTATACTGATTCAAACGTTGGCGGCCTTGTTCCCCTTCCTTACTCAGCTCTTCCAAAGCAGGAATAATGGGCTGTAACAACTGCATAATAATGGATGACGTAATATATGGATAAACACCCAACGCCATCACACCCATTTGTGCAAGACCACCACCGCTAAAGAAGTTAAGTAGACTCAGCAGCATATTCTGATCATCACCACGAAACATTATTTGCAATGCTTCACGATTAACACCAGGCAAGGGGATATTCGCTGCAAACCGATATAACACCAAAATACCAAAGGTTATCAGCAGTTTTTGGCGGAGATCCGGCAGACGAAAGGCGTTACGTACGGCTTCAAGCATAACGGTTTCCTTTGGTTCAATGACAACAAATCGTAGTTAAGACCGCGGTAAATTTCGATTGACTGCGTGTGCTAAAATTTCAACCGACCCACCTACTGCCTCAATCTTTTGTTGCGCTGACTGACTGATCCGTTCAACTTTTAAATGTACAGGCTTTGTAATTTCGCCACGACCTAAAACAACAATCGGATCTGATAGCTTCCCCAGCAATCCAACAGCCGCAAGTGACTCAGCGGTAACTGTGGCACCACTCTCAAATACTCGATCAATTGTATCGAGATTGATGGGTGAATAGTCAACTTTAAAGCGATTATTAAAACCACGTAGTTTGGGTAAACGTTTTACTAACTTCATTTGACCACCCTCAAAAATAGGGAGCACTCCGCCACCTGTTCTTGAATTTTGGCCTTTTGTACCGCGACTACTGGTTTTACCTTTACCAGAACCAGTACCGCGACCTACTCGCTTGCGCTTTTGCGTTGCACCCTCTGTGGGACGCAGGTCATGCAGCTTCATAATACGTATCCTTTATAAACACAAATTCATTTCATACGCAGCTTCGGCATAGGTGAAAGTAGAATTGGCCGTCTAGACAGTCAACTCTACTTTCACCTATGCTCAACCGCAGCATTGAACTACGCCTTAACTTCAAGCAGATGGGAAACCGCGTTAATCATCCCCCGCACAGCGGGCGTATCACTCTTTTCAACAGTTTGATGCAACTTGCTCAAACCCAGTGCCTTAACGGTTGCCTTCTGTCGCTTTGTATAACCAATTGGGCTCTTCACAAGCTTAATTTCAATCGTTTTAGGCATAATTCTCTTCCTTATACCAGAAGGGGGCTAAATGTTGCGGGTCAACGCCCCGATTTTGCGCCTCACGTCGGAAATCTTGCAATTGTTGAAGCGCAACAAAAGTAGCCTGTGCCACATTTAAAATATTGTCGCTGCCCAAGGATTTACTCAAAATATCATGGATGCCACATGCTTCCACAACGGCGCGCACACCGCCACCTGCAATCACACCCGTACCAGGGCTAGCTGGTTTTAACAATACTTTACCAGCCCCAAAGTTCGCCTCGATTGCATGAGGAATGGTCGAGCCAAGCAAAGAAATTTGCACCATCTCTTTACGAGCTTGATCAGAAGCTTTGCGGATTGCATCCGGCACTTCACGCGCCTTACCAACGCCAACGCCAACACGTCCCTTTTGGTCACCAACTACTACAACAGCACGAAACGCAAAACGGCGACCACCTTGGACAACTTTCGCTGTACGAGCTAAGTGGACAACTCGCTCAACCAGCTCATCGCGCTCTTCTTTTTCTCGTTCCTTGCTGCGTCGTTCTCGCTTTGCCATAGCTATCCTCTAAATGTTATACACGTACCTTGTCATACAGTAGATCAAGTTTACCCTATAATCTACTGTATGATTTGCACTCTCTGTAAGATTTTGTCTACGTAGCCCATTGGCTAGAAAACAAGGCCACCTTCACGGCTACCCTCAGCCAATGCCTTCACACGACCATGATAAGGAAATCCACCACGGTCAAAAACTATCTGTTCAATACCCTTTTCACGGGCACGTTCGGCAATCTGTTTGCCAACCGATTTTGCCTGTTCGATCTTTGTAGCCGAAGCCAACTCATTTTTGATGTCGCCCGAAAGCGTAGATAAGGCGATTAGTGTCTGCCCTGCATCATCATCAATCAGCTGTACATAAATATGCTCCAGGCTACGGTACACATTCAACCGTGGTCGCTCTGCAGTACCATGAATTTTGCGACGTACCCGCACATGACGGCGCTTTCGAGCGACGGAGCGAGATGTATGAGCCATATCACATCCTCTTTCAAAAATGACTCTACCCATCATCAGCGTGATCGGAATCAATCACCGACTAGGTAGTTCAATTATTTCTTACCCGACTTCCCAGCCTTCAAGCGAACATATTCCCCAGCGTAACGAATTCCTTTACCCTGATAGGGTTCTGGGGGGCGAGATTTGCGGATAACTGCAGCTAGTTCGCCAACTTCACACTTGTCAATACCGACAATTGTAAAGCCACGTCCATCTTTATCGACTTCAAAATTCACTGACTTATTCGGTGGCAGAAATTCGACCGGATGACTTTTGCCAACCTGAAGTACGAGGCTTTCCCCTCGTTTTTCTGCACGATAACCAACGCCTTGAATTTCTAGGCGGCGGCTAAAGCCACTGCTAACACCGGTTACCATATTACTCAGCAGGGCTCTTGTTAGGCCATGTTGTGCTTTGTGATGGCGAAGATCCGTAGGACGTGAAATTATCACATTCCCATCTTCTTGAGCAATTGACATATCGGGACTTAGCTGCTGTGTCAATGTGCCCTTAGGGCCAGTCACTGTAACAATGTTATTCTTTTCAATCTTGATCGTAGTTTTTGCCGGTATGGGAATCGGCTTGCGTCCAACTCGTGACATGGTTACCTCCCATCACTACCAAACATTACAAAGGATTTCGCCGCCGACTTTATTACGACGTGCTTTTCGTCCAGTCATTAAGCCTTGCGGTGTCGAAACAATCGTAATCCCTAAACCGCTGCGGACCCAAGGGATATCCTTGCTTCCGCCATAAACACGACGACCAGGCTTACTAACCCTCTCCAAGCCAGAGATAACCGGCTTGCCACGTCCGGTATATTTCAGTCCAATAACCAACCGTGGTTGAGGCTTTTCATCAGTAACATTGTAGCCTTGGACAAATCCCTCTGCGGCTAAAATTTGTGCAATCGCAATCTTGATTTTTGAACTTGGCATCACAACTTGTGTATGCCGTACAAGAGATGCATTGCGAATCCGTGTTAACATATCTGCAATCGGATCAGTTACCATTTTTGAACCCTTTCAATAGCTCTTGCAATCTCCTACTTTTAAAAAGCAGAAAATTGTAGTTAGCGTTTAAGCCGACAGCGTTGTTTTGTACTATTATTGGCTACCACTGAGAAATAGCCGATATTGCCAAAAATAATAATTTCTCTTCAAAATGAAAAGAACAAAAGCGTGAGGCTCAAAAGCAGACTCGGTGTTTACCAGCTCGACTTCACGACGCCAGGCAAATTGCCACGATTTGCTTCTTGACGGAAGCAAATACGACACAACCCAAAGCGACGCATGTAGCCACGTGAACGACCACAGCGCGAGCAGCGGTTACGTACACGAACAGCATACTTTCGATTTAATTCACGAGCGATCATTGATTTCTTCGCCACGTTGATTCCCTTTCTAAAGCAATATCTCCGAGCAATTCGTCAACCCTTAGATAACGAACTACCCGCTAACGTTTGAAGGGCATTCCCATCAGCGCCAATAAACGACGGGCTTCTTCATCCGTCTGCGCAGTTGTAACAATTGTAATCTCTAGGCCACGCACCTTATCGACCTTATCGTATTCAATTTCCGGGAAGACCAATTGTTCGCGCAACCCGATGGTGTAATTACCACGACCATCAAATGAGTCGGGAGAGATTCCCTGGAAATCGCGTTGACGTGGCAAAACAATATTAATCAATCGATCCATAAAGTCCCACATACGATTAGATCGCAGAGTGACTTTGGCACCGATCGGCATACCTTCGCGCAATTTAAACGTTGCAATCGAGTTTCGTGCCTTTGTAACAACTGGTTTTTGCCCTGTAATAATACGCAAATCTTCAGTCGCAGCCTCAATTGCTTTATTATTCTGCAATGCCTCGCCCAAACCGATATTTACAGCCATTTTTACAAGTCGAGGAACTTGCATTACATTACTATAACTTAACTCTTTCATCATGGCGGGAACAATCTCTTGGCGATATTGTTCTTTCATGCGTGGCACAGGCAAAGCCTGCTTTCCATTTTCACTCATCTTATTCGCTCCTTGCCCGCAAGCACCGACGCGTCCGGAACCAGGTCAGGCGGATCAGTATTGACACCAAAAATTAGTTCTAATATAGGGCTACAATTTGCAGCTACAGTGAAAAGCTACGAATTTCGATAAAAATAATGCTGTTATCTCTTCAATTGTGGCCCGATTTATCCACGATCATATTAAACAGAAGGTTTAGGTAACGGTGAGCCAGAACGACGATCAATACGTGTTTTCTCACCGCCATCAGTTACTTCATAACCGGTGCGTGTGGGTCGATTTTCTGAACCAACCATCATTACATTGCTAATATGAATCGGTGCTTCACGTTTGATTCGCCCTGTTTGTGTATTGACACGGCCCGTAGCACGCTGATGTTTTACAATCAAATTGGCACCTGACACAATTACAAAGACCCGATTTGCATCGTATGATCCGTCTTTACTCTTCTTGCGAATAATACGCTGCACTTCACCACGATGGCCTTTGTCATCACCGGCAACAATCTCAACCGTATCGCCTTTACAAATCTTCAACTTCATACTGTTAACTCCTCTATCGCCCGATCAGATCCCGATCTTTTACTGGTTCTAGCACCACTATCAAAGTACTTCCGGAGCCAGTGAAACAATTTTCATGTAACCACCCTCACGCAACTCACGGGCCACAGGTCCGAAAATACGGGTCCCTCTCGGATTTTTATTGTCGTCAATAATCACGGCCGCGTTCTCATCAAACCGAATATAGCTACCATCGGCGCGACGGACTGGTCGTGTTGTCCGCACGATTACAGCACGGACGACATCACCTTTTTTGACATTACCTGTCGGGGTGGCACTTTTGACACTGGCAACAATGACGTCACCAACGGCCGCATAACGCCGTGTACTACCACCGCGCACACGAATAGTTAACAATTCTCTTGCACCGGTGTTATCTGCAACTTTAAGCCGGCTCTCTTGTTGAATCATGGCTTATACCTCTATACAAGTACTGAGCGTTCCAAGATTTCTTCGACAAAGAATTTCTTTTCTTTGCTAATTGGCCGGCATTCACGAATTCGCACACGGTCACCCATCTTAACATCATTATTCTCATTATGGGCTTTGTACTTCTTGCTAACTTTGACCACTTTCCCATAAAGCGGATGCCGTGTTACTCGCACTACCGAAACTACCACAGTTTTATCCATCTTGTCACTGGTAACTGTGCCAACAAATGACTTTCGTTGTTCCCGCATATTTTGCTCCCAAAATCTAACATGCGAATCTTTGAATTGATAGACTCTTCTTCAAATACAGTAGACGCCCTATCACTTCCAAAACAGTCGCAAATTAAGCGCTTGCCAGCTCACGTTCACGCAGAATCGTCTTAATCCTTGCAATGTCTACACGCACCTGACGTGTCCGCGCTGTGTTCGTTAATTTACCCGTTGCACGCTGAAAACGCAGATTGAAGAGCTCTTGGAAAGACTCATCCAGTTTTGTTGCCAATTCTGCACTTGCCATCCCACGTAGTTCGCCTGCCTTCATAATCGTCTATGCCTCCTACGCGCCATACTCTTCGCGTTTTATAAACTGCGTACGCAAAGGTAACTTATGCGAAGCAAGCCGCAAGGCCTCGCGCGCAATTTCTTCACGTACACCAGCCATCTCAAACAAGACACGACCAGGTCGCACAGGAGCAACCCAGTGATCCACACTTCCCTTACCGGAACCCATGCGTGTTTCTGCAGCACGCTTGGTATATGGCTTGTCTGGAAAAATACGGATCCAGACTTTACCACCACGACGAATGTAACGAACAATCGCGCGGCGAGCAGCTTCAATTTGACGGCTGGTAATGAAATCACGCTCAACCGCTTGCAAACCATACGTACCAAAGGTTACCTGATTCCCGCGGTGTGCCAACCCTCGTAGCCGACCACGCATTGTTTTACGATATTTCACACGCTTTGGCATCAACATAATGCGCCTCCAATCCTACAACTATCGCTGTGGCTCAGCCTACTGAACTTCAGCAGCTAACTGTGCGTGGTATTCTTCCCCAGGCAAAATTTCACCCATGTAAATCCACACTTTGACACCAATGACACCAAATGTGGTATTGGCTTCCGCTGTGCCGTAGTCAATATCAGCACGCAATGTATGACGCGGAATCTGTCCTTCACGCACGGTGTCCACACGCCCCATATCGCTACCGCCCAAACGACCAGCAACAGTAATCATAACACCCCTGCCGCCGACCTTCATCGTCTTCTGGACCGACTGTTTCATGGCGCGCTTCCAACTAATCCGCCGCTCAAGTTGCTCCGCCACACTCTCAGCAACTAATGTTGCATCCAGTTCCGGCTTCGTAATTTCGCGGACATCGATCTTGACCTTCTTTTCCGTCATGTCCTGTAATTTTGAACGTAATTGGTTAACACTAGCACCCTTACGACCGATAATTACACCAGGACGCGCCGTGTCAATAATAACATGGACCTGATTAGGCTGGCGTTCAATTTCAACATTGCTAATGCCAGCTTTGGGTAGATCCTGATGAATAGTTTTGCGAATTTCGCGATCTTCCACTAACTGTTCAGTATATTTTCGACCTGTGGCAAACCAACGGCTTTTGTGATCCTTGATAATACCTAAACGAAATCCTGTAGGATGTACTTTGCGACCCAAGACAACCTCCTCTACACGTTTTTCTATCTACATTACAACGTAAATCACGAGTTACTCGTAGTAACAAAACGTTCTTCCAAAATTACCGTCACATGGGACGATCGACGCAACCACGGTTTAAATCGACCGCGGGCACCAAATCGACGCCATTTACGGATAGGCGCACCATCCGCAAAAATTGTGGTAATATACATATCACCCGCATCCAACCCAAAATTTTCGGTAGCATTTGCCAGTGCGCTCTTAATTGTCTTTGCGACAACTTTCGCCGACTGCTGCGGCATAAATGCCAACAATGCTAACGCTTCTTCGGCTTTGCGCCCACGCACCTCGTTAACCACGAGGCGAGCTTTTTGTGGACTGATGCCGGTAAACTTGGTAACTGCTCGCACTTCCATTTCAGCTCTCCAATCTGTCTCAACACCAAATTTAGCTTCAGGTCTAGATGTGTCATAACGCATGACCACCGTCTATCCAAAGCAAAATCGACCGCTTAGCGTCGAGCCCTGGTCGTCTTTTCAGACTTTACATGTCCACGGAAAAAGCGCGTTGGCGCAAATTCACCCAGTTTGTGCCCAACCATGTTCTCGCTAATGAAAACAGGAACATGGCGACGGCCATCATGCACGGCTATCGTATGCCCAACAAACTGAGGAAAAACAGTAGAGGCACGTGACCAAGTTTTGACCACCTTGCGCTCACTCTTTCGATTCATCTCTTCAATCTTTTTTAACAACTTCGGTGCCACAAAAGGGCCCTTTTTTAATGATCGTGACATCTAGTAGCCTCCTGCATTTAGCCTCAACACTGTATACATAGTTTGAAGAATCAAACTCCAATTCCACAAGCTAGTATCGATTTTATGCCTTGCCGCCACCGCGACGACGTACAATAAACTTGCTCGTCTGCTTGTTGCGACGTGTTTTCTTGCCAAGCGCAGGTTTACCCCAAGGCGTCTTCGGGGCCTTCATGCCCACAGGAGATCGACCTTCACCACCACCATGAGGGTGTGAACTTGGGTCCATCGCAATACCACGAACGCTCGGCCGCACACCAAACCAGCGCTTACGGCCAGCCTTACCCCAAGTTAGGTTAGAATGATCGGCATTAGAAACGGTTCCGATGGTCGCCATACAATTCATATCGATATACCGCACTTCGCCGCTAGGCAAACGTACCTGCGCCATCATTCCTTCCTTCGCCAACAACTGCGCGCCATTGCCAGCACTACGCACAAGTTGACCACCGCGCCCTGGATAAATTTCGATATTGTGAATCACTGTACCCAATGGAATGTTCCGGATCGGCAACGCATTGCCGGAACGCACATCGGCGTCAGGACCTGACATAATCGAATCACCCACCGAAACTCCAGCCGGAGCCAAAATATAACGGCGCTCTCCATCTTGATAAACAACCAGGGCAATATAAGCCGTGCGGTTGGGATCATATTCAACTGATTCTACACGCGCCGGCACGTTCCACTTGTCTCGGCGAAAATCGATAATGCGGTACTGTCGTTTGTGACCACCACCTTGGTGGCGTACGGTGATCACACCACGGTTGTTACGACCACCTTTTTTGCGTAGCGGCGCAACCAACGAGCGCTCAGGCTTCGTACGAGTGATCTCAGTAAATGTGGCAGATGTCATATTACGACGCCCTGCCGAAGTTGGTCGATATATCTTAATAGCCATGTAAAAGCTCCTGATCCTCTGGCTTTCTATCATCTCTACTGAGCAACAGCTGTTACAGAAGCGGACAGCGGTTGCAGGCAGGTAACCATTTACCGTCTATAGCCTTAAACGCAATGCCGAAGGCTACACACGTAATTCCTGCAATCTCGGCAACATACAAGTTTGCTCGGTGGGTAAAGTTAAACACCCTCAAATAATGGAATGTTGTTACCGGGAGCAAGTGTAACGGTCGCCTTCTTCCATTTTGATTTACGGATGGCTACCCGACGTCCTCGACGTCCTGTTTTCACCGGCATTACAGCGATATTCACAGCTTCGACAGTGACATTAAATGCAGTTTCGACAGCATCCTTCACCAAAAATTTATTGGCCCGCATATCGACTTCGAAGACGTATTTGTTCTGAAAGTCAACACCTTCCACTGTCTTCTCAGTGACAACCGGCCGTTTCAAAATATCATAAATATGCATTTTAGGCCTCTGCTTCCTCAGCTGTATCATCGCCAAAATCAGCATCTTCCCCTTCACTCACCTCAAGAGCACGTTGTGAAGGTGTAAGCCAAATTTCGAGATGCTCTACGGCGTCCTTCGATAGTAACACAGTATCATGCCCAAGCAGATCACGGACATTAATATATCCACTCAAAATTGTTTTTACATTGGGCAGATTATTAGCACTTCGTTGGACTGCCATATTCTTTTCAGCAAGCACCATCAAAATCGAATGCTCGCTAACTCCTAGAGCACGAAGCGTCGTCAAGATTGCTTTCGTCTTAGGCGCATCCACCTGCAAAGCATCAACAACAACAAGTTGTTCAGCAGCAACCTTAATACTGAGTGCGCTACGCAAAGCGGCCGCATTCATCTTTTTAGGCAGGTGCTTGATATATTTACGCGGACGGGGGCCAAAGACCGTACCACCGCCCACCCACTGCGATGCACGAGTGGAGCCCTGACGAGCACGCCCCGTGCCTTTTTGCCGAAATGGCTTACGACCACCACCAGCAACCTCACCACGGGTCTTGGTCTTATGGGTACCCATACGCCCATTTGATAATTGGCGCATAAGCGCCTGATGCATTAATGGCTTACTTATTGGAGCGGCAAAGACGACATCGCTTAGCTCAATCTCTCCAACCTGCTCTCCAGCCATAGTTTTAAGCGGTAATAACATAGTAGACTCCTCATTGCTCGCTTACCTGTCAAACAAGAATGAGTTTACCCTTTCGACTGACAGGCAACTCATCCACACTTGCGCAAGTAAGCCCCCAAAGTTAACCGGCGCGACGAAATTAGGCTTTCCCCGGCATTTTCTTCACGGCATCACACACAAGTACAAGACCGTTACGAGGGCCTGGTATAGCACCCTTGATAGCCAACAGATTGCGCTCTGGATCGACCAATGCAATTTTCAGATTTTGTATGGTAACGCGTTCGTTACCCATATGACCGGGGCCTCGGGATCCGGGGAAAGTATGGCCAGGTGTAGTACCTGCGCCACGCGAACCAGTAGCACGATGACGGTCAGATTGACCATGTGTTTTAGGACCACCCGCAAAGCCATAACGCTTTACAGCACCGGCAAAACCACGTCCTTTGGAGATACCAATGACATCAACAATGTCACCGTCTTGAAAGATATCGGCTTTAATTACATCGCCGAGAACATGAGGGGAGGGTTCAGATGAGCGAATTTCTCGCAAACGGCGCAACACAGGCGCACCGGACTTCTCCAAGTGACCAAGCTCGCCTTTTGTAAGCTTACGTTCTGCAACTTCTTCAAACCCCAGTTGAATAGCATTATAGCCATCTGTATCAACTGTTTTTACCTGCGTGATATAGCAGGGTCCTGCTTCAACAATTGTAACAGGCACAACATTGCCTTTTTCATCAAAAAGCTGAGTCATGCCTACTTTTTTACCAAGTATGCCTCGCATTTTATCCTCCTGGGACTGCCGGCAGCAGTACAAATCTAGCGCACCACATCATCCCGTAACCGGAATAATATTCTTTTTTAAAGGTCGCTTTCGTCACAAAAGCCAAAAAGTATTAGGCAATTATTGCGCAAATGCTCTTCAAGTGATTACTTTTGTAACAAAAAGGCAGCTAAACTAGAGCTTAATCTCAATATCAACACCTGCCGGCAGATTAAGGCGGGTCAAATTCTCGATTGTCTTGTTGCCAGGGTCAATTACGTCAATTAACCGCTTATGCGTACGAATTTCAAACTGCTCACGGCTGTCTTTGTCAATAAAAGCAGATCGCATTACAGTAAATTTCTCGGTACGCGTCGGCAACGGTACTGGACCTACAACTTGCGCCCCAGTCTGCTCAGCGGCGCTAACAATCTGCCGCACAGAAAGATCTAGTACACGATGATCATAGGCCTTTAACTTGATTCGAATTCGCTGCTTCGCCATTCAATTGCCCTTTCAACCGATAAACAGGGGAGGATATTGCAATATCCTCCCCTGCAATGTCTTACTTCAAGATTTCGGTAATTACCCCAGCCCCAACGGTGCGGCCACCTTCACGGATCGCGAAGCGGCTACCATTCTCCAACGCAACCGGCGAAATCAACGTGACCCGCATGTTGATGTTGTCACCAGGCATTAC
>DAOUCA010000177.1:0-128940 GCA_034432375.1 Caldilineaceae bacterium
CCTAGTTTCGGCCAGCGTGCGTCGCACTGACGGAAGCATCTAGCGAACTGGAAGCAGTTGGCGGTCAGTGCGACGCACGCGATCCCGTTGGTCCGCAAAACTCCGGTTCTCATTCTGAACGCAGTATAGCAGCGCTGGCTATAAGAACAATGATCTGCAATGATCTACCATTTGCTATCTTACCGGTGCTGCGTCTATTCGTCAAGCTGAATCGAATGCAAAAACCGCGCAGATTGCGCTCTATCCACACCGTTGCCTGTTTCTGATCTGTGCCAGAGCACAGTATAATCGGTAGATCGCAAAACCGTGCACTTGGCCAGCCTATGCGTGGGCGCAGGTCACGGGCCATGCCGCTGATGATTGCGGTCTACTGATCATCGAAACAATGAGTCATTCGGGACAGATCGCCAACCAAAGTGAAGCAATCAATGGGGAGACAGTGCCGTTTCTGCTCTCGGCGCGCGGCCGTGCGGCGGCCGCAGCATTGTGGACAGCGGATCTGCATGAACAACAGACCTTGTCAATCTTGCAGACGTTACGCCGCGACTTTAACGCGGGCGAGGCGGGTGCGCTCCTGGCGCTGGTGCGGCTACGCCAAAGGGCCATCGCCAAATTTCCAGAGGCCGAACAGCTCTTTTTTACAGCGGAAGCGCTGGAGCAGGCGACGGCCTGGCCGATTGCCCAACAGCGCGCCAGGTGGTTTGCCGAACGTTCGCCTAACGGCCCAATTCTCGATCTGGGCTGTGGCATCGGCGGGGATCTGTTGGCCCTGGCCGAGCACCGACCCGTCATTGGCATCGAGATGGATGGGATGCGTCTACGGTTGGCACAGGCGAATGTTGACGCGCTGGGGCTGACCGAGCAGGTTCAACTGATTGAGGCGGATTGGACCGTGTTACGCGATGCCGGGAAGTTGCCGGCGGCCGCCGCGGCCTTTGCCGACCCAGCCCGGCGAGCAGCGGGACGCCGCCTCTTTAGCCTGCACCAAATTCAACCACCGCTGGCCGAATTGTTGGCGCTCCAACAGCAGATTCCCGCCTTGGGTGTTAAAGTGATGCCGGGGGTTGACAACGCGGAGTTGCCGGCGGACTGTGGTGTCGAATTTATTAGCCACGACGGCATCTGCAAAGAGGCGATTCTCTGGTTTGATCTGCTCGCCCGTAATCGCCGTTGGGCGAGTGTGCATACAACCAGCGGTTGGCAGCAAATATTGGCCGACGCGGAAACACCGCCACTGGGCACAATTGAGCCTGGTAATTATTTGTATGAACCGGACCCGGCCGTTATCCGCGCGAGCGCACTCGGACGGCTCTGCACGCTGTTGGATGCCCACCTCTTTGACCCGCAGATTGCCTATCTCGTTTCGCCTGTCGGCCACGTGCACCCATTGGTGCAAAGCTTTCGTATTGAAGAGGTGCATCCATTTCAGCTAAAGCTACTCAACCGCCGACTCCAAGCGCTGTCGATTGGCCAGGTTGAGCTGAAAAAGCGTGGATTTCCCCTTGCGCCCGAGGAATTGCGACCGCGGCTCAAGTTGACACCGGGTGGTAAGGATGGCGTGATCATCTTCACCCGGCGCGGCGATGAACGATTGATGTTGATCGGAGCACGGGTAAAGGAAACCACCACGCGGTAGCCTGTTGCAACAAAGGATCGATGACCAGTGGCCGAAAACAATCATCGTATATAAGGAGAATGGCTGTGAAAGAAGTTCATGTGGAAGAAGCAATCGATGCCTTGGTGCGCGTGCTCAAAGATGGCACAATTCGACCGACTTCGTTTCTCTGGCGCGACCGCACGCGCTATGTCGACACGATTGGCCGACAGTGGGAAGAACGGGTCGACGGCAAGACACTCCGCTTTTACCTGGTGCAGACAGTGGATACGAATACCTTTGAGCTAACCCATGATCCGGCCATCAATCAGTGGATGGTACGCCGCGCTTGGTTGCGCGATATACTTGCGTAGCTACGTAACTATATAACTACTTCACTGTGTAGATGCGTAGAGACCTCTGGCATTTTCCTCACTAGTAGCACAGAGAAAGCAACCTAGTCGATCGGCCAGGTTGCTTTCCCTGTGATCAACTAAATCACAACTATTCCATTATCCGGTGTGGATATCGGGGATACGTCTATACTTACTAATAGACGTATCAAGTGCGACGACGCTAACGCTGTCGCAAATCCAAGGAGCCACTGATGAATATTCCTGTGAATGTTGATGTTTACTGCAGTGACGGTCTCTGTGGTCATTCGAGTCATCTCGTTGTCAATCTTGCGAACAATCGGGTGACCCACCTCGTTGTAAAGGAAAAGCACTTTCCGCACACGGAGTACATGGTGCCGATTGCGCAGGTGATGGATAGCACCCCTGATATGATGAAGTTACGTTGTACGATGGCGGACTTGGTAGAGATGGTGCCTTTTATCCACTTCGACACCATGCAAAACGACATCGAAAGCATGGGGTATCCCCTCGAAGATTTTGATCTGGCGGGCCTAGGTTATGGCTATGGCACATTTCCTTACAATCGTGGGGAGCGCTTTACCGTTACAGTGAAAACGGAGGCGGTTCCTGAAGGCGAAGTAGCACTGACGCGTGGATCGCGTGTATGCGCCATTGATCAACAGATCGGCCGGCTCGATGGCTTTCTTGTCAACGCTGTCGATGGGCAAACTACCTATCTCATCCTGCGTGAAGGACACTTGTGGGGACAAAAGGAGGTGGCGATTCCTGTCACACAAATCGATCATATCCAAGATGATACTGTCTATCTGAAGTTGGACAAAGCGGGTATCGACATACTGGCGACCCACGCTATGCCTGCGTAAAACGGCTACATTTTTGAACGCACTATATACTCCGCTGCAGCACATAATATCATTTTTACTTGTGTAGAAAATGATACTTTATGGCGCAGCTCAGTATAATCAACCGCATCATCCCTGAGGAGCAATACATGAAGATTCTACTGGCCGGCCAGGCCTTTTACCAACACAACAACGGTCAGGCTGTTTTTACCATCAACCTGGCTGAAGGGCTGGCCGAAGCCGGCCACACCGTCATGGTGTTGGCTCCTTCTGAAACGGGTATCCCCTACCGGCGGCAACAGCAGGGGGTGACCTTGCAGACTGTACCAGCGCTGCACTTGAAATACAATGCCAATGTTTCGGCCTTTAGCGATCGGATCGTGACGCAAGCGGGTGCAGACTTTGCGCCAGAGGTTGTCCATATTCAAGATCACTATTTTCTAAGCCGCAGCGTCTTGCGCACGATCAGAAAACAATCGATCAAGTACATTGGCACCAATCACTTCCTGCCGGCGAATCTCACCGACAATTTCCGCTTACCCGGCTGGCTGCGCGACGAACTGCAAGCGTGGCTGTGGCGCAACATGCTAGGGGTTTATAATCGGCTGGATGGGGTAACGACGCCCACCGAAACCGCGGTAGCGATCCTCAAAAAGGCAGGGTTACGGGTCCCCGTACAAGCGATCTCTTGTGGGGTAGATCGTTGGCAATTTCGCCCCCGTCCGGAATTAGATCGCGCGGCAATGCGGCGCGCCTATGGGTTGCAGCCGGATAAAACGCTGTTGATCTATGTTGGGCGCGTCGACTATGAAAAATGTCTGGATACGGTCATCCAGGCGCTGGCAACATTGGCACGGGACGATCTGCAATTGGTGATTGCTGGCACGGGGCGGGATTTAGCCAACCTCCAAGCGCTCTCTGCAGCGTTGGGATTGGGCGATCGGGTGGTTTTCACGGGCTTCGTGCCGGCGGACGATCTGCCGTTGCTCCTCAATAGCGCCGATGCCTTTATCATGCCCAGCCACGCCGAGTTGCAGAGTATCGCAACCCTAGAGGCGATGGCCAGCGGGTTACCCGTATTGGCCGCCAATGCCTGCGCTTTGCCGGAGCTCGTCACCCCAGATCGCAATGGCTATTTATTTACCCCACAGGATGTGGCAGACACAGCCCATTGCATCACAACATTGCTACAAAATCAAGCGCGTTGGACAAACATGGGCGCAGCCAGCCTCGCCAAAATCGAAACACACAGTCGCCAGAGCACGATCCAACAATACCTCGCCTGGTATCGCGCCATGCGCCATGTTGAAGAGGGAGCGAGCGCGCAGCGGCAGCCGGTCTTTGTGCGTGGGTTATCTCAGCCGCAGGCGTAAGGGGTAGATCGTACGTTGAGGGCGCTTCTTTTCCTGGCTCTTGGCGAATTAGTGAGGGGAAGTGCCGGTTGCGTAGCGTGCGGCACTTTGCACGCGTAGCGAAACCAAACGGGACGACCCGCGGCCTTGGTTTCGCGCCTAGAAGGCAACCGGCAAACGACCGCCTACCGGGTGCCCCCAGGGCGCGGCGTTCGCTTACCCTCTTAGGGTTACACCACACTAAACTGAGTTTCTCCGCTCGACACAATCTTCTTGTTCTACGAGACCATCTCATGTACAGGCTCAACAACTTGGGCCAAGGCAAACGCGACCGCTTGGTCGGCGGTCATGGCGAAGCCAGCAGCGTAAGCGCTGTCAAATATGTTGTCATCAAGTTGGGCATGCACATTTGCGACCGTGGCGTGATAGCGTGCTTGATCAATCGGCCGTAGGGGCGCGCCCAACCCAGTATGTAGGTTAGCTGCTGCACCGAGTAAGTGGGCTGCTTGCGTCCCCTTTTGCTGTGCGTCCATGGCACTAGCCAATCGTTCGAAGATCGTGGCAATGTTGAATTTATCTTGGATTTGGTAAGCCAATTCCAAACTTTGAATGTAATAGTTGATGGCCGCTACATGATTTCCTTGGGCAGCGGCTAGATTGCCCTGATTATCTAACGCAAACTGGAAAAATACGGGATAGCCTAGCTCGCGCGCCAGGCCAAAACCTTCCGTAAGATAGGGTATTGCTTGCACAAGATCACCCTGATAGAGAGCAATTCGACCCAAATGATTGAAGGCATGGGCAATGCCGTATGTGTCACCTAACTGACGCGCTCTCACGAGTAGCTCTCTATGGTAGGCGGTTGCCTGCGCGTAATCCTGCTGCTGAGTTGCAATAGCGGCAAGACCTTTCAATGTCGTGATTGGCGTTTCCTCTTCGCCTTCTCTACAATACAGCGTTAAGCCTTGCAGAAAAGATCTCCTAGCCGCTTCATAGTCACCTTGACATAAGGCTATCCAACCAAGGGATGTGTACATATCTGCCGCCCCCCAATTGTCGGAGGCTTCTTGATAGAGTGCTAAACTTTCCTGAAAATAGTCTGCGGCCCGGAGATAGGCACTTTGCCCATAATAGACACTCCCCAAGGTAGAGAACGCCCACGCCATACCTTGCCTATCATTGATTTCCCGATAGCAGGTCAGGCCCTGTTCATAAAACAGTTGTGCCGCCTGAATATTGCCAAGAACAAACTCGAGGCGACCAGTTGCAACGAGCGCCTTTGCCCGTTCACGAGTAGGCGTATTTACGCCCAGCGCGAGCGCTTGTGCCAACCAACGCTTTCCTTCGCTGACATGGTTGTGTAATAGCCAAAATTGCCCTAAAGGGCCACTGAGCCGCAACGCAGCCTCGGCATTGTTCTGTGTAAGCGCCCAGGTAAGTGCCGCGCGTACATTGTTATGTTCGGTTTCCAGTTGGGCTACAAAGGCTTTGGTCCTTGAACCTTGAAAACTCGCTTCATTCTTCTCTATCCACTCCGTATAGTAGGCAGCATGTTGCCGTTGCGCCTCATTCATTGACTGAGCGGCTGCCAGTTGTTCACGCGCATAGTCACGCACAGTTTCTAGAAGTAGAAAGCGCCATTCACCAGCCGCTCTGATTTCGACATTTACCAAATTTTTGTGAACTAAGGCCTGCAACGTCTCTTCCCTAAATCCGAAATGCACCACCGCCGCCAGGTCAAAACCACCAACAAAGACACCCAAGGTGCGCAAGAGTTGCTGTTCTTCGAGGTTGCACAATAGATAGCTGCGGTGAATCGCATTGCGCAACGTGCGCTGGTGTGCTGGCGCATCCTCTGGGCCATCGCTCAACAGATCCAAACTGCGGTCGGCTAGGCGCGTTAGGATGACCGCTGGTGAAAAGAGATCGCTGCGGGCGGCACTCAGTTCAATGGCCAACGGCAGACAGTCGAGCCGCTGGCAGATCCGCTCAACGATGGGATGCTGATTGGCGGTAAGCGCAAACGTCAAGTCTACTGCTTGGGCACATTGCGCGAATAGCGCGACGGCGCTGTCAAGTGCCAAGGGCTGCACCTGGTAGCGCTGTTCGGCGCGCAGATGCAAGCGTTCGCGGCTGGTGACCAGGATATGCAGCCGCGAGCATTCTGCCAGCAACTCGGCTACCAACCCTGCCGCAGGTGTGATCTGCTCGAAGTTATCGAGCAGCAACAACAGCTCTTTGTGGCGCAGAAACTCGATCAACTGATCTTTGGGCAGGCGTTGACTCCGGTCACCGATCTGAAGTGCCGCCACGAGCGCCGCCGCCACGAGGGTGGGATCCGTGATGGCGGCGAGAGCGACAAAGTAGGTGCCGTCTTGATAGAGCCATTCAAGTTGGGTGGCCACCGCCAGCGCCAGACGCGTCTTGCCGACGCCCGGCGGCCCAACCAGCGTCAACAGCCGACCGTTATGTCCCTGCAAGCGATCGCAGAGCAACTTTACTTCCTGATCGCGGCCCAGCAATGGCGTTGCCGGCGCGGGCAAGCGGCTCAAGGGAAGTGTAAAGGTTTCGGTGATGATTAGTTGAGTGGTGCGTTGCAAGGTCGCAATGGGCGGCCGTTCCCCGCGTGCCAGCGTCGCCAGTTCGACCAGTTGGGCCGCAAAACTAGCTTCCTCTTGCAGCCCCAACGCCGGGACAAACTGTTGTACGATGACCGCAACCGTGGGCAAACGGCGCGCTTGTTCCAGATCCGAGACAAAGGAAACGCTATAGCCAACCGCGGTGGCTAGGTCGCCTTGGGTCATGCCGGCGCGCTTGCGTAATCGCCGGAGCAAAGCACCAAAGGTAATAGTCGAAGATGAAGCCATGGAATGCTCCTGATCGATGGTAGCTCTACCAAAGCATTAACCGTCAATGGGCAACGGTCAGTTAATGCGCCAAATGAGACGATTCGGTTAGATCATCGATTAAGGGAGCTAAGACGGGGAGAACCTGTGTGTTGAGTTTGACTGCAGTCAAACCTTCATGCAGAGGTGCAACCCAGAGCGATGATACCGATCGCAATCTAAGTAGTACACATGATGCAACGTATTGAACATAGGCGCACCTCCTTTCTTGGGCGAATACCGTTTGGCTGGTTGAAGAGGAAACGATAAGTTTACACCGACAGCAGCGTGAAAACGATTTACTATAACACCATTAGCTAGATATGTCAACGGCAAGTTTTGCAGGGAGTGCGTCCCCTTTTGCAGTGCGGAATTCTGCGTAATTTTTGCGTAATTTTCGCTTCTATTGGCCCCACAACCGGCGTACACTGGCACCATGCAACCGACCATCCGACACACCATCGCCATTACCATCACCGAAACCTGGACGATTACCTGGCACGACGGGCAGGAAACGACCTGGCAAACGACCCAGGAAGTCCGCTGGCCGACTGAGCCTGAAACCGCGGACGCTCTGTTGGCGCTAACCGAAGTTCAAGCAGGTGATGCACCGGAAAAGAATGAATTCGATCATGACAGTACCGACTCGACGGACGGATGAATCGTAGGTGCATAAGACGTGGCGAGGTCGATAACGCTTTTTACAGGTTGATCATAGAGCGCTGATCACTGGGTTGCCTAATCCTGTAAAGCGTGCGGCGACTTTGCACGATCCTGATGTACAGCCGGCTCCCTCATCGGCTGTGCTGAAACCTTGAGGGATAAGTGATTGCGTAACAAGGAGAAAGCAGTATGCATACCGTTTCAAGATTTCGTTTTGCCAGGCGTCATAGTCCATCCGCTTGGCTGTTCAGCAGCCTTGCGCTTGTCCTGATGCTGCTCGCCGGCTGTGTGCCGATCCAGCCGGTAGCGACAAACGCGGCCTCAACTCAAGCTGTCACGTTGCGCTTTGGCGTCTCCGATGGCGAAGGTCACCCAGCGATTGACCCCTATGTGCACGAGTTTGTGGACCAGGTTCAGGCACTCTCCCAGGGCAAGATTACCATCGAACTGGTCTGGGACGCCGGCGGCGGCACCTTTGACGGCTACGAGAAAGGGACGCTGCAACGCGTGCTGCAAGGCAAATATGACCTGGGATTGGTCGCTTCGCGCACCTGGGATAGCGAAGCCATCACGAATTTCCAAGCGCTGCAAGCCCCGTTCCTGATCACGAATGACGCCTTGGCCGCAGCGGTCGCATCTGGTGCAATTGGCCAGCGCATGTTGGATAGCGTGAGCGCGGTAGGACTGGTCGGGCTGACGCTGTGGCCCGAAGATCTGCGCCATCCTTTCTCGGTGGTGCCGGACAAACCGCTACTTTCGCCACAGGATTTTGCGGGTCTGCATATCCGGACACCGCTTTCCGATATGTCCTATCAGCTCGTCGATGCGTTGGGCGCTATGCCAATGTCTGGGGATAGCGGTTACGAAGGAGCTGAATCAGGGTTGCGCCAGGGCGGGACATTAACGGGCAAACCCATCGCCACCGGCAACGTCACCTTCTATTCGAAATTTCAGGTAATTTTTGCCAACGCCGATGCGTTCAATCGCCTCAGCGCTGAACAGCGCACGGTTTTACGCCAAGCAGCGGCAGCGACACAAAGCAAAGCGATTGCTGACCATCCCAAAGAGGTCGATGCGGCCACTGCCTATTGCGCCGATGGCGGGACGATTGTGCTGGCCAGTGATGAGCAAGTGGCGGCGTTTGAGAAAGCAGCCCAACCCGTCTTTGATCATCTGGCCGAAGACCCACTCAATTCCGAGATGATCGCGGCGATTCGGGAGTTGAAAGCCAGCACAACGCCTTCGGCTGGGGCAGCCGCCTGTGCCCCAGTTGCAGTCGAGCAAAGTCCTGCACCAAGTGCTGATACACAAGTTTGGTCGGAAGGTTTACCACCCAACGGCGTTTGGCAAGCAACGTTGACTACGGAAGACTTGGTGCAGATAGGTGATCTGCGCTCCACCGCGACAGAGTGGGCTGGCGTTTACACGCTGACATTCCAGGACGGCAAGTTCAAAAATGCCTTTCAAGGCGAGCATGGGGAATCAGGTCAGTGCCAGGCAAACTACGCTGTCGTCGAGGGTGTGGTGCGCTTTACCTATTTCACCAATACCAACGAGTGTGTGGGTGAAGTGGACGACATCCAATGGCGAGTTGACGCAGACGGGCTGCATCTGCACCTAGCCGCCATTAAAAACTCTCAATTTGTAGAGAATAAGGCAATGCTTGAGGCGAAACCCTGGCAGAAGGTGGAAGCCTGGTCAGCCAGTCTGCCACCCAATGGTACTTGGCAAGTGGAATTGACCGCCGAAGACTTTGTGAAAATGGGGACGTTGAACTCTGTGGCAGCCACATCGGCCGGCGTGTACGCTTGGACGTTTCAAGATGACAGAGCTGAATTTAACATTCATGGACCAGAACTAAATGTCGCTTGCCTGGCCGTTGTCACCCTGGCCGGCGATTCTGTACATCTTCGGTGGGATGGCTCTAATGACTGTGATCCTGCCTCCTTTGATGAGGTGCAGTGGCGGCTCGATCCGGATGGTCTTCACTTCCACCTTGCTGATTGTAGTCATTGCGGAACCAAAGCAGAGCTAAAGGCCATGTATGAGACTAAGCCTTGGCAGCAGAAGATAGAAGCGTGGTCACCCGGTCTGCCGCCCAACGGGGTTTGGCAGAATACGTTGACCACCGATGACCTTGTAGCGATGGGCGACTTGCGCTCCACCGCCGCAGAGTGGGCAGGGATGCGCACGCTGACCTTTCAGGATGGGAAATTCGTCAACCTCTTTGATAATGGGCATGGCTTCTCTGCCAAGTGCCAGGCGAACTACGCGGTGGTGGAAGATTTCGTGCGCTTCACCTTTTTCACCGATACCGATGAGTGCCCAGGGGAAGTGGACGACATCCAGTGGCGCATTGATGAGGAGGGGCTTCATCTACATCTGGTTGCCATCCAAAACTCTCAATTGCTAGAGAACAGGGCGATGTATGAGGCGAAGCCCTGGCAAGAGGTTGAGTAGTTTACTGCTTCTTAAGGGTCGCTGGACGAAAGATGAGGGACCGAGACGTGACAGGTGGGAAAAGCGTTCACCTGTCACGTCGGTCGATGAAGTTGAGCGTGAGACTGCCGAGCGACCACTATAGAGAGAGCCGGCTATCATGTGTTGCGCCCGACAGATGCGGATCGTGGGTTGATGACACATTGCCTGTCAAGCCAGCGTGGCAGCCCCAAGTTTGGAATAAGGTTGCAACGGATACGGTTTCACCAATAAATCCGCGGGGATCTTTAACCCGTCTGCCAACTTGCGGATCATCTCTAACGTCAACGGCCGTCGCCGATTGAGAATTTCCGAGGCACGCGCGCTGGTCCCAAAATAGGGCAGCATGTCTTTCTGCTTCAAGTCATTGGCATCCATGACAAAGAGAATCAAGTCAATCGGATCGGGTGGCTCAATCGAATACTGTTGTTTTTCATAATCTTCCACCAGTAACATCAGTACATCGAGCTCATCAGCTTCCTCAGTGCCGGGTTCGGCGTTCCATAATGTATAAATTTCGGCTAAGGCCGTTTCATGTTCTTCCTCATTACGAATGGGGCGAAGTTGCATGGCTTATCCTCTTTTTAAATCGTTGCCGGATCAATGCGGTCATAGTCGGCATGGTTGCCGATGAAACGAATAAATAGCCGCCCTTTTAGGTACGCAGCCACGACAATCAGGCGGTAGTCATTGCCTTTGATGTTAAAAATTACGCGATTTGCGCCGATAAAACTTACGTTGTCCAGCGCAGCCTTAACTTCCGCCGGCGAACGCCAACTGGCCTTCTCGGCCAGCACATACCAAGCGCGTAAGGGGCGTTCGGCATCGGGATGTTTTTGCCAAAATAAGCGCAATGTTTGGATCGACACAATATGCATGGCGGCATTGTAGTATACTCCCAAAAGGGGAACAAATCTAAAATAGAAGCGCGAACCAGAAACATCTGATGACAGAAAGGAGTCGCAACTATGCAGCTTTCCGAATGGTTCGACAAACAACTCCAGGCCAGCGCGGATGGCTTGATCTGGAGTGTCGAACAAGTACCCACCGAACGTCACCAGCGCCAGCCGCCGCCGAACCTCGGCCAGTGGAGTGTGGCGCGCCATCTCTTCCACATGGTGGACTATGAGCAGAAGTTTGTCCTCCCCCTCATGCGCCAGTGGCTGGGTGAAGCTGCGCCCATCTTCGTGTACGATGAAGAAGATGCCTGGCAGCAAGTGCAAGTAGAAACTATCCAACCGCTTGTGGCCCAATTCCGCGCGGTGCGTAGCGAACAGCTGGCCTTGTTGCCCTTGTTCAAGGCCAGCGCTTGGTCCGAAGCACGCCAGACTTTTGATAAGGACGAGTCAGCCACGCTGCGCTGGGTGGTCACCAAAACCTATCAGCACACGGCGGCGCACACCAACGATCTGTTGCGCATGGCCCTCTTTTGGGAGATTTCGCTCCCCCTTGCGCCAGCGATCGGTACAGAGCGCTGATGGCTGGTTACAGAAGTCACCTATCAGAGAATTGGTTTCATGCCCGTTACGGTTGGCATGCGTGAATATTCGTGGCAAAAGCGTTCATTAAGGCCAATCCAAAATTTAAATTATCCACGAAGGGGCACGAAGTTTCACGAAAAAAAGACAAATCTTCGTGTGTCTTTGTGTGACTTCGTGGATAATTATTTCTTTGGAACGGCCTAAAGGCGAATCGATGACTCAGCAGGTCTTTAGCCTGTTGCATAAAATAGGAAGCAAGGAACTATAGCAACATGAATGAACTTGTCCAAACTTGGCATTATGGCTTGATGGCCCGCCATTGGGCTGAAAACAATACCACCGGCCCCGAAATCGCCTACTTTCAACAGCAAATTGAGCGGTACGGGCAGCCGGCCCTCGATGCCGGTTGTGGCACGGGCCGGCTGCTCATTCCCTTTTTGCGCGCCGGGTTGGACGTGGATGGGTGTGATGTCTCTGGCGATATGCTGGCCTACTGTCAACAGGCCGCCGACCACGCCGGGGTGGCGCCTCGATTCTACCAGCAGGCGCTGCACCAACTTGATCTACCGCGCCAATATCAAACAATTGTGGCCTGTGGCGTCTTTGGCATTGGGGTCAGTCGCGAGCAAAATTTTGTGGCGCTCCAACGGTTCTATGACCATCTCTTGCCCAGCGGTATGTTAATCTTTGATGGGATTCCCGCCTACGCGGATGCCGATCTCTGGCCGTTGTGGCGCAAGGACGCCCGCACCCACTTGCCCGAACCGTGGCCGCCGGACATCGACAAGCTCCCCGCTGATGGGCGAGAATCCACCCTCTACTATCGACTGACGGCGGTTGACCCCTTGGCGCAACAGACCACTGGTGAGATGCGGATGCTCTTGTTCAAGGATGGCCAACTAGCTGCGGATGATACCTACACGCTCCTATCGAACTATTACTTTCGCCAGGAAATGCAACTCGTGTTGGAAAAAGCCGGCTTTACGGTTGTTGCCGTCAAAGGCGATTGGACGGATGCCGATGCGACCGCTGACCATGACACCCTCGTCTATTTTGCCAGGAAATAGCTATCGTTGGGATTGATCGATCAAGCTATGCCTAAAAACCGTGACCAACAAGTGCGATGCAACACCAACCGGAGTAAATTCCTATGCTCATCTTAGTCTACCCAGCCCTGCCGTACAAAGATGCCTTGCTTGATGCTGTTCGCGAGTTCTGTGCGGCCGGCGAATATCAGGCGGATCCCGACCACATGGCCACGCATTTTGACGACCTGCTGCTATGGATCGAAAGGCAAAAAGAGCCAGCAACGGTCGAGCCAGACCAGTTGCCGATGGAGGATTTCTGGCTGATGGAGGACGACCAGTGGATTGGCAAATTGACCTTACGCACTACGCTGGATGAGCGTTTCCTGCGGTCGGGTGGTCATATCGGTTACGAGATTCGACCATCGCAGCGCCGGCGTGGTTATGGCACGGTGCTGTTACGCTTAGGGCTGGAGAAGGCACGCGAGCGCGGTCTGCGCCGCGTCCTCCTCACCTGTGCGGAAACCAACATCGGCTCACGCAAGATCATTGAGGCCAACGGCGGTCGGTTGGAAAACACAGTGCTAGTTGATGGGGCGAAGAAGCGGCGGTATTGGATCGATTTGTCGCGTGATGTGGTTCGATTTTGAGCGGTGCGGCTTGGGTTGACGCGCTAATGCACTTGCAACCTTTGTCAGCGGTGCCGCCGCCAGAACAGCCGCCGCCTTTCTGCAAACCTACTGTGTTTTCACACGTTTCACAGATGCGCGATGGGAAAGTGCACCACGGCAAACGCGACCGCCTCGTCTGGCGTCATCGCATAGCCGGCAGCATAGGCGCTGGCAACCGCGGGTTCGTCAAGTTGGGCGCGAGCAACCGTGAGGATCTGTTGCTGGCGAGATTGTTCGCTGGCTGATAAAGGCACACGAATAGTTGCCCGCAAGCTTACCGCCGCGCCAAGCAGTCTGATTGCCCTATCCACATCGCCCTGTGCATTCGCCACATTGGCCAGGTTTTCCAACTCATTGGCAATCTCTACGCGATCCATCAGTTGATGTGCGATCTGCAAGCTTTGTTCATAGCAGTGACCGGCGCGTCTAAAGTCAGCTTGAGCAAAGGCCAGGTCACCTTGCCGGGTGAGCACACTAGCCGTGTGTGGTGGATAATCAAGTTCTTGAGCGAGCTGCAAACTCTGTGTAAGATAGTGCGCCGCCCGGTCCAATTGGCCTTGGCGGATCATGATGCTGCTCAGTTGATTCAGGGTATGCACCAGGCCGGCGTTATCACCTAACTCCTGCGAGAGTGCCAATAGTTCCTCGCAGTAGGCGAAGGCGCGCTGATCTTCGCCTTGCAAAAAAGCGAGCCGAGCCATATTGGGCAAGGTTTCCGCAAACCATAATTTATTCCCACTTACGCGATGACCGGCCATCGCGAGATCATAGTGGATTCTGGCTTGTGCATAGTCTCTTTGGCTCATGGCAAGATTGCCTAAGCTCGTGTGGACTGCCGCCAAGCGTCCTGGGTCTTCGAGTGTCTGAAACAACCTGAAACTCTGCTCATAGAAAAACTGGGCTTGCGTATAGAGGTACTGTTTCCGAAAAATGCCGCCCAATTGCAGAGATTTCTCGGCAACGTTGCGCTGGTCGTTGAGCCGCTGACAGATGGCCAAGCTCTCTTCAACCAATCGCTGCGCCTGCACATGATTTCCCAATATATGCTCGATCATGCCGGCTACGCTCAATGCCTTCGCCCGCACAGCTGGAGGAGTATCAGCACTGGCCGCAAGGACCTTTTCCAGCCACATCTTCCCTTCATGTAGATGTCCATGCCTACTCCAAAAGAACCCTAACGCCCCACAGAGACGCAAGGCCGTGGTCATATCACCCACTGCAATTGTCCATGTAAACACACTACGCAAGTTGGTATATTCAACCTCTAAATAGGCGAGCCAGTCTGCCAATTGCGCTTCCCATAACTGCGGTTCGATCGCCTCGACGACGTGCAAGTAATAGGCGGCATGTTGCCGTTGCACCACCGCTGCTTCCTGGTTGACTGTCAATTGCTCACAGGCATATTCGCGCAACGTCTCCAAGAGCAAAAAGCGCGGTGTACCGGCGTGGGCTTCAACTTTTACCAGGTTTTTGTGAACAAGCGTCTGCAATAGCGCTTCTGCAAAACCAAAATGCGCCACCGCCGCCAGGTCAAAGCCGCCGATAAAGACGCCCAATGTGCGAAAGAGAGCCTGTTCGCGCTGAGTCAAGAGCGCATAGCTGCGGTGAATCGCATTGCGCAAGGTGCGCTGGTGTGCCGGGGCATCCGCTGGTCCATCATTCAACAAATCCAGCGTGCGATCGCGTAAGCGCGCCAGGATGCTTTGTGGTGAAAACAAATCGCAACGCGCGGCACTTAGTTCAATCGCCAACGGCAGACAGTCGAGCCGTTGACAGATGGCGGCAATGATGGAGTGCTGTTCGGCAGTCACGGCAAACGCCAAGTCCACCGCCTGGGCGCGCTGCGTGAAGAGTACCACAGCGACAGCCAGCGCCAAAGGCGGCACTTGATACCGCTGCTCGGCGCGCAAGTGTAGGCGTTCGCGGCTAGTGACAAGGATATACAGCCCCGGACATTCCGCCAGCAAATCGGCCACCAGCCCCGCGGCCGCCAGGATCTGTTCAAAGTTGTCGAGTACCAAGAGCAGCTCTTTGCGCCGCAGAAATTCGATCAACTTGACTTTGGGCAACCGTTGGCTCATATCACTGATCGGGAACGCAGCAACCAGCGTGGCGGCCACCAAATCAGGATCACTGATGGCAGCCAGGGGCACAAAGTAAGCCCCATCCCGATAAACCGGCTCGCTTTGCGTCGCCACCGCCAGCGCCAGTCGCGTCTTGCCAACACCTGGCGGCCCGACCAGCGTCAACAATCGACCGCTGTGTCCCTGCAGGCGGTTACAGAGCAGCTTTATTTCGTGATCACGGCCAAGCAATTCAGTAGGTTGGACGGGCAGACGGCTGGGTGGGAGCGTAAACGTTTCGGTCACCGTCACTTGGGCGCTGCGTTGTATGGTCACCGTCGCGGGTGGCCGTTCCCCACGCGCCAGTGCTGCCAGTTCAACCAACTGTGTCGCAAAGCCGGCTTCCTCTTGCAACCCCAAAGCCGGCACAAACTGTTGCAAGATGACCGGCACTGTGGGCAGACGCCGTTCCTGTTCCAGATCAGAGACAAAGGAAACACTGTAGCCGACTGCGGCGGCCAGATCGCTTTGGGTCATGTCGGCGCGCTTGCGCAACTGGCGGAGAAATGGGCCAAAGGTGAGAGAAGTCAAGGAGAGCTCCTATCAGAAAACGCCAACGATAACGTCCCCGGCATGGGCCAGAATGATTCGTCTGACCAGCGTGCGTGTGGCCCGTGCTGGGGACGGTGGTGACACATTTGCCAAATTCTGCGGAATTTTTGCGTAATTTTCGCTTCTATTGGCCCTGCGACCGGCGTACACTCGTCCCATGCAACCGACCATCCGGCGCACCATCACCATTATGATTATCGAACCCTAGACGATTACCTGGCACGACGGTCAGGAGAAGACCGGCACACGACCCAGGAATAAGGTGGCTGGCTGACCCTGAAACCGCGAAAGCACTGCTGGCGTTAGCCGAAGAGCAAGCAGGTGATACGCCGGGAAAGGATGAATTAGATCATGACAGTGTTGGTTGGACGGATTAGTCACAGGTACATAAGGCGTGGCGAGGTCGATAACGCTTTTTACAGATTGATCATACAGCGCTGATCACTGGGTTGCCTAATCCTGTAAAGCGTGCGGCGACTTTGCACGATCCTGATGTACAGCCGGCTCCCTCATCGGCTGTGCTGAAACCTTGAGGGCTCTGTGATTGCGTAACAACAAGGAGAAAGCAGTATGCATACCGTTTCGAGATTTCGTTTTGCCAGGCGTCATAGTTCATCCGCTTGGCTGTTCAGCAGCCTTGCGCTTGTCCTGATGCTGCTCGCCGGCTGTGTGCCGATCCAGCCGACGGCGTCAAATATGGCCGCACCCGCAGCCCTCACCCTGCGCTTTGCCATCCCCGACGAGGCGGGAAGACCACAGATCGACCCGTATGTGAACGAATTTGTAGCACAGGCCCACGCGCTTTCGCAGGGCCAGATCACCATCGAACCGACCTGGGATGGTGGCAGTGGGTTGCGCTCGCCAGTGATGCACAAGTCGCGGCCTTTGAGAAAGCGGCACAACCCGTCTTTGACAACCTGGCCGAAGACCCACTCAACGCCGAGCTGATCGCGGCGATTCGTGAGTTGAAAACCAGCACAACACCTTCTGCTGGGGCAGCGGCCTGTGCGCCAGTAGCAATTGAGCAAAGCTCTGCGCCGCTGGCCGAGAACCAAACGTGGTCACCCGGTCTACCACCCAACGGGGTTTGGCAAGTTGAACTAACTGCCGAAGACTTTGTGAAAATGGGTACGTTGAACTCTGTGGGAGCCGCATCGGCTGGCGTGTACTCTTGGGCGTTCCAAGACGACAGGGCTGAATTTAAGATCAACGGACCAACACTCAATGTCTCTTGCGTAGGCACCACCAAAGTGGTCGGAGATGCTATACGCCTGCAGTGGGATGGTTCTAATGGCTGTGATGCTGCGGCATACGATGAGGTGCAGTGGCGGCTTGATCCGGTTGGTCTCCACTTGCACGTTGTTGGTAGTAATCTTGGTATAGACGCAGGACTAAAGGCAATCTATGAAACGAAACCCTGGCAAAAGATGAAGTAAATTAGTGTTTCCTGCGGGATCGAGACCTGACCGATCTTTCGTTTCCTTGTCATCGGGGGTACCCCCGATGACAAGCTCTTTTCTACTAGTGGGAAAGCGTCTCTGCCTCTCCCATATAATCCGGAGTAATTTCTTATGCTCATCTTAGTCGACCCGGCCCTGCCCTACAAAGACGCCCTGATTGATGCGGTGCGCGAGTTCTGCGCGGCCGGCGAGTATCAGGCTGATCCCGACCACATGGCCACGCATTTTGCTGATCTGTTACTGTGGATCGAACGGCAAAAAGACGCAGCGACGGTCGAGCCGGACCAGTTGCCGATGGAGGATTTCTGGCTGATGGATGGCGACCAGTGGATTGGCAAATTGACCTTACGCACTGCGCTGGATGAGTGCTTCTTACAGTCGGGCGGCCATATCGGCTACGAGATTCGGCCTTCACAACGCCGACGTGGCTATGGCACAGCACTACTACGGTTAGGGCTGGCGAAAGCGCGCGAACGCGGTCTGCGCCGCGTACTCCTCACCTGTGCGGAAACCAACATCGGCTCACGCAAGATTATTGAGACTAACGGGGGCGGTTGGAAAATAGAGTGCTAGTTGATGGAGTGAAGAAGCGGCGGTACTGGATTGATTTGGCTGAAAACCAGCGATCACTGGGCGACGGCTTGGGGTAGGTTGCCTGGTTGCTTGGCAAATGCACGCAAGCATTCGTAGAAATAGGGCAAAATTTTCATTTAGCTAGCACGCCTATTGCACACCCCACTGTCTCATTCAGTAGTCGCTTGGTCGCGTAGTCTGGCGTCAGTCTATTTCAACTGTGGCTGTGTTACAGTCTACTGATGCGGGTCGCATTCCCCTTTACTGGACCTGCGACTGACTCTACCGGGTACGCGTTAGCGCTACGCCGGTATGTGATAAGAGTGGGCATTGATGCTAGAAAGCAGAGGAATATGGCTCGCAAACCTGTGACACCTTTGAACGCAGTTACGCCGACGGCGCCTCGCTTTGGTGATAGATTGGAAATTGAGACCGGTGGCTGCAGCAAGGCACCGCAGCGTAAGCGACCGACGCCCTGGTATCAGGCCGATCGGAACCTAGACAAGAGTTGCCTAACACCGTCGCTACCGGACGATGCACAGGCGCAGTGTGCTGCCGCCTTGGCCGCGATCACGCGCGCCATCACCGCCAGCCTGGATGTCGCCACAAGCTTTGCCGTTGTCGCCCAACAGGCTCAGCATATCCTGGCTCACGATGTGCTGGTTGTCTTGCTCCCGCAGGCCGCGCTTGACCCAGCATCTAACCCAGTGGAAGACGACACATGGGGCATTGCCTTTTGCTACCCGGCTGCGATCGCAACAACCGACGTGGTCTTGCCGCTGACCGCTTTCTCGTTCAGACCTGCTCTGCTGGCCGACCAGACCGTCGTGATTGCGGACTTCGCTACGCTGGCGGCTCAGTATGCCGGCGATCGGGTCATCCTGGACAACTTCGGGTGCGCCGCGGTCATTGCACCGATCCAGACGGCCCATTTCCTGGGTGGCCTTGCCTTCATCAGCCGGACACCGCAGCTTTATCAACGGGCGGCACATCTGCCCGTTGAGTCCATCGCAGGGTTACTTGCTGTCGCACTAGAGCATCAACGTCTGGATCACCAAGGGCGCACCCTAGCTGTGGCCGAGGAGCGCAACCGCTTGGCGCGTGAGATCCACGACACGTTGGCACACTCGCTCACCGGCATCATCATCAATCTCGAAGCGCTTAAGCCCTATGCAACGGGGCGGAGCCAAGCCGACGCCGAGGTGTTGACCGAGACGGAAGGATTGGCGCGCGGCGCATTAGCAGAGGCTAGACGCTCCGTGCTGGGGCTGCACCCCACACCTCTACAACATCAATCCTTGCGTGAGGCGCTGACGCAGGAACTGGCTGGGCTAGCCAAACGGGCCGGGCTGGTCACCCAGCTTTATGTTCACGGCGTAGAACGGCCGCTGGCGCCAGACCTCGCCAGCGCGCTCTTCCGCGTGGCGCAGGAGGCCTTCCACAACATTGATAAACATGCCGCCGCTCGCCATGTGATTCTGGGAATGGACTTCGCGGCGGATGACATTACCCTCACCGTGGAAGACGATGGCATCGGCTTTGTCGCCACTGCTGCTGTTCCGCATACGACCGGCGGTTTTGGCCTCCTCAGCATGGCGACACGGGCACAAAGCCTGGGCGGCCAGTTGCACATCACCAGTCAGCCGGGGCATGGGACGACCGTACAGGCTACCATCCCCTATCATCGCCCCAGTCGCGCCGTTCCTGCGCTGCCAAAGAGCGATAATGCTGTCCCGCCGGCGCCCACTGCTTGCCCCATCCGCGTCCTGATTGTGGACAATCACACCACGGCGCGGCAGGGGATCCGACGCATCCTGGACGGCCACCCGGATATCCAAGTCGTTGGCGAGGCCGCCGATGGCCTGGTGGCTATCGAGCAGACGGCGCAATTGCACCCCGATGTCGTCCTCCTCGACCTGCAAATGCCCCGTCTGGCAGGCCTTGAGACATTACCGCGCTTGCGCGCCACCCATCCCACAGTCGAAGTTATCGTGCTGACCATGTTCGACCAGGATGAACAGCTCTTTGCCAGCCTCAAGGCGGGCGCCCGCGGCTACGTACTCAAAGATGCCGCACCGGATACGATTGTCGCCGCCGTCCGCGCCGCCAGCCACGGCGAGTCCGCGCTCTCGCCAACACTGGCCACTCGCGTGGTGGAGCGCTTTACGGCGCTAGCCCAACGCGAGGTAGACCCCGACGCGTTGACCGCACGCGAGTTGGAACTGCTGACGTACATGGCGCAAGGTCTGCCCTACAAGGCAATTGCCGCGCAGTTGCACGTCACAACCCATACAGTGCAGTACCACGTCACCAACATCCTACAGAAGCTCCACGTCGGGAATCGCAGCGAGGCGGTGGCAGTGGCCGGGCAATGGGGATTGCTCAAGCAGGTGAAATGACGCTCGCCCTGGGCGTTCTATGCTGAATGTGAACATGAGATCCCCGGTGCCGCGGCACCGGGGATCTCATGTCATTATCCTATAGATTTTCGTGTCGCCAGACTAGAGAAATGTCTAGGGTGTACCCGATGCAGAAGCTGTATAGTATAAACAACTCCATTACCGTTTGGCATAAGCGTTTCTTGAATCCCACAGGAGGTGTCGCAATGATTAGCTTTTACGACGACCTAGTGACTTTCGATGCAAACAGTTCGACAAGCATTGCTGTCACATTCGATCCCTTTACACCGACCGATGTCCCTATTTCCATTCCACCCGCGTCGCCAATCACATTTGGTGAAATTACGTTTACACCGGTAAATTCTCTGCCTACGGGAGCGAACCTGTTCGTTGCCACTCCTGGTGGAAGAGCGGCCCCTTTTTTTGGTGTGGGCTTGGAAAGTAACGTATTAACGGCATCCGGCAACGAGAACATTGACATCACATTCTCTACTGCACCAACAGCCGTTGGTTTTGAGACCTACACAAACGCATTTGATTCACCCATCGTATCTGTCTACGATACGGCGGGCCAATTACGCGCCCAGTACGTTTTGATTCAAGCCCCCAAAAGTCTTGGCTTTCTCGGCATTGTCTCTGATGTGCCAATTGGGAAGGTAAACTGGCTGGCAACAAAGGGCGGGGTCCAGAATACAGGGATCGCCAACATCAGAATTAGTTGTTCAAACTGAGAATTCGGTAACTTCTTCAATGAGTATCGAGTGCAAAAGGAGAGTAAGACTATGGGTTTTGAATGGGTTCACATAGGTGGGAGCCTGAAGCAGATTTCTGTAGGCGATGTTTTGAGTGTATGGGGCGTGAACAGCGCAAATGAGATCTGGCGAGGGCATCGGGACGTTGCCGGTGGTGGTGATTTCGGAGACTGGAATCGAATCGGGGGAAGTTTGAAGCAGGTCTCAGTAGGAGCCGCGGGCGTATGGGGGGTGAATAGCGCTGACGAGATTTGGCGATGGCGTGGTGGCAGTGGTACTGGCAATGACTGGGATCGAATCGGGGGAAATTTGAAGCAGGTCTCAGTAGGAGCCGCAGGCGTATGGGGGGTGAATAGCGCTGACGAAATTTGGCGATGGCGTGGTAGCAGTGGTACTGGCAATGACTGGGATCAGATCGGGGGAAGTTTGAAGCAGGTCTCAGTAGGAGCCGCGGGCGTATGGGGGGGGAATAGCGCTGACGAGATTTGGCGATGGCGTGGTGGCAGTGATACTGACAATGACTGGGATCGGATCGGTGGCAGCCTAAGGCAGATATCTGCAGGTGACGGTGTGTGTGGCGTCAATAGTCAGGGTGAGGTTTGGCTATGGCGCGGTGGCAGTGGTACTGGCAACGTCTGGGTCAGACTCAGTACTAAAACAGACTTTAAGCATGTAGCGATAGGAGTAACTGGGATAGTATGGGCGGTGGATAAAGCAGACAGAATATTGCGGTGGGATCTTATTCCCTCATAACAGATAACGGGTCTGCAAGTGGATGACGGGTGTTGGGATGACCGCCCAACAACGGCATTACATGGCATTATGTCTACCTAGCCACCGCCGCCGCTGAACGCTATCGTTAGCCAAAATTCCAAGAAGAAGCGGTCGGGAAAATCATGCGTACAGTGGAGCAAGTATGCGGATAGCAGTCTTCCGCCTCCCATACTGTGCAATACCGTGTCACGAATATCCTACAAAAACTCCACGTCGAGAATCGCGGCGCAGCGGTTGCGGCGGCCGCGCAACGAGGGTTGCTCTATCCGGCAAAGTGACGCTCGTGCTGGGCGATCTATGTTCTACAGGGATACGAATACCTGGCTCCACAGAGCCGGGTATTTTCTTGTAGCCGCCCTATAGATTTTCGTGTCGTCAGACTAGAGAAATCTATAGGGCGCACAGGGTCGTAGAGGGGTATGATACACTGGCTCGTTCCAATGATCATTAGGTCGCATGACAACTATTTAACAAGGAGAAATTCTGCTATGGCTTTCCATATTGATCTCAAAGCGTTAAACCTGGATGACGAAACCAGTGCTCGCGTTAGCACTAAAATCAGTGCTGTGACCCTTAACGAGATTGCTCATCTCGATCTCAGTGAAACGACCACTATTATCGGAAAGCTTGGTCCAGGGACGCGTGGAATTATTGCGATTAGGGACTTAAACTCGCTGGCCGATATTGCCACCCACGAGGTAATTCAGCGACTCAAATAAATAGGACCTATGCTCAGCCAGACCTGGTTTTTGGAAACCTGACAGATCTTTCGTTTCCTTGTCATCGCGCGTACCCCCCGATGACAAGGCCTCCGGTGGCGAAGTCGTCTTGCGTAAGTCCTAATAAAAGGGAAATCATTGTGTCTATGCCTAAAGATTCACCCATTTTGTGTCCAAGCGCAATGTGTGAGCCCGGCAATCATTTGCTTGGTATTGTTGGTCGTGACGGGAAAGTAGCTTTTTTGCGACAATCTATCGTCATCGATGAAGCGTTTGTTTCGAGCGCACATCAAGGTCGTGCGCCGGAAAAACGATTTCGTTTCACTACGCCCTGCCTCGAAAGTGGATGTAAACAATGGAAAGACGGACGCTGTAGTATAGCAGACGAGGTAATTTTAGTTTTGGAAACAGACCATCCTAACCAGACAAACCTTCCTGCCTGTGGGATACGTCGAAACTGCCGGTGGTACAAACAATCCGGTGTGAGTGCCTGTGCCGTGTGCCCGGAAGTGATAACCGACACGACAATTTGATGCCGAGTGACAAACCCGGGAAGCAGCGGACAGAATGGACGATCGATGACGAGTTTGCCGATCAGCACGATCTCACCATCACAGCTAAATGTCACAACCCATACCGTGCAGTACTGTGTCACCCATGTCCTACAGAAACTCCACGTCGGGAATCGCGGCGAGTCGGTCGAGGTGGCCAGGCAACGGGGATTGCTCAGGCAGGGGAAGTGACAGATACACTCTTCCGCCTGCCTCGCATGTGAACCCGAATATTCTGCGCCGCCCTATAGATTTTCGTGTTACAGACTAGAGAAATCTCTAGGACGTTCAGGGCCGCCGCAGAGTATGCTAGATGAACAGTACCAAATCTTATAATTTACCCTGACACAGGGGCACGATCAGTGATTTTGTAAAGATTCGCATAATATCTCATCTGAGAATAGAGAAATAGTTCAGGGGGTTGTTATGGAAATACCAACAGAAGTGGACCTTAAAGTTGGCGAGACATATACTTTGAGACTACCAGGCTTAGAAACAGCGGGTTATCTCTGGACTCATGAACTGGTTGGAAACGCTGGTTTATTAGATGTGGCAGCTAGGATAGTAACGGGTTTACAATCTGGTGTTGGAGAGCAATCAACAAGTATTGGTTCCAACAAAGATGAGATATTTACAGTACGAGCCTTAAAAGCAGGTCATGCCACGATTCGTTTCACGCAGAAAAGGCATTGGGAACGTAACCAACCACCATTGAAAGAATACATGCTTGAGGTTGATGTTAAAGACTGAAGACCAAATAGGGAGATAAATCACTCATGATTTCAATCAACGAACTGAATGCTCAATTACACGCTTCCTCATCTGCGTTCTGGACGGCGAAAGAAACCCCTCTCTCTCTTCTCTCTGATGAAGAGAAGGTAAAGCGGCTAGGAGTTGTCGTAAATACTGCCGATCTTGTCTCTGTTATGGCGCTCCGTGCACAGGCAGTTATTCCTAACTTTGCACCTGAAGTTGACTGGCGTAATCGAAATGGGAATCATGTAACCCCCGTAAAAAACCAGGGGGGGTGCGGTTCTTGCGTATCTTTTTGTACGGTGGCAACTACTGAATCAATGGCATCGATCGAGCTAAGACAACAACTTGATCTTTCCGAGGCGGATTTACACTTTTGCTCTAATCACGGGGCAAACTGTGGTGGTTGGTGGCCATCCGATGCTTATAATGTCCTTAAAGACCGTGGAGCCTCAGATGAAGCTTGTTCCCCCTATCCAATTGATGCTGTTGGAAATGTTAACCCTGCCTGTGCAACTTGTGCAGACCGTGACGCCCGTGCTGTAAGAATCACAGAATCAATCACGCTTAATAATGATGTGGAGCGTAAGAATTGGCTAACTAATGTGGGACCATGCTCCGCAGTGTTACACGTTTTTGATGATTTCTATGTACTCGGTAATGGTGTTTACAGTCACGTCACGGGTGTAGATCGCGGTTTGCATTGTGTAGAAGTAATTGGTTATTCTGAAGTCGAGCGATGCTGGATTTGCAAAAATTCTTGGGGAATAGATTGGGGAGATCAAGGATTCTTCAAGATCGCTTATGGACAAGCGGGAATAGATACAGAGTTCCCATTCTGGACGGCACGCGGTGTGAAACTACCTGCTGCGTGGCGGCGATTTGAGTTGGCATCAGCAGGTAGTGCCTCGACCAATGTAAGGATGACGGCTGTATCCAGAATCACCAACAGTATGGAGGCTTGGTGGATTGGAGCTGATGGTTCTGTCCAGGGTGCCTACTGGTATGAAGGATCACAATGGCAACGCTATGAGCTAGCACCAGCAGGTAGTGCTTCAACTAATGGCGGCATTACCGCTGTATCCCGAATTCCCAACAGCCTGGAAGTCTGGTGGGTTGGAGCGGATGGCGCTGTCCACGATGCTTACTGGTATGAAGGATCACAATGGCAACATTTCGAGTTGGCACCAGCAGGTAGTGCTTCAATTAATGGCGGCATCACCGCTGTATCCAGAATCCCCAACAGTCTAGAAGCTTGGTGGGTTAGAGCAGATGGCGCTGTCCAAGGTGCCTACTGGTATGAAGGGTCACAATGGCAACGCTATGAGTTGGCACCAGCAGGTAGTGCTTCAACTAATGGTGACATCACGGTTGTATCCAGAATCCCCAACAGTATGGAAGCTTGGTGGATTGGCGCAAATGGTTCTGTCCAGGGTGCCTACTGGTATGAAGGGTCACAATGGCAACGATATGAGCTGGCACCAGCAGGCAGTGCTTCAACTAATGGCGGCATCACCGCTGTATCCAGAATCCCCAACAGTCTAGAAGCTTGGTGGGTTAGAGCAGATGGCGCTGTCCAGGGTGCCTACTGGTATGAAGGATCACAATGGCAACGCTATGAATTGGCACCAGCAGGTAGTGCTTCAAACAACGGCGGCATCATCATCGTTGTATCCAGAATCCCTAATAGCATGGAAGTCTGGTGGGTTAGAGCAGATGGTGCTGTCCACGATGCTTACTGGTATGAAGGAGGGCAATGGCAACGTTTTGAGTTGGCACCAGCAGGCAGTGCTTCAAACAATGGCGGCATCATGGCAGTATCCAGAATCCCTAACAGCATGGAAGTCTGGTGGATTGGCGCAGATGGCTCTGTCCAAGATGCCTACTGGTATGGATGAATCAAAAGCCACTAGTACCAGTGGAGAGAAGGCCGTAGACAGCATTTCATTAGGCGCGACCACTAGCGATTGAGTGCGGAAAACTGTCTACTAATTTATGCCCTCTAGACAGACATGCTCCCTTTGGTTCGTAGAGGGGGCGTGTTTTGTGTCTTCCTTCGGAGTACAGGAATGAGCAGAATACATCGGTTGCCGGATCGTATAATACAGATCACACCCGACTCAAGACCAGCGCGCACATTACGGGCCAGATGAAGCTTACGGGAACCCAAGCTGTACAAACGCTGGAACTTGAAGCCAGCCTTAAGTTAAGCTGTAAAGAAGGTGAATTGCGTCTACCCGTGACGATGGTGCAAACGTCTGAAGCGCGAATGATTGGCTTTCACCGCAAAGAACGGCATCAGCCAGACTAATATCTTTGTGCCGTTCGCCTGCGGACGCGCAAGTGTTATTTGGGACTTTGGAAGGTGTAACGTATTGGAAGTGACGAAGCAAGAACCCATTCGCGTTCTTATTCTAGATGGCGATCCACAGGTTTGCCGCGCGCTAGTTCGTTTGCTCAAACCTGTGAACGATATTAAAGTCGTCGCCACGGCAATCGATAGGGCAGCAGCACTCGAACTCGCTCTGCGTCTTCAACCGTCCGTAATATTAGTCGATGTGGGCACCACAGATAGGAACGGGATGGCGATCACGCGTACCTTGTGTCAGCAGGCGCCGGTGACGCGGGTCTTGGCCTTGGGCGTTTACGCAACGTTCCGCAATCAGGCACTGGCGGCCGGGGCGTGTCGGTTTTTGCTCAAGGATTGCAGACGTGAGGAATTGGTGGCGGCGATCCGCCTAGCGGCGCAGGGGCAATGTCAAATGAGTGGGGAGGAACACCTTGGACAAGGTGATGAGCGGTAGCGTCGGCATTCATGCTATACTAGACAGCTACCGCTCAGTATCGCATCATGGCTATGCCAAGGAAGATGATGATGTCTACCTCTCTACCCCACCCACGCCTTTATTTTCTGATGGCCAAAGAAGCCCCGATCGTAGTAATTTTGCGGCGCGGACCGTCGCAACGTTACCATCTCATCAAAATTAACACGCAAACCGCGACGGTGGAACCTGGCTCTTGGTTTACCGGCAGTTTATACGGCGACGCCTGTGACCTTTCTTTCGACGGAGAATGGCTGGTCTATAAAGCACTGGGTGCCGGCGGCGCGATTTGGACGGGCCTCTGTCGTCCGCCGTGGCTCAAGACCTATCGCGAGTGGGAAACTGCGGGGACGCGGAATGGGGGCGGTTTCTTTGCGAGCCGCACGTTGTTACAGATCCATGTGTGGTCAAAGATGAAGACCACCCAAGAGGTGTCTCTGCCTTTTATATGCCGTGAAGATGGTATCGAACACGATCAGAACGGCAAAATTGTCATCCCTGACTACCTTGCCACAAGGTTACGACGCGAGGGTTGGCAACCCCTAGTGCCAACCAAAGTCAGCGCGCCGCCTGGCAAGAAAGTCGATCGTCTTTTCATGGATCAGCATGAATGGGTCTCTCAACCAACGGCTGATCATCCGCAATTGCGCATGATCAGCCGGCCGGGTGGGGGTGGCAAGCGCGCCCGCTTTGCGCTTGAGCAGCCTGCTACCATTATTGACAATACAGTAGACTGGACGAACTGGGATGCTTTTGGCAACTTACTCATCGCCCGCCAAGGGCTGCTACAAAAGTATACGCTCGCCGATCTGACCAGTGGTCAGCCTTCGCTCAGTTGGGATCTGCGCACAATGACCTCGGCTGAAGGGGATGGCGAAAAGCCATCGTCTGGGGTTTAGACCGCTATTATGACGGCGTTGCGTAATCGAAATGCGGAAACACTTTTTACAGAAAGCAGCAACCATGTCAGAAGTTGAAACAACCATCCACGCGCTGCGTTTGGATTTGATTCTGATGACCCCACATCTTTAAATTTTGGAGCGGCCTAAAGCAGCTATGCGCAGTGACCAAGCGCAAGCCGCGCAACGGCTGGGCGTTCCCGTTCCCGCGGACTTTTGGCCGGTCTCCCGTCACCAACAAACGCGGCTGGTTCAAATTCCCCTTACCCCAGCGCTTGAACCCTGGCTGGGACGAGCAATCGTACTCCGCGCCACGCAAACGATGGTGGGCAATAGCGCTTTTCATATAGCCCCCGCGCCTGAACCCGTGCGCCTGCTGGGGCCGGGTGGCGTCGAATTTGGCTATACCATCTTTCCGCCGTTCCGCGGCCAGGGCTATGCCACCGAAGCGTGCCAGGCGTTGATGGGTTGGGCACAGCAGCAGGGAGTGATGCGCTTTCTTCTTTCACTCAGCCCAGATGACCAGCCCTCCTTGCGCATCGCCGCGCAGTTTGGCTTTGTCAAGATTGGTTCACAGATCGACGAAGAAGATGGGCTGGAGGAAGTCTATGAACGTCTCCTCTAACAATGTGCAGGAGGGTAGTTGTCCAGACTACCAAAGAAAGGAACACATAATACTTGACTAATGAACGCGCGCAGGCTATCATCAAATTGCGGCATTTTTGGCATAGCTATCTAACCTTTTCGTTCATTTCTTAGGAGTTACACAGAGCACTGGCTGAATAGATCACTCTATATCGAAAATATGTATCGAAACAGCGGCTTGTGTAATTTTACATTTCCTCAAACCTTGACAGTGGCGTCATCGGACCTCGACCCGAAATTAAGCAGTGAAAGCTATACGCAAGTGGTCTATGTCAACCGCAATGTGTTGTATAAGAAGCTCATTCAACCCACGCCCTGCCTGAGTAGAATTTACGAAAAGAGAAAATCACGATGCAAATTCGCGTTGGCTACGAACTACACTACGAATGCCCACAGCCCACCCCAATGATTCTGACCTTGCATGTCCACTACACGCGTGTCTCTGACATGGTGCTTCCCGACCATATTATTACCAACCCATCGGTGCCGATTACTGCCTATCGCGATGGCTTTGGCAACTGGTGCAGCCGGATCGTTGCCCCAAAAGGGGAAATCCGGATCTCGACCACAGCGATTATCAACGATTCCGGACTACCGGATCCCGTAGCGCCCACCGCGCAGCAACATCCCGTCCAAGAATTGCCCGAAGAGACCTTGGTCTACCTCCTAGGAAGCCGCTACTGTGAAACCGATCTCCTTTCCCAATTTGCGTGGGATCGCTTTGGCAATGGACCGACCGGTTGGGGACGTGTCCAAGCGATCTGCGACTTTGTCCACAACCATATCACCTTTGGCTATCAATATGCCCGACCAACCAAAACGGCCTGGGAAGCCTTTAATGAGGGCCAGGGAGTGTGTCGAGATTTTGCGCACCTGGGCGTCGCCCTCTGCCGCTGTATGAATATTCCAGCCCGCTATTGCACTGGCTACTTGGGCGATATGGGCACGCCGCCCCCCTATGGGCCCATGGATTTTGCCGGCTGGTTTGAAGCCTATCTCGGTGGACAGTGGTACACCTTTGACCCACGCAACAATACGCCCCGCATCGGGCGCGTGCTGATTGCGCGCGGGCGCGACGCCACCGATGTCGCCCTCACCAACACCTTTGGCCCGAACCTGCTGAAGAGCTTCACCGTCTGGACCGAGGAAGTGGAAGCCGTGGCGGTCTGATAATCTACGGGCAACTGCGCTGGAGAAGGCTCCGATTTGCGCGCAAAGAGTTGCGGCAAACGGCAAAGCCGATTCAAAATTTTAACAATCCCTGAAGACAGACGAAGGAGCGTTTTGCTTCGCCTGTCTTCATGCCTCTGCCTGGACAATTATTTCTCTGGACAGACCCTAAGTAGAGCAAGTTTAATGGGCAAATTGATTATTATCGTCGGCAATACAGGGGTGGGCAAGACAACGCTGGCGCAACAACTCTGTCAACAGGGAGGCTTTGTCAGCGGGTTGGAGCAGCAGGCCGAACGCCCCTTTCAACAACTATTTGCCAACGATCTGGCGCGCTATGCCTTGCCCAATCAAGTGGATTTCTTGTTGCGTCGCGCCGAACAAGAGTGGGCGATCCGCCAACAACCGGCGATCGGGATCCAAGATGGTGGCCTGGAAACCGATTTTTGGCTCTTCACACGGCGCTTCTATCAAAAAGGCTATTTGGATGAACCTGCGTATCAACTCTGTACCCGCCTCTACACCTTCTTCCGCCAACTCCTGCCACCCCCCGATCTGATCATTCATCTGGTGGCACCACTCGAGGTCATTGCCGCGCGCCATGCCCAACGCAACCGCCCGCTAGAGATTGCCCAACTGGAAGATCTGGCCGCACTCGATGCGCTCTTGACCGACTGGCTAACCCATGTATACCAGATTCCGATCCTCACCGTGGATGCAGCCACGGCAGACCCAACTTACACAATGGCGATCCGCTGGCTCCTGACAGAGATCAATTTTAACCCATTTGACAAAGCCATCCCATAACCCGATAATTGGACAAAGTTGCCGATAAACGGAGAAATCAATCGAACAATCAAATTGATCATACAGGTAAGGTGAACCCACGTGCGAAAACTACGCTTTGCCCAAGCGGGCGTCTCCATGATCCACGCCAACGCCTACCGTGACACCTTGATGCTCCTCAGTGACGAGATCGAGTTAGTCGCCTTCTACGATCCCAACCCGGACGCAGTGCGCTCAAACCTCAAACCCGATGCCCAAGACATTCCCTTTTACGCGAGCTTAACCGACTTACTCGCACAGGCTGACCTCGACGCGGTGATGGTTTCCACCTATCTACGCGACATGCCGAATTGGATGTTGCAGGTGGCGGAAGCCGGTGTCCATGTATGGGCGGACAAACCCTTTGCCATCCACTCTAGCAAGCTCCTGCCGGTGGCCGAAGCGGTTGAGCGCAACAATCTCCAATTCTCTTGTGGCTATTCCTGGCGCTTCCATCCAATCGCCAACGAGATCAAGTCCGCCTATGATGCCGGTCTGCTTGGCAAACCGTACTCGATTGATATTCGCTTTATCACCACGAGCGTTTTGCGACGCGATCCCGATATCTGGTATTTCAAGCAGGCCGAAGCGGGCGGCGGCATCCTCAACTGGCTGGGCTGCCATTGGTTTGACCTGATGCGCTATCTCACCGGTAGCGAGGTGACCAAGGTGAGCGCGATCGAGGCCAACGTCAGCGGCGCGCCAATCGATGTCGAGGACGCCGCCTCGGTCTCACTCCAATTTGCCAACGGCATGATCGGCACCCTGCACACCGGCTACTATACGCCTGGCGACAACGAGATCTCGATTGGGCTGCGTGGGGCCGAAGGCTGGGCCAAGTGGGAACAGGCAGAACAGGCGTGTACGATCAAGAGCAGCCACCCCGCTTGGGCAGGTGCACCGCGCCGTCGCTTTGAGATGGCCGCGCCGCAAGTGCCCGGCTATGGCGCAGAGGGCCGGGCGTTGCTCAAGGCCTTTGCCGCCGCAATTCGCACGCCGAATGCACCAGCCGGCAGCAGCGGCTACATGGTGGCAGATGCGATCAAGTCGCTACAGATCATTGAAGCTGCACACGAATCGTCGCAGACAGGCCGCACGGTAACGCTTTAAGACTATACAGACCAATATTTTCCGGAGAATTAGCATGGCAGCAGAGAAATTACGCGCAGCCGTGATCGGTGGTGGCCTTGGTGGCTATCACGGTTACGCCTATGACCGCGCCCCCGAATATCAACTGGTCGCAGCCTGCGACATTAACCCCGCCGCATTTGATCGTTTCTATGAGCGGGCCCAAATCGCACGCGGCACCATTCGCGAATATACCGACTATCGCGAGATGTTTGAAAAAGAGCAGCTCGATGTGGTCAGCGTCGCCACCCCCGACCAATTTCACGTCGATCCCGTCTGTGATGCAGCCGAGGCGGGCATCAAAGGAATTCTCTGCGAGAAGCCGCTCTGCACCACCTTGCAAGATGCCGACCGCATGGTAGAAACGATTGAACGTACCGGTGCCAAGCTGGCGATTGACCACACCCGCAGCTGGATCCCGTCCTACCAAGCCGTGCGCCAGGCGATCCGCGATGGCGAAATTGGCGGCTTGACGCGCATTCTCGCGCACATGGGTGGACGGCGCTCGATGCTCTTTCGCAATGGCACCCACCTGGTTGATGCCGTCTGCTACTTTGCCGACGCCGACCCACTTTGGGTGATCGCGGCCCACGAGCGCGGCTTCGAGGATTACGGCACTGTCTATAAAGGCGAAGGGGGCAAAGATCCCATGCTTGACCCCGGCTCGACGATTATCATCGAGTTTGCCAACGGTGTGCGCGGGATCATCAATAGCGCCAAACAGACGCCGCAGATTTTCGAGTTTGACTTGCAGGGCCCCAATGGGCGCTACTGGCTGACCGACCGCCAATGCATTGTCTGGAAATCCGCCGAGAGCGAAGGTGCTCTCCAAGAGGTTGCGCCGCCGGATGCCCGCGGCTATCTTGACTTTTTTGGGGATAATCTGATTCCGGCCGTGCAAGAGATGGCGCAGATGGTCTGGCACGATGGGCCGAACAGTTCACCGGTACGGCGTGGTCGGAATTCGTTGGAGATTATGATGGCGGCGTTGCTATCGCAATCGCAGGACAGTGCCAAGGTGCAGTTGCCCTTGCCACGATCATGAGACCACAGGCAAAGCCTGGACCGATCAGCGATAGGAACGCTGTGGTGCAAAAATTTTGTTTAACTGATTTTGGCTAAGCGCCAGCTTTTCTATCGCTTGCATCGCTTGGATGAGCATTCTGACTTCCTGCTGTGAAAGAATACGTTGCAGCCAGATTGCTCGCAGCAATGCTTCTAAATTTACAGCTTTAATCGCATTTGCCTGACAATATCATACAGCCCGTTTATCGTTGCTGAGGAAGAGATGTCCACGCATCTGACAGAGCACAATGCCCTCTCTTTCGCCGGCATGAAGTTTATCCGGTAAAGACTCAGTTAACGCATACTCTGATTCTGTCAGTGTAAGAACTTGAATATCATTTGCTACGATCTGATCAAATATTCGTTGCAGATGTTTTGTACCATTCTGTAGACCAACCTGTAATTCCAATTCTACAGCTTTAGGAATGAAAATGTTATCTCCATGAAAAAGCTGTGATAGGAGATCGAGCGCATTTGCTGCAGCCAGTGAACTAAGAATATTCGCGTCACTGACCACTGCCATAGTGGGCCTCGATTATATCAACCATATCGTCGATTTCAGCAAGGGTCAGATCGCTACCTAAACTGGCAGGTGTACCACGCATATACAACTCATTCTGAAGTTGCCAACGGGTAATGCCTGCCAATTCAGCGGCTTTACCAAGGCTGCACTGTTCTTTCAAATAAAAATCAATGGCGTCATCAAGCGTTGCTTTTGTCGGAAGAGAAAAATCATCTGTGAGTCGATGCAACTGTTCGATCAACCAGGTTAAATCATCAGCAGAAAGTGATTGTGCTAGCTCCAATATTTTTTTCGGAGTTACAGACTCTTTCATTGTTGTCATAATTATTTTACCTTCACCAATATCTTGACCAAACTTGTAATGAGCAGCCATAGATGGTAGACGAACCAGAGTGAATGACCCCATCAAAGTCGTTATGCATATTGCAGAGTATATCATAGCGTGACTACCCGATTGTACCCCGTGGAATCTTATTAGTTGATTGTATAATTTTTTATCACGGTTTGCAAAATCAACTGTATTAGCTACAGGAGAAGAACATGAGCATTTTGGTCCACGTTGGCGTGCGGGCCTCAAACCTGGCCGAAACGATCCGCTTTTGGCGTGACGGGTTGGGCTTGCAGGTCGTCGGGCAGATGGAGAAATCCTTTGATCTGAGCGATGGCTATCACAACTTCCGCGTCTTTCAACATGGCGGTGCACCACGACCAGCCCATGTCTCCGGCATGTTGGACTACCTGCACATTGGCGTTGTCGTCGCCGACCTCACCGCCACGGCCCAACGGCTGCGTCAACTGGGCTTTAAGATCTATTCGGATGGCTTGGATGGCAAGGAGATCACGGATCTCGCAAGCTTTACTGAAGGTGCGTTCAAGGTGGAAGATCCCGATGGCATCACCGTGGATGTCACGTCCAGCAATCAGCAGTGGCCGGGAACCCAGTTGCACCCGGCATAAGATAAAGGCTCATTAGCCGAAAGTGTAAAAACCGAGGGCAAAGGCTATTCCAAACTTTAAATTATTCACGAAGACACACAAGACTTGTTTTTTCTTCGTGTGTCTTCGTGAAGCTTCGTGAAGCTTCGTGGGCAATTATTGCTTTGGTTTGGCCTAAATCACAAACGCAGGAGCTTTTCATGAGAACATATCGCGGTGGCCTTGTTGGCTGCGGCCGCATTGGGACCCTCTGGGAGACCGATCCGCCTACCCCAGTAACCCACGCCGGCGCGCTGGCCGTCCATCCCCAGATCGAGCTGGTAGCTGGCAGCAGCCGCGGGGAAGCGCATCTCCAGTGGTTTGGTAAGCGGTGGGGTGTTGACGCGCTCTATCTTGACTATCGCGAGATGTTTGAACGCGAGCAGCTTGACATTGTCTGCATTGCCACCCATCCAGGGCTCCACCTGCCAATTGTCGAGGCCGCCGTGGCGGCAGGGGCCAAGGGTATTCTCTGTGAAAAACCGCTGGCGCTCTCGCTAGCCGATGGCGACGCGATGGTTGAGCTTTGCCGGCGCGCCGGCTGCGTGCTCTCGGTCAATCACTCGCGCCGCTGGGATCCGGCCCATCGCCAGGCCAAGGCACTGATCAACCAGGGGCTGATTGGCGAGGTGGTATCGTTGTTAGGCATCTGCCAGGGGATCAAACCCTTTCCGGCTTGGGTGGCCGACGAAGAGGGGCCATTGATCCATGACGCGGTGCACACCTTTGACCTCTTCCGCCTATTTGGTGGCGATGTGGCCTCGGTAGTTGGTACGGCGCAGCGCCGCGTCCAACTCTTTCAGGTCGAAGATCTCAGCGATGCCCTCTTCACCTTTAAAAATGGCATCAACGCTGTTCTTATGGCCAGCGAGATTACCCGGTACAATCGCTTTGTATTGGAGATCCAGGGCACGGCGGGGTTGATTGTGCTCGGCAACCAGGGCAACCACTGGTATAGCAGTGCCGATCAGACCGACCACCTTAACGAGCCGGATCCGCGCATTGAATGGTATGCATTGACGCCGGAACCGTTTCCGGCGATGCCCGAAGTAAGCTCGATTGGGGCCGCAATGGCTGAACTTGTTGCCTGCATCGAAACGGGGGCGACGCCCAGTTCCACCGGTGAAGATGGCGTGGCGTCGCTGGAGATGGTGATGGCGATCTACGAATCACAGTTGCAGGGCAATGTGCCGGTGACGCTGCCGTTGCCACGGCGCGACTCGGCCCTTTACCGGCTGCGCGAACAGGGGCATTTCTCGTGATCGGTTACGACATTATCAAAGCCAGCGCCATCTCCTTCAAACCAAAGAAGTGGGAGAAAGCCGCCAATGTCGAGCGCATGGAAGCGCTCTTTGTGGCCGCCGCGCAGGAAACTCCCCAGGTTATTTTGATCACCGAAGGCGCGCTGGAAGGCTATGTCGTCGCCGATGTCTACGAAGGACGCCGAGCCGCGGCGGATCTGCTGGCGATTGCTGAACCGATTGATGGTCCCTACATTCAACGCTTTCAAAGGCTGGCCCGCCAATTGGGCATCTGCCTCTGCTTTGGCTTTGCCGAGCGTATCGGCGATGAGGTCTACAACGCGGCGGTTTTTCTAGATACCAAAGGTGAAATTTGCGGCAAGTACCACAAAGTGCAGTTGGCCGAAGGGACCCACGAGACGTGGATGTACAACCGCGTCGGCAAACAGATCCGCGCCTTTGATACCCCCATCGGCCGCGCTGGCATCGTTATCTGCAACGACCGTTGGAATCCACTGATTGTGCGCACGCTGGTGCTCGATGGTGCTCGTGTCATCTTCATTCCCTCTTATGGCAGCCGCAACAAATTTCAGAACAAGACCGTACTCGCCCGCGCGCGGGAAAATGGTGTACCAATTGTCGAAGCCAATGTCGGGATGAATCTGATCGTCAGCCAGGGCGAAATTGTGGCGTATAAGTGGGGCAATGACCAGATTACGACCGCAGAGATCGCCATTCCACTGCCCCCTTCGCGCGAAGCAGCGCGACAGGCCGAAGCCGCCTACTTGGCGGAGCAGGGACCGGAGATGGCACGTCGCTATCAACAGACCATTTTGCAGGATGGGGGGCGTGACAATCAAAATCATTATTCAATACAGATGGAGTGGCCAACGTGAAAATCGCCATGTTGCGCGGCCCGCGCGACCTACGGATCGAAGAGCATTCCCTCGACACTCACAACTTGCAGCCCCATGAAATTTGGGTGCAGACCCGTATCTCTGCCTTTAAAATTGGCACCGACCGGGGCAACTACGAAGGGGCCGAACAGGTGCCCGGTGCGCCCGACTATCCGCGCTGGGTCGGAGATAGCAACCTGGGCATTGTGCGTGGCATCGGCAGCGCAGTTACACGCGTACAGATCGGCGACCGCATCGTCACCCGGGCACCCCATCAATCCGACTATATTACGGCCGATAGCGCCAGCATGGTCAAAATCCCAGAGGACGTTGATGATGAGGATGCGGTCTTTGCCCATCTCTATGCGCTCAGCGCCCACTGCTACCACAAAGCGCAATTCCGACCGGGCGAAACGGTGGCGGTGGTCGGGTTGGGTGTACTGGGGTTGGGCGCGGTGGCGATTGGCCGCTGCTTTGGCGCACGCGTTGTCGGCATCGGCAACAGCCCCGTGCGGCTGGAGATGTCGGCACGGATGGGTGCCCACGACAATTTTCTCTACAACGACCCCGACTTGCCCGCCAAATTGGATAACTTCACTAACGGTTTAGGTATCGATCTGGTAATTCTCACCGCCAATCCTTGGCCCGCCTACCGCACCGCCGTCGAGATCGTGCGCCCCAATGGTCGCGTCGCGATTGTCAGTCTGCTGGGTCGCGGCGAAGAAGCGCTCGACTTTAATCCGCTCAATATGGCCTGGTTCTACAACAAAGGGATCTCGCTGATAGCTGTCTCTGGGCGATCAGGCTATCTCTATCCGAATGCCGGTGCCGCTCCCTTGCAGACCGAAGATCGCTATGCCTGGGATCGCATCGCCGAGCATGTGGTTTCGCTCATGGCTGCACCCGATGGGCATCCGGCACTAGAACCCAAGCGGCTGATCACCCATCGCTTTCATTACAGCGAGATGGTCGAGGCCTACGAAATGGCCTATCACCGTGAGAAGGCGATGTTGGGCGTGATCTTCAACTGGCAAGAGTAACCCCGGTACAGTAACCCCGGTACAGTAACCCCGGTACTTTCAGACTTTTAATCCACGAAGAGACACGAAGGCACACGAAGAAAAACAAACCTTCGTGTCTCTTCGTGTCTCTTCGTGTCTCTTCGTGTCTCTTCGTGTCTCTTCATGGACAAGCTATTGCTTTACCGTGCCCAAACGACCAGAACGCTTTGGCCTGATCTGGCTTATGGGGTCGGCGCGGCGGGGTCGATCAACTCCTCGGCGCGCAATTCAGCCCAAAAGTCGGCGGGGATGGGTGCGTGGAGTGCAGCCAGATTTTGGTCGATCTCGGTGGGCGAGACCATGCCGACGACCAGGCTACGTACGGCGGGATGGGCTAACGGGAATTGCAATGCCGCCGCCTTGAGTGCGACCCCATGCCGCGCACAAATCGCTTCAATCCGCCGTGTCTTTTCCATCATCTCTGGCGGGGCGAGGCGATATTGATAGCGCGCCTCAGGAATGCTGCCCGTGGCCAGGATGCCGGTGTTGAAGACGCCACCCAGGAAGACGCTGATCCCCTTTTCCAGACAGAGGGGCAGATATTCGTGGATCGGCTCCTGCTCCAGCAACGTGTAACGCCCCGCCAGCAGAAAACAGTCGAAGTCGGCGTTGCGCGCCATCTCCGCTTCGGGTTGCCAGTAGTTCATCCCCGCGCCAATCGCGCGGATCACCCCTTGGGCCTTGAAATCGGCCAAGACGGGATACGCTTCTTCAAGGGCAATGCGCAGGTTGATATCGGGATCGGCATCGTGAATGTGGGCAATTTCGACATAGTCAACGCCCAGCCGCTGCAAACTCTCCTCAATGCTACGCTTGACGGCGTCACGCCGATAGCTACGCTCGCTGCTGCCGTCGGCGTTGATCACGACACCGATCTTGGTCGCAATCTGATATTGATCACGCGGCACGCCGGCTAAGGCATGCCCCAAGCGTGTTTCGCTGACGCCGCTGCCGTAGAGCGGTGCCGTGTCGAAAAAAGTGATGCCGTGGGCAAGCGCGTGTTGTACGGTCGCTGTGGCCGCTGCGTCCGATTCCATGCCAAAGACGCCGCCGTCGCCGCCCAGGGGCGCGCAGCCCATGCCAAAGGTAGGTAATGCAAAGGGTATGCTCATGTTCTGTTCTTTCCTGTAGATTTGTAGGACGGTAAATCGGTAGAGCGGTAAATCGGTAGAGCGGTAAATCGGTTGGCATTTGGTAAACATCAATAGAGGTTGCTCAATCCCAAACTTTTTCCCACTGCTTACTCTTCGCCGAACGATAGATCGCAAGGGCGGTGCGCAACTCGCCCAACGAGTATGAAGGCGATGCTGCCAGCGGCGTCCCTGCCAATACAGCCTGGGCAAAGTCGGCTAACTCGTAGCCAAAGCCGGCTTGGCGTCCTTCCCACAAGTTGATCCCAAGCACTTGTCCATCGGGATGGGCCTTGTCAAAGAGCAGCAGGCGACCATGTCGCCCCCGTTCGAGCAGAATTTCTCCCAGGGTACCCGTGATGCGGAACTCTTCACCAGGGCCGAGCACCGCGCCGCCGTGAAGGGCATCAAAGAGCGCGACCACACCTGATTCGAAGCGCAGTAATGCCCTGGTAAATGATTCCCCCTCCATCTCTGCCAATGGCCGCCCTGTCACCGCGCTGACTTCGGTAATCTCGCCCAACCACATGCGTAATGGACGCAGCCAGTGTGCGCCGCCGTCAATCGTAATGCCGCCACCGGCCTGCGCCAGTTCATAGCGCCACGGTTTGGGATCGGGAATCGTGGCCGGCGCTGGGCCGCCAAAATAGGCGCGCGCGGTGATAATCTCGCCGATGGCACCCGCTTGGATTAACCCCTGTACCTGGCGGGCGTCGGGCCAATATTGCGCCTGTTCGGCTACCATAAAGACCGTGCCCGCCTGTGCGGCCGCGGCAAGAATACGTGCACAACTGGCCAGGTCGGTGGACATCGGCTTTTCGAGCACCACATGTTTGCTCGCGGCAAAGGCGGCCACCGCGGCGGCCTCGTGTTGATTGTGCGGCAACATGATATCGACCGCGGCAAAATCCCCCGCGGCCAGTGCGCTTTCCAAGCTGGCAAAGGGTTGCCCGCCCGTCTGTTCAGCCATCGCCGCGGCGCGAGCCGGGTCTGTATCGACAACAGCGCTGACGACAAGCTGGGTGGCATGCTTTTGGATACCTCCCCAATGGGCCTGGGCAATCCCGCCGCAGCCAACCAATGCAATTTTCAATTTTTGCGAATCTCCCATGGAGCCTTCTGGTTTCTGTTGTGTCTGTGCCCAAGACTAGGGAAAGGACAATCGGTGAGGTCAAGGATAGCCTGGGCGCGACGGATTGGGAAGAGCGAACCTCACGGTGTCCTATTATACATGAGCACGAGTTCCTGCGCATTCCGCTGTGAGCCGGGGATGCGTTTCAGTTTCGGAGCAAGATTATTCTACCTTGCGTGTGCGTCGCACTGGTCGTACGCGATCGGGACGACGCCACGAATTGCCCCAAAGTGAATCGCACCCGTGAGCAGGTCGATCAGAAGAGCAGAACGAAGTTGATAGGGGCTACACAGCCACCAGCGAACAACTACTTTGTCCGTCACCCATGTTCACTGGTTAGCCGTTTTGGGTGGCATAAGCTTATACCCAACAAATATTTCAAGAATTACCCAATTATTTGACGGACTGCAGCGCTAGTGATACGATCGTCGAATCTTCTCATTTATCTATTTCAATGCATCTATTTCAATGCATCTATTTCAATGAAAGGAGGTGTAGTCATGGCTCAGATCAATCGAATAACCATCCTTACCCTATGTAGACTGCGCCTCACCCACACGTTGCGCTGAGCCCCGCACTCTCCACCGGGTTTGCCATCTTTTGCTGTTTGGCTTTCTGATTGCCACATTTTGTTACCTTGTTATCATCGACGACCTTGCACCGGTATAACGATTTAAGTTAAAGTGGCGTCTCTGTGAGGAAGGACAACACCCATATGGCTAATCCTTTTGCATTAACGCTTTTTGGCTCTCCGACTGCTCATGTCGATGGTCAGCCTGTGACTGGCTTCCGTTCAAGCAAAGCACAGGCGTTGCTCTACTATCTCGCTGTTACGGGGCAGCCCCACATGCGCCCAACGTTGGCCGGTCTGCTTTGGGGCGATCAACCCGAAGCGGCAGCGCGCGCCAGCCTGAGCAAGTGTCTCTCCAACTTACGCGAGTTGGTCCGTGATGCCGTATTGGTGGAACGGCAGACGGTCGCCTTTAACCGCAAGCAGCCCTACCACCTCGACACTGAGCGGCTTCTGACCGGCCTTACTCAGCCCCCCATGCCGGAGACTGTCCACGCCTGGCAAGCCGCCTTGGCCTTCTATCGTGGTGACTTTTTGGAAGGCTTCTATGTGCGCGATGCCCCCGACTTTGAGCAGTGGGTACTTGTTCAACGCGCCCACTATCGCGAAGCGGTCATCAATGGACTGCATACTGTTGCGCACTACTTTGATCAACAAGGCGAACTGCCCCAAGCCATCAACCATACCCGCCGTCTGTTGACGCTGGAACCATGGCGCGAAGAAGCACATCGCCAGTTGATGACGCAGTTGGCGCGCAGTGGCCAACGGGCGGCGGCGCTGGCGCAATTTGAAACGTGCCGGCGCATTCTGGCTGAAGAGTTGGCCGTCGAGCCGGATGCGGAGACCCTAGCGCTGGTTGAAGTGATTCGCGCTGACAAGCTGACACGAGGACGGGATGACCAACAAAACTCTGGCGCTCCTTCCCGTGTCATCTTGTCATCCCCTCATCCTGTCATCAACAATTTGCCCATCCCCTCCACGCCACTGATCGGGCGCGAGCGCAAACTGGCTGAGTTGGGTACGATGATGGGCAATCCCGAGTATCGCTTGATTACTATCTCCGGAGCAGGCGGTGCCGGGAAAACACGGCTGGCATTGGCAGCCGCAATCCACTACAAGGAGCGCTTTGCTGGCGGTGTCGCTTGGGTGTCGTTGGCGGCGCTCACGAATAGCGCGCTCGTCGCGCACGCTTTACTACAGACGCTCCAACAACCCTTGCAAGGCGCACAAGAGCCGGAGCACCAACTGTTGAGCTTTCTGCGTGACAAAGCGATCCTGCTGGTAATGGATAACTATGAGCAGCTGTTGCCGGATGTGGCATTGGTGCAGGGTTTATTGACACAAGTTGGCGGGCTGCAATTGTTGGTGACTTCGCGCGAACGGCTGGCACTGCAGGCAGAGCATCTGTTCCCCTTGGATGGATTGAGCTATCCAACCGCCGCTACCCAAGAGCTACCGGCAACCTTTGCTGCGTACCAACTCTTTGTGCAGCGCGCCCGCCAACTTAAGCCCGGGTTTGCGCCAGATGCCAAGACTGCGGCGGCCATTGTGCAGATCTGTCAACTCACCGAGGGGATGCCGCTGGCGCTAGAGTTGGCTGCGGGCTCTTTGCAGACAGAATCGACAGCGGTACTGGCGCAAACGATTGCGGCCAATCACCGGCTACCAGTCTCCACGTTGCGCGATCTGCCAGCGCGCCACCGCTCGATCCATGCGCTCCTTGAGCATTCATGGCAATTACTCACAGCGCAAGAGCAACAGGTGCTGGCGCAATTATCTGTTTTTCGTGGGGGCTTTGTCCTGGCCGCGGCAGAGCAGGTGGCAAATGCCAATATCGAAACGCTTTCTCTACTTATGGATAAATCGTTGGTGCGTTCACAGCCACACGATCGCTTTGACTTGCATGAACTGTTGCGCCACTTTGCTGGCGAAAAGCTAAAAGAAGCGGGCAGACCGGCCACAACCTATTGGCACCATCTGTGCTATTGTCTTACCTTAGCGAAGACATTAGAAGCCCAAATCATCGGTGCGCCGGATGAGGCGACATTGGCCCATTTCAGTCGCGAACACGAGAACTTTCGGGCGGCGCTGGCATGGGGATTGGCGCAACCTGCATCCCCACATCCGGTAACAACGACTGCCGCCTGGTTGACGGCACACTTAGGACGTTTTTGGCAACTCGCCAAACATCGACAAGACGGTTGCGCCTGGCTGGCCAAAGCGCTACAACTTGTGGAGCAGCTAAGTAGCACAGTTCATGCGGATGGTTCGTCCTGGCAACGCGAAGAGATTCAATTGTATGCCCGGTTGCTCTATCGCGCAGGGATTCTTGAAAGCGATCCAGCGACGTCGCGACGGTTGTTGGAAACGAGCCTGCAACATTATCGCACGCGGCAGGATCCACGGGCGATCGCGCGTTGTCTGCAAGAGTTAGCATTGGCGGTCAGTGATCTGGGGGAACGCGAACAGGCAAAGCGCTACTATAGCGAGGCCATGACCTATGCGCGTCAGATCAACGACGCCTGGTGTTTGGCGCGTTCGTTAGTTGGCTTGTCCGGTGTATGCCTGGAAGAGAATAATCCCCAGGGCGCAATTCCATTGGCACAGGAAAGTATGGCCCTTTACCGCCGACAACAGGATACACGCGGTGTGATCAGCGCGATGATCATGCTGGCGCAAGGGTATCTCGCCCTTGGTGACTATCCACAGGCGGCGGCCTATTTGGAAGAAGTGTTGGAACTGGATCGTATCCTCACGCCGGACAGCAAAGGCGGCCCGTGGACACACCGTATTCTCGGGCTGACGGAGCAATTGCAGGGTAACTATAGCCGTGCAGCAGCCTGTTATCGACGCAGTCTGCTGCTACGACAGGAACAACAACAGATTTCCGGTATGGCTTGGGCGTTGGAAGGGTTGGTTGAAGTGGCAGCGTTGTGCGGGCAAGCACGGCGCGCGACTCATCTGGGTGGCGCGGCGGAGCGGCTACGCCAACAGGTGGGATCAGTCATCAGCGGCGACGATTTACCCCGTTATGAGGGAGCAATTCGCCAGGTTTGTCTGGCGCTGGGTGAGACGCAGTTTCAGGCGGCTTGGCTTGGTGGTGCGGTGCTGGCGTTGGATCAGGTGATCGAACTAGCCTTACAGGATTGACGAGATTAGGCAAGCCATACACTTCTGAGATACGCCTCTGCGATCCATCGCTGACCTTTAATGCTCAATCAATGCCTGGAAGTGTGGATCATCAATTAAGCTTGACAATTCAGGATCAATGCGCGCCCAGCCGGGCTGCGCCTGTTGCTTGGTCAACGCAACCTCCAATAATCGCAATGCCTCAGCCAAGTTGCCACTGACCGCGGCGAAGCAAGCTTGACCATATTCGTTATCCCGTTCTGCCATCGCGCGGGCGCTGGCATCGTGTGCATCGGCTTCCTGGTGGCGGCCAACGGTGCGCAAAACCTTTGCCAGCAGCCCCCGCGCCTCGTAGTCCTGGGGATTGAGGGTGATCGACTGCTCGAGTTGCCGAATGGCTTCCTGGTGACGCTCCAGCCGATCATAGGCCATGCCCAACAAGCGGCGGGCATTGGCGTCGTCACCGATCATAAGCTCGCGCTCACAGGTTGCGATCGTTTCCTCATATTGTTTTTGGTGTAAATAGAGGATGCTCAAATTGCCGTAAGCAAAGGTGTCATTGGGTTGCAGACGGATGGCTTGTTGCAACGCGACAATTGCCTCAGCGAATTGTCCCATCCGGGCATAGGTGACGCCGAGGAGGCCGATCGCAAACGCATCCTCTGGGTGATGTGCCAGACCCGTTTGGAAAGCCTTGATCGCTGCTGCATAATCAAAAATCTGGTCGAAATAAACGATGCCCAAGCCGACATAGGGCGCGATAGCATGTGGCTCCAAGGCGATGGCGTGTTCATAGGCTTCCACGGCCGCTTGCACTGGCCCTAAGCGTTCATACACGCGCCCGATCCCATTAAAGGCACCGGCTGCGCTGGGATTGAGCGCAACGGCGTGTTGGAAGGCCGCCAGCGCGTCGTTGAGTCGTTCCGCGTGGAAATAAGCCCAGCCTAACTCGCTATAGTGCTCCACATTCGTTGGGTTGTTTTTGACCGCGATCTCCGCAGCGGCAATCGTTTTCTCTTGTTCGTCTATGCTCATAAATCTCCTAATACTTTTAGTCCCCGTGCATCAGCGTCGACGGGGAACGGGTGTTGAACGCTGTATCGCGACAAGACAAGCTGCGAATCGCGCCATCAGTCGCCGGCCATCGCCCGTTCGATCGCACTGGGAAAGCGCGTCTCGAAGTCGAGGATGCCGACCCAAGTGGGCTGGATAAAAATGCGATTCATACGCGGACAGATGGGGGCGAGTTGGGCCAGCCAAGCTGCGCCACCCTCCTCCCCCATAACGCGTTTCGACATCGCCGCATACTCCAGCGCAATCCCTTCCACGAGATCGATACGGATGGAGCCACGGATCAGCAGCACTTTGTGAGGCATCGTGTCGCTGTCAATGGTCAGGGCCACTTGCGCACCATTCTGCAACGCCTTCATCTTGGGCGCATCCGGTGGTGTGCCCAGCACAATTTCGGCACTATTCCAATGAAAGCCAATCGGCACGACGCGTGGCGTGCCATCGCGCCAGTTGTAGGCAAAGCGGGCCGGGATGGTCGATTGCAACAGCCGTTGCGCGACTGGGTCGTTGAGTAAAGCTAGGCTACCTTGTTTGGTTGGCATGAGAAATTCCTTTCGATTTTTCGCGACTTGGTCGTCTGATTTTTAACGTTGAATGGCTGGATTGTGCTGTATAAGCTGTTCGGCAACTGCCATGAACGCGGGCACCAACGCATTGAGTTGCGCCACGCGGGCGATAATATCCGCTTTGGTGTATAAATCCATTGGTCGATCCACAATAGATCGCGCCGCGAAAGCCAGGTCGCCCTTCCCACGCTTCGGCCAGCCATTGGCGGGCAATGGCTTTAGCGGCACCCATAGTCATAAGCTCTCCTTATGTGTGATCATATTGCCCTTGCCGAATTTGCTGCACAAGCTGATAAATCAGATTGACGACTAGCTCCGGCTGGCAATCTTGGATACTATGGTCACTTTCCGTGGCAATGATGTGCGTGCTGTTGTGCGAGAGGGCCGCCAGTTCCTTTTGCATCGCCAGCCAATTCTGTGCTGAAGCACGGGCGATTTTTGGTGGAAAGCCATCCTCGCACGCGTCGATACCCGCGGTAATGACGACCAAGGGCAATTGACCAAAATGGCCGGTTGCCTGTACCTGGGCAGCGCTGGCAGCAATATCCATGCCTTCCTCATTGTGGAACGGGTCGCACCACTCCGCCGTCAACGTGTGTCTGGCCCTGGTGAGGGCGGCTGGTTCGGCTGGCGAGAATGAAGGCAGCAGTTGTAACTCGCGTAGCGATTGATCAGGATGTGAAGCGTCCAACAAGACTAAACCCGCCACAACCTGCTGATGTTGCTGGGCAAAGAGGCGCAGATGTAGCCCCGCAAAGGAATGGCCGACCAACAGATAGGCTCCATCAAGTTGAGCCTGCTGGAGCAACTGCCATAAATCGTTGACCACCTCTTGGCTGGTGCGTGGTTTGGATGCCGGATCGCTCTGCCCAAGCCCGGCGCGATCATAGATGACGGTGCGCGTAAATTGTTGCACTTCGGCGGCCAGATTTGCCAATGATTCTGCCCCACAGCCCATCCCGCTCTCAAAGATGACAGTCGGGCTGCCGACGCCGGCGCTTTCCAGGTAGAGATGATGCCCCCCGACATCGATACGTTGTCCGTGTGTCACTATGGATCCTTATTGCAAACAATTGATGCCCAAGGCTTGCACCTCTGCCCTGGTTGACGCTGAGAAACCAGATGCCAGAATAGTATCCTGAATTTTCTCAAAGGGTACCTGGGCATGGGGCATGTTATGAGACGTACATAGATCCGCTGCCAAACTTGCCTTCGCCGCAAGGATTTGATTATAGTCTAAAAAATCAAGCCCTTGGCGCTGTGCAATATGGCAACCTCGACAGTATGGGGCCATTACTTCCAAGTAAAGGGATTCATGACCTGCCCATCCTGATGGGGTATAGGTTAGTGACGGCGTTGCATTCACTGTTTCTACGCCACCACTATCACGATATAATCCGTCAATTAACGACCGGACTGGATCATTCGGATTTGTGAAGTTAGGTGCAGTATGCTTAACTAAAAGATTCAGGCGGCGAAAGGTTTCCTGTTGTGCCTGCAGGGTAGCTGATTGATCAATACCAAATTTGAACTGAGACATATCGAATGGCAGGAACGAAGCTGCAAAGACGCTGTGTGCAGACCGATCATAGCTTCCGCCATGACAAGCCAGACAGATCTGCGGCACGGCCTTTTCGCCCTCGCCATCAAGCGCAGCCAGGTTCGCCAAATCTCCATTTTTGTCGTAAACATAGAACTTGACATTGTTGAATGTGCGCGTCACCTGAATATGGACTTGGAATTCACCTGTTCCATTGCCTGGTTGATCGTCATTAGAACGCAGCCATAATTTTGCCGGTGCGCCCATGTGTGTAAACTGTTTCCCGGCACCGATATAAAAATACTCAGTATCTAACCGGCCAATCAGACCATAAGGAAAGTTATTGGCCGGATCACTACTAGCAAGCGGGAATTTTGGATCTGGGGATACACCAGCCCAACCCTCAGGACCATGATTAAAAGTAGCACAAACTCCCGCCCACATCTGCCCGCTAGCGGTAATCATGACTTCGTCACCGGGCTGAATCCAGATGCCACTATCTACATCCACTTGCGTAGGAGCACCGTCATTTGAGGTAAAGAGGCATTGCGGAGGGGTATTCCCACCCGAAACCCCATCACGTTCATGCACGGTCACATCAACTTGACTTTCATGAGGAATGAACTCCATAGCTACTGTAGCAAAAGGAGGCGTGCTAAGTAATGTTTGATCTAATGCCTCTGCTACATCGGGCCAGGCAGGGTTGCGTTTGCCTGCCTTGAATGGCTCTGGTCCGTGGTTTGAGACGTAACAAGCAATGTTATCGCCATTTTGTCGGCAATGCATATCGCGCCCCAAATTCAAGTCACCTCCATTAAAATAACGGGCGTGGAGGTCAGATCCCAAGCCAAATCCGTTGCGTATTTTAAAATCCACAAAGGTCTCACGCGTAATCCCTTGAATTGCACCAATCACTGTGTAATATCGATCTGTCTCTACATCTGTTTGTGCGTCGAAACCTACCAATTGAACCCCTTTGCGCGTCAGCCAACAAGGAGATTGTCCATTGCATGCCTTTACCAATGGCACTGGGTCAATTCCAGAGGAAGGGAAGGTTGGAGTACAGGACGCCACTAGCATAAAATAGCCGGCTAAAATCGTTATTCGACACAAACGTCTGCCAAACGATAGTATCCTACTTGTAAGCTCTGTCTCAATTCTCTTGAGTTTCATGGATTGTTTCCCTCTTTGTTAAAAGCCTTAGTGCGGATCAAACTTTGCCCAGTAGCGCATTGCTTATAGATAAAATGACGTGGGCAGTGTTGTGTACACCCGGCCACATTGGATCCGATCCTGCACTAGTTCATAGACAACACAGAGCGGTATAGAAATGGACTCGCCTGTGGCGATCACGCCTTCGACTGCCCCAATGCGCCAGCCCTTGAAGTCCGCTTCGACCATGGCAGTTTCTTCGCCAAAGAGGGCAACCCGCACCGTGATGACGGCCGTTAAGTCCACACAGTAGAATTGGTTAGCAATGCTGAGAGTAGCTGTGTGTCCGCGATACTGTTGACCGGTGGACATGATGGTGAAAACGGCGTCTTTGGTCAGTAGGTGGTTGCCATTGCATTGCGCGTTTAAATAGGGCAACATGGTGTCGCGGGTACTGTCGATAGACATGGTGTGTCTCCTTAAACGAAAGCAACAGGCGGATGGCTTTGCCGCTGGATAAAGCCCATACTTCCCTATGCATCAAGAATGGCCTGCTTTCAGCCTTCCAGTAATTGCAGATAGTCACCGAGAATCTCGACGCGCTATCGATATGAACAAGGCCGCAGAGTGGTTACTATCAGTTGCGAATTGCAAAGCCTGACGTTGGATAGAGCAGCTTCACAATACGCAACGCGATGGTGTAGTTACTGACTATTCCCCGCCAACATAGCCTTGTAAAGCGTTGTCGGTCCAGGTGGCGCGTTATCAGTGTTTACACCCTCCTTTGTCGTAGAGAGTGTCGCTCCTTTTGGCAACAGTGCCAACGCCGAGACGGTGACTAACTCCTGCCCCGCATTGCCGATTTCGAGATACACACCCGGCGTCTCTGTAAAAGCCTCCCCGGCTTTGTATATCTTCTCTGTCCCTTGCTCATCACGCACGGTTTGCTCCCCGTTCAATACCGTCACGATCAACTCCCCACCATGCGTGTGGGATGGCGTCCAAGTGCCTGCAGGGAAGTCAACGACCAACTGCACTAGCTCAAACTCACCAAGCGATTCTGCCACTGCCAACACATTCTTGTGGCGTGTAGTGGGGCCTGGCGGCGCATTGTCAGTGTTGACGCCCTCTTTCGTTGTGGAGAGCGTTGCGCCTTTGGGCAGCAGTACCGCGGCGGAGACGGTGACTAACTCCTGCCCGGCATTGCCGATCTCCAAATATTCGCCTGGGGTCTCGGTAAAACTCTCCCCAGCTTTGTAGATCTTTTCATTGCCTTGTTCATCACGTACGGTTTGCTCGCCCTGCAATACGGTTACTAACAACATGCCGCCATGCGTGTGCGAAGGTGTCCAGGTACCAGGGGGAAAGTCAACGACCAACTGCACTAGCTCAAATTCACCGGTCACCTCAGCGACAGGGCCAGCCACCGCAGCTTCATTCGCACTAACGGTGGTGGCTGGTGCCGCAGCGGGTGGCTGGATCGGCACACAGGCTGACAGCAATAAGATAGATAAGGCAATGAAAAAGCGCGGGATCATCTGCATTTGTTTGCTCCTCTTGATCAGGGAATGGAACGACACGCGACTACCATACAAACGGGGCGTAAGCGCAACGGTGTCATGAACTCATTTCTTCTCCTTTCTGCGTTGTTGCTTCATCGGGATGATTGGCAATTGCCGCTAATATCGCCATTAGTGCGGCGGCGTCGGCAAACACTTGCTGCCGACCCGTACGCGGATCTTCCAGGCGAAAACGCCAAGTACCCTGTGCTGGTGGGCCACGGCCCTGCTCCTGCCAGACGGTCAAAAGATAGATACGATAGTAGGGTGGTTTGCTGTTCATGATTAGGCTATCGATTTTGCTTTTACCAAGTAGATCAGTGACTATCTCACCGTCTCACCGTCTCACTGTCTCACCGTCTCACTGTCTCACTGTCTCACCGTCTTACTGTCTCACTGGCATTAGCATCGCAGGTGCCCGCGACGACTGCGCGACAAAAACGCGACGAATCTTGCCACTTGCCGGTGAATTTTAAGCATTTGCCCTGAAGTTGGGGTGATAGTGTATGATCATTGTTGCGGAATCTCTGATCCACCAACCACTCTCCCGAGTCAATCAACAACCAGGAAAGGCGGTAACCATGGACAATGCAGTGCGGATTGGTGTTGTGGGCGCGGGCAGTATCGCGTTGCGCGGGATTATGCCCCATCTCTCGCAAGACGATGTACAGTCCTTAGCGCGCATGACAGCCGTTTGTGATCCCGTGCCCGGCCGTGCACAGGCCGCGGCGGAGAAATTTAATGTGCCGCATGCGTATGAGCGTTATGAGGAGCTATTGGAGTCGGGCGAGGTGGATGCGATCACCATTGCGTCGCCCATCGGCATTCACTATGAACAGGGCAAGGCGGCGATCGAACGGGGCATTCACATTCATTTCAACAAGACGATGACCACAACGCGCCAGGAAGCAGACAACTTGATCGCCTTGGCCCAGCAAAAGGGGGTCAAGTTGCTCGCTTCGCCCGGCCAGATGCTCAACGGCGTCCACCGCAGCTTGCGGCGCATGGTGCTCGACGGCACGATTGGCGATCTCGTCTGGTGTGCCACGGGGATTGCCATCGGTCGCGGCCATGAAGGGGAACCGATCCGGCAGGGCGATGATGTGCTCTCGAATATTAATCCAAGCTGGTACTTCCGGCGTCCCGGTGGGGGGCCGATGTACGACATGACCGTCTACAGCCTGCACACCTTGACCGGGATTCTGGGGCCGGCCCAACGGGTCACCGCCTTTTCGGGGCTGCGTTTCCCGGAACGTGCCTTCCGCGGCGAGATGGTCACCTGTGATATGGATGACAACACTTTTATGATGCTCGATTTTGGCGGGGCGCGCTTTGCCTTTGTCTATGGCGCGGCCGCGGGAAATCTGTTGCCTTGGGGTAGTCTGTCCCTCTTTGGGACGAAAGGGAGTATCACCCGTGCGGAGAGCAGCCGTGATTATCTGCTCAACGGGGAAGCAATCGACGCTGAGCAAGCGCCGCCGCTGCCGGTCGGCCCGGCCAACTGTCCATTGCACCCGGAACTGCCGGAAGGGCACGTCTACGCCGACATCATGGAGCTTGTCCACTGGATCCGTACGGGGGAGGAGAGCATCGTGACTGTGGACCACGCCCGCCACGTCATCGAGATTATTGAGGCTGGCTACCGCGCTGCCGAAACCGGCCAGGCGCAGACCTTAACCACCACCTTTGCACCGGTTGCCGTGTAGGCGAAGAAAAGATTGGTCCACGAAGACGCACGAAGGCTCACGAAGAGAGGAATTTTATGCGTATCCTATTGACCGGCGTGACCGGGCGGCTGGGGCAGTATATGATCCCGGAATTCAGCGACCTCGATTTAACGCTGACCGCGCCACGCCCATTGGCGGAAAACCCGCAGCAGTTGCCCTTTATCCAGGCCGATCTGACCCACTTTGACGAGTGCCAACGCTTAATGTCTACCGTAAAACCGCAAGTCATTGTGGCGGTCGGCGCGATTCCCTATGCCACCGATGCGCCGAACCAGCCGCCGCGCGAACGGCAACGCCCCTTTGATGCGACGATGCAGGTGAATATCATGGGGCTCTACTATCTGATGATGGCCGCGGTGGAACACAAAGTAGAGATGGTGATCTTTACTGGCTCCAATGTGCCGGTTTTGGATCGCGATGGCAACTATCGCTATTTGCCGCTAGACGATGAGCACCCCGATGCGATCCCGGCCAATTCCTACACCTTCAGCAAATGTGCCGGCGACCTGATGATGGCCTGGTTTACGCGTGCGCACGGCATTCAGACCATTGCGACGCGGCCCGGTTGGATGCACACTGCGGCCCAAATGCAGGCGCTGGCACAGAAGATGCAACCCGCCACCAAGTGGGACAACGGCCTCTGGCAGTATATCGCCTACGAAGATGTCGCCCGTGCGCACCGCCAGATCTTGGATGCCCGCGCCGACTTACCTCCCCACGACATCTATCTACTCAGCGCTGCCGACCACCGCGCCCAAGAGGATTCGCGTGAACTGGTCGAGAAGTTCTGTCCGCCGGATCTAGCCCAAACCTTGCCGCCAGACTTTGACGGTCGCCAAGCCTTTATCAGTTGCCGCAAGGCGCAAAAGGCCTTTGGCTATGATCCGCAACACTCGTGGACCAACTATCGGTAGCGCGCCACCCCTTGTATAACGGGCGATGTAGTAGCCAGTCGGCTTTATACTGCCTATAACTCTTGCATATTCTCTGAAGTAAAAAATCCTAGGCGCTGACAGCGCCTAGGATTTTTACTTCTACGGCTCACACTCACGGCAAAACTCCATTTAAATCGTACCAGACGGGCGTAGTTTTGCTCGAATTGCATGAAATTTAAATTAAATTTCATGCAATTCGAGCAATTCTGTGATATAATGAGCGTGATTAGAACGGCAGGTGTCGAAAAGGAGTAGTGATGAAAAAGCTGAACGAATTAAAAGAAAAGTTACAACCGGGGCGGATCTATCAACGCAAGGGGTTGGCGCGCTGGTCGAATGCAGTTGATCGCCACCTCAAGCAATTGGTTGAGGCTGGCACGCTGGTGAAACTTTCCCAGGGCCTTTATTATTATCCAAAGAAAACCGCGTTTGGCGATGCCCCGCCGGATGAAAAGGCGTTGATCCGCGCGTTCTTAAACGATGACCGGTTTCTCATCACGTCGCCGAATGCTTATAATGCACTGGGCATTGGCACGACCCAACTCTACAACCAAACTGTGGTCTACAATCACAAACGGCATGGCAAGCTCGCATTGGGCAAGCGCACCTTTGACTTCCGCAAGAAGCCGTACTTTCCCCTAGAAGCAAACCGAGAATTTCTGTTGGTGGATTTGGTCAATAATGTAGAGAGCGTGGCGGAAGATCGCGCAGTCTTGCTGGCAGAAGTAGAGAAAAAAGTTGCTACGTTTGATCGAAGTGCGTTAACTGCGGCGGTACGTGCCTATGGTGGGGTGGCAGCTAAAAAATTCTTTGCCAAGCAGATGGGGGACGATTCGCTTTACTATGGCGATTGAATATCTGCACAACTATCCAGATTTTGCCAATTTGATTCGCATTGTTGGCGAGGAACGCTCAATTGTGCCGGCGCTTGTGGAGAAGGATTACTGGATGTGAATAGTATTAGAGCATCTACAAGAGAGTGATGCATTAGACGTTAGTTATACGAAACGGTACAATCCATTGAACTAATATTTTGTTAAGCAGTTGGAACTATATATGAGTTTTATAGATTCGGTGGATGCTAAATTGACATGTACTTGGCACTAACTCCTTTGGCGAAAATATATGGATACTGAAAACAGACCGGTAAATCCAACAGAATCAGAAAGTGCTCTTCTTCGACAATTAGAGGAGCACGAGGCAACTGGGGAAGTAACGACGACAACTCTTCGGACAGATGATAGAGTCTTGGCGCGGATTAGCGACGGTATATATAGACATCCATCGTCTGCTTTACGTGAGCTAATCGCAAATGCTTACGATGCCGATGCAACTACAGTACATGTTCGCACTGATGTTCCCCGCTTCAAAGAAATATCAATCCGTGACGACGGATATGGCATGGACAAGAAAGCCTTAGTCCATTTGGTTCACCATATAGGAGGAAGTGCCAAAAGAACCAAAGCAGGCACTTCGCTTGGTGTTACGGACCGGAATGATCCAAGCCGCAGCCCAAACGGCAGAAAGCTCATTGGGAAAATCGGAATTGGCCTTTTCTCGGTAGCGCAACTTACACGTCGATTCAGAATAATTACGAAGAAACGTGGTGCGAAATACAGGCTCGTTGCAGATGTAATCTTAAAAACCTATTCAGAAGACAGTTTAGCTGAATATGATCCTGCAAATGACGATGTGGTCACAGGCAAAATGGAGATAAGATCTGTTGAAGCCGCTGACACGATGTCTCATGGAACAGAAATCATATTACTTAATCTGCAGCCGCCGGCTATAGATATGCTTCAAAGTAGAGAATTATGGGAGAGGATCATTGAAGATGATGACGAATACAGAGTCAAAATCGATCCTCCTTCATATCACATTGGTAGCGTGCAATTGGATAACCAACAAGATCTGTTTCTCAGGTCACCCTCTCTACCTTGGAACCCAGGAGATTCAGCAGAAGACAAGTCGCACTTGCTTTACGAAAAGATGATTGAAGAGGCAAGTAAGACAACTTCAAAACCGAAACTCGACACAACTTACGATGAATACTTGCGTACATTATGGAATTTAGGGCTCTCGTTACCTGTGTCGTATGTTGACGGACTGCATCCATTTGATCTTACAGGTGATTGCATTCCCCACATTTATTTGCTGTCTAATGAGCAAAGAGGCCAAGCCAAACCTGTAACTCTTGAACGCGATCAATCACTTCGTGAACGTTTGAACCTTGATGCACCTTTTAAACCACAAGACGACAAATTTGAAGTGTTTGTCGATAACGTCAAAATTCAAAGACCAATATCGTTTAAATCGATTAAATCGTTTCCAGAAGCAAGTCTTGATGACGATAGAAAGCGACCGATTCTCTTTATCGGTCATTACAAGGCACCACTCGAAAAATTACCAGAAAATATTGTAGGTGGACGCGAACTTGAGTTTGAGGCTTATTTTCTTTGGACGCCCAAAGTCGTCCCTACTGAGCATGCCGGTGTAATGGTGAGAATTGCTGATGCGAGTGGTACACGGTTTGATGAAACTTTCTTTACCTATCAGGTACAGGAGCTTCGCCGCCTTAACCAAACTTCGGCTGAGATATATATTCGTTCTGGCCTAGATGCCGCTCTTAATATCGACCGCGAGTCATTCAATTTTGGACATCCTCACGCAAAAATATTAGCGTCATGGGTTCATAGAGCGCTACGTCAGGTCGCAAATACGCAAAAGCGGTTGGCCCAAGTACAGCGCAATGCTGAAAGAGAAGAAGTTTCGGCAGCACAAACAAGTAAATTGCAACAAATAGTTGAAAAACGAGTTGAGCAAATAGCTGGGCGTGAGCCTACACCAGTCAAAATCCTCAATGCCGATGACCAACAAAACGTATTGCAAGAAAGGGCTTTAGGAAATGTTGTAATTACAACAGAAAGCATCCAACCAGCCCTTCCTGAAGGCAGTGGCGTGCAACAAAAACGAGAACGAACTCTCCTAACAGAAAAAATGAAAAGTATTGTTCAGGTACTTGAAGCATTCGGAGTGCTTGAAGACCTTTCATACGATAAGCGTGAGCTATTGATTACCGCAATTGCAGAGATCATAGGGGAGAGTTAATTAATGGTTTCAAATAGTGGTGATTCTGAACAAATGCCCAGTGAGCAATCGGGAGATGATCTTGTCAATTCAGCTTACTCCGAGATTGTAGATGAATTCTCAAAAGATGAGCCTGTAAAATACTTTCAACCATGGCATCTCCCTCGAAAGCATTATTGCCGACTACGCCAGTGGTGCTTTTATACCCAAAGGCTTTTACGGGAGCTTAAACTATCCCAGCCTGCCCGAGAAAGACCTCTTCGCTATCTTACATTGCCAGGGGATGAATTATTAGACATCCGACAATTATCAAAAGTCATGGAAAATGCTGGAGTAAAAATGCAATTCCTTGGGTTCAATACAGCATTAGAGAACCCAAGAAGCGCTGAATCAGACCTGTCGTTTTCTGAAGTCCGACAGATGAAAGGGATATATGAGAAACCTTCAGAAATCATTCAGCACCGCATTGAAAGGATAGTAGAGGAAAATTCAACGGTCAGACAGAAAGTCCTTGAGCACCTCCCCTTTGATGTTCTAAATCTCGATTTTACTGGCTCTATAACTGGTCATCCACCGCGCTCTAATTTGTCCTATTTTCAAGTGGTTCGATGGTTGATAGATCAGCAATGTAGCAAACGTAGGGAACCTTGGTTACTTTTTCTCACAACACCTTTTGCACGAAACCGTACTGATAGCGAGACTGCCAAACAATTGTGGGATAGGGTCTGCAGTAACGCTGATAACGACGAATTTGCGGTTTCGCTTGCTAATACGTTGCAAGTTTCTAAGGGAGAATTACTTGAAGAAATGTTGGGTTCAACCTCTTTGGATGATCTGCGATATAGCAAGAGCCTTGGATTAGCGCTGAGCAAGTGGATATTAGGGTTGGTGACAACACGTTCTGACATGTGGGCTGTAGAATTAGTTGATTCAAAATCTTACAGGGTATATGGGAATGTCCCAGAAATGTACTCAATGTGTTTTAAGTTCAACTCATATGAGGTTCAAAGTATTGATAAAACTGATCTAACGACTCCTTCTACTTCTTCACCTAACTCACTCTCTGAGTTAGCTGCCGGTCTAGCATTAATTCAATCTATTGGTAGGAATGAGGATGTTGACAAGCTATTAGATGAGAATCGAGATAAGTTAAATGAAGCAATTGATCTCAGTGCTGAGTTACTGTCGACGGTGCGTTACAATCCTAGTGTTTACAGAGAATGGGCCCTGAATGAGATGGAAAAACGCGGGCTACTAGACTTAACTGAGCACAACTTTCGTTAAAGGACTCATTTTGCATGAAACAAATCATCAGCTTGTTTTCGGGGTGCGGAGGGCTTGATCTTGGTTTTGAGCAAGCGTACTTCCAACCTATAGTTGCTTACGATTTCTCCCATGCTGCGGTAGAAACTTACAATTCAAACCGTGGCAAGAGTGTTGCAATCCAAGCTGACTTAGCAAAGCTACCTGCTAGTGAAATATTGGAAGAGATTGAAAAAAGAACATTGACATTAGGTCACCCAATTGTTGGGGCTATCGGCGGTCCGCCCTGCCAGGCTTTTTCACGGGGAAATGTTCACCCGAAACTGCATGATGTAAGACGAAAATTACCGATACGCTACGCTGAAATATTAAGAAAACTTAACCAGGAGTATGGTTTACATTTTTTTGTATTTGAGAATGTTGAGGGAGTAACACTCAATCGTCATAAAGAAGAGTTTGCACAATTTCGACAGCTATTCGAATATGCGGGATTTAACTTGTTTGAAGCGATACTGAATGCAAAAGATTATGGTGTGCCGCAGGATCGGCCACGCATATTTTTAGTTGGCCTAAATAAATCATTGTATCCAAGCCAGAAATTCATCTTTCCAGCGCCAGTTTCAGGTGAGGTCAAGACAGTTCAAACTGCGTTTGAAGCGGCATTTGGTACTCTTCCCTGGCCAGAGCCTGCGTTTTATAGCTCTCACTTGAAGTCAGAAGATATTCCACATCATCCAAATCATTGGACAATGGTTCCCCGTTCCCCCAAATTTAAGGACAAAGAGTTACTCAATGCAATAGTCCGTCGACGTTCTTTCAAAGTGTTAAAATGGGATAAACCAAGTTGGACTGTAGCATATGGGAATCGTGAAATTCATGTTCACCCGAGTGGAACACGAAGACTTAGCATATATGAAGCGCTAATATTGCAAGGATTCCCCAAGAATTATGTGCTACATGGTAACTTGAGTCAGCAAGTAAAGATGGTATCAGATGCTGTTCCCCCACCGGTAGCATTTCATTTGGCGACATCAATTTTAAATTTTCTAGAATCCAACCAAACAAATTTTTGATGTTGTCCCACACAGCTGTTGTCAAGGCGCTTTAATCAAATCCTTGGTTACACCGATCATCCTACCCCCGCGCCCGCATCGCCGCCACACTAAACTCGGGCGAGTTGTAAAACGCAAAGATCTCCGCCTCCATTGCCCGTACTTCCCCGGCCAGCCGCAAAATCTCTTCGGCGTGTTCATTCGGAATCCGCACACAGCCGTCGCGGTCGGCAAAGAGCAGGTCGCCGGGGCGGACGCGCAGTTGCCCCACGGTAACCGGCGTGTTGATGCGCGTCACGTTGAAGACGCCGTGCCCCGGTACCGTGCCCCATCCCCAAACCGGCAACCCCACGCGCTCAATCCCCATCAGATCGCGCACCGTGCCATCGATAATCGCCCCAACCACACCCAGCCGCTTATGCACGGTCGCCATGCCGTCGCCAAAGCTCGCACCGCGGCCCGGCCGTGAATCGACATCTTTCAGCACCGCCACCAGCGGTCCCTGCGCCGCCTCCAACACCTCATAGTAATCGGGCCAATCGAGCGCTGGTGTGCCGGCATCATTTGTGGTTACTTCCGCTGTGACGGCATAGCCTATAACCGCGCCAAAGTCGGGCAGCAGGCAGCGGATCGTGTGGTCGGTATATGCTTCATTGGGCAAGCCACCGTGGCGCACGAGTGCATTGAAGATAGTCGCCGAATCAAAGGCGCGTAGACTGTCAATGGTAGCTGGGTTGACGAGGTGCATGGTTGGTTCCTTTTGGTTTGTTAGAGTAGGACAGTAAGACGGTGGGACAGTGAGACGGTGAGACTGTGAGACGGTGAGACTGTCCGACTGTCCCACTGTCTTACCGTCCGACTGAAGCATGTATCGGCAACGTCCCCGACCGATACTCCCGTTCCCAAAGCGCGACGGTTTCTTCCACATATTGCTCGACCGGTTTGTCGATCCCTTGTTGGGCCATCAGCGTGGGGATCCACTTCTTGCCATAGGCGACGTGGGTGCGTTCGTCGGCCATGTCATAGGTGATGTATTGGATCGACAGTTGGTCGTCTAGCCTCTGATAGTTCTTGATGCTCTCGTGGCGGTAGGGGAAGGCGTGGACCTCGTTGCCCATCGTCAACAGGGTATATTGGGTGGCGGCATCATATTGGCTGCGCCATTCGTAGATCAGCGTGTTTTGGGGCACGGTGGTGTAATCGATACCGTAGTGGGCCATCCATTCAATGCCCAACTTGCAGTGGCGGGTCTCGTCGTAACAGTGGCGGGCGCTGTCATAGGTGAATTCCCACGGCATTTGGGGAGAGAGGTAGATCACCAACGCCACCGTCTCCGCCGCCAACATCTCTTGGCTGTAGCTTTCAAATTCCAAGCGGCGACGCGTGGCCACATCGGGTTCGGCGATCACCTGGCCGGCTTTGCGGTTGACAAGGCTGAAACGTTCATCGCGGGCGGCCTGGCGCGGGGCGCGGAAGGGGCAACGACCGGTAGGCGGGGCTGGTTGTTGTGCCCGTTGCTGTTGACCGGTGACGCCGCCGGCGGCAGCAAGCAGCGCGGCGAGGTACTCTTCCCAAGCACCAACCGGGTGAGCGGCCAGCGCGTCGGCACCCCATTGCACCTGCGTCTCCTCATCGAGCAAAATGTGCTTAAAGGCATAGAGCGTTGGTGCATCGGGGTTGGCAAAGGTTTGGTCGATGTGCCAACGATAGGCATCGACCAATGCGGGCTTGATCACCCGGAAGAGGCCGGCCAATAGATCGGCCGCGGTTGGGGCGTGGATCGCCTCGGCCATCAGAAATTCTAGCGCCTCATCGCCGGGCGGGCGAAAGGCGGGCGTCTGGACCTCACGCAGCCGTTGGTAGAGCTGCTGCACATGTTGTGCATCTTCCCAGAGCAGCCGCCCCATCGCCAGCTTCCACTCCATTTGGGCGGTGGCGGGCAACCAGCCGGCGAGAATGCGCAGCGTTTCATATTCCAGAAAGCGATAGCGATTGAGCAGTCGCTTGTTCGTCTCGAAATCAATCTGTTCTGTGGGTTTGATCGTTTGCATCATTTTTCCCTTTGCTTAGCGCACCAACCGTCGAAATGGCTCCTTTTTGAGATCGGCCACCAATAGTTGATCGAGTGTCTCATTCTCCAGCCCGCTTTTAATCACCCCGAAGGCCTCCCTGGCCGCGGTCGCGGTCTGTGCAATATCAGCGTCCGTGTGGGCCAACGTTGCTTTGAAGGACATGTAGGTGTGTACGCCGCGTCGCGCCATCTCTTGGATAAAGAGGGTCGAGATCTTGCGTGGATCGATGCCAGCGGGCGTTTCGATGCTCACGGTCGGGTTGCTGTGGAGACCGATGCAAGCACCCGATAGCCCGGCCTCATCTAGCGCGCCGTTGAGCGCACGGCGCAGCTTCTCGCCGAGCTCCTGGAAACGCGCTTCGGCGTTGCGCCGTTTCAATTCGCGAATCGTCGTCAGCGCGGCGATCAGGCCAATGTTATCGCTCCAGTAGGAGCTGGAGATAAACATGCGCGCGGCCGGCTCCATCACCGCGCGCGAACCGACGACCGCGCCCATTGGGTAGCCATTGGACATCGCCTTGGCCACCACCGTCATATCAGGTGTGACGCCGACAATGCTCTGGATGCCGCCAATCGCCTGCCGCCAACCACAGGAGACCTCGTCAAAGATCAGAATGACATCATGGGCGCGGGCCAACGCTTGTACCCCTTCCAGATAGCCAGCTGGCGGCAAGGCGGAGCGCGCTGGTTCCATCATGATCGCGGCGATCTCGCCCTGATGTTCGTTCAGCAGCGCCTCCAACCTGGTAAGATTGCCATAAAGAAAGGGGATCACCGTGCCCGCCAGCGCCTTGGGCACACCAATCGGTTCGATGCCGGCAAAGGGATATTCGCCACTCTCTGGATCGACGCCGAAGTTGGCGGCCTGATACCAGTCATGCCAGCCGTGGTAGCCACAGATCAGGATCTTGTCGCGCCCGGTGGTGCCGCGGGCAATACGCGCCGCGACCGCGCACGCCTCGCCACCGCCTTTGGTATAACGTACCATCTCGGCGCTGGGGATGGTGTCACAGAGCGCTTCGGCCAATTCAAGTTCAAGCGGGCTGTTCAACGTATAGAGGCTGCCACGGTCGATCTGCTCCTTGACGGCATTGTCAACCACATCATCGGCATGGCCCAGAATGATCGCACCAACGGCGTTGACCCAGTCGATATACTCATTTTCATCGACATCGATAAAGCGCGAGCCCTTGGCGCGTTGGGCATAAATCGGACTGACGCCGCTGGCAAATTGATCGGCGCGCCGGCTAATCAGTTGCGTCCAGCCAGGGATCAACGCACCGGCGCGCCCGTAAAGCTCTTGCGAGCGGGAAGTATCGGGATGGGTACTCATTGCTTGCTCCTATTTGCTCTTCTTCTGTGATAAAACTCATCGCGCGTTGCCGTTACGCCGCGGGTACTGGTTTCGTGGCTGATGCAATCAGTGACAATCCGTATAGGATCTCCTTTTTTGTCTTTACATTTTCTGTTGTGTCCTACAATAGGATATAATAATGAAAACTTTACCGATGAACTGGAAGCTTATGTTGTCAAAACCCAAATTTGAGAACCGAAAATTAAAACGGCCACAACTCCTCTATCAGGTCGTTCAGGATGAAGTTAAAGCTTTCATTATCGAACATGCGCTCGTGCCGGGGGATGCGTTGCCGCCGGAGACCGAATTGGCCGAGCAACTAGGGGTCAGCCGCAACTCTGTGCGCGAGGCGGTAAAGTCCTTGGAGACGCTGGGCATTGTCGAAGCCAAAACTGGGGCTGGTCTCTTTGTCCGCAGCTTCTCATTTGACCCTCTATTGGAAAATCTGGCCTATGGGTTGATGTTTGATCTGCAAGATCTGGCGGATATTCTAGAAGTGCGCTTTCACATCGAACACAGCATGATCGATCAGGTCGTGGGTGCGGTGACGGCCGAGCAGATTGCCGAATTGCGCACGATCCTGACCCGTATGGCGACGGCAGTAGCACAAGACAAAAGCTATGCCGAGGAAGACCGGCTCTTTCACCGCACCCTGTGGGCCAATGTCAACAATCGCAGCGTCGGCAAAATTGTGGACATCTTTTGGATGGTCTTTGCCCAAGCGCGCCGCCGTTCGGATGTGCCAGCCAACCCCGATCACGAAGCGATCTACCAATGGCATGTTGCCATTGTTGATGCGTTGGAAGCAGGCGATGTTGCGGCGGCACGAGTTGCCATGGTCTGTCACTACGGCAATATTCAAACCCTCTTAGAAGAGATGCGTGTCCATAAAACTGAACAGGCTGCCGCGTTGATCAATTGAACAGCGGCTATACTTTTCAGTCAACTGGAGCGCTACTGCTGGCAGCAGTAGCGCTCTACCCTTCTCCACTGTCCCCACTTGCTTCCTCCGCTCAGCCTGATATTCAGTAGCGCAGAGGCATGGCCTGTCGTGCCCCACGGGTATTATGCTATGCCCTTAGAAACGACAAATCTGTCACCCTAAAAGGGTCTTTGAATTACTCCACCCTGGCGATGCTTTCAGAATGAAAATTTCCCAGGAGTATACGTTCTTGTACGTAAGTTATCAAAGAAATCTATACTACAATATGATAGCTTATACTAATTTTAGTATAGCATAAATGTACCTAATGTTGGCAACTCGCAAATTTGGCTTTCCGGGTGCGTACCACATTTGGGGAATTACACCGGACGAGCAATTTTGTCCCTCTGTGTAATCCCCCCAAATGGGACACACCCTTTGGTTTTCCCAACCGCCTATAATTCCTCTCCGCAACGTACAAAATGTCCAAATCTGTAGGAGGGTGACGGGCATCATTGCGGCCCTGTACCAATATTCGCGTTTCGACCCAGGTCTTTAACAGCACCAAAGAGGGCAAGCGCCTGGTCGACTGGCTCCAGCGTGTGCCGTGGAGCAGTTTTTAAGCAATCTCGTGATAGGGTAGAATGAACTATCCCCGCAACCAATGCTGCTCTCTACCTGAACCAGGAGAACTTTCATGGCTGAACGCATTCTTGATCAAATGCCCAAAGCAATCCGCATCGGTCTCGGCCAATTCCGCGAGCCCTCCGCCGATATGCTGACCTTTATTGCCCAATTGGGGGCAGAAGATATCCAACTGAACACGGCCAGCTTCCCCGGTGAACACCAGTGGGAATATGAAGACTTGCTCGCTGCGCGCAAAAAAGTCGAGGCACATGGCCTGCGCCTGATGTCGCTGGAAAATGTGCCGATCACCTTTTACGATAAGGTGATGCTCGGGCTGCCCGGCCGCGATGAACAGATCGCGCACATGCAGACGCTGATCCGCAACATGGGACGTGCCGGCATCCCGGTTCTGGGCATTCACTGGATGCCCAGCGGCGTCTGGAGTACGGAACCACGCGATATGCGGCGTGGCGGCGCATCGGCCCGCCGGTTTAATCTTGCCGACCACCCCGCCGATCAGCTGACACACGGGCGCGTCTACAGTGCCGAAGAGATGTGGCAGAATTTCTGCTATTACATGGAACGCATCCTACCCGTTGGCGAAGAGGTTGGTGTGACTTTTGCCGTCCATCCTGACGATCCGCCGGTGCCGTCGTTGGGCGGTGTTGCGCGCATCTTCCACAGCTACGAAGGCTTCAAGCGTATGACCGATACCTTTGATAGCCCCAACCTGGGGCTGAACTTCTGTATTGGCTGCTGGTCGGAGATGGGGGGCATGGAGAATGTGACTCGTGGCATTCGCTACTTTGGCCCGCGCGGCAAGCTCATCTATATCCACTTTCGCGATGTGGTGGGCGAGGCTTCCTCGTTTTCCGAGTGCTTTATCGACGAGGGCAACCTGGCCAACAAGTTTCAGGTGATGCAACTGCTCAAGGAGAATGGCTTCAACAGCTTTATCATCGACGACCACGTGCCCAACATGATCGACGATACCCGCTGGGGCCACCGCGGCCGCGCCTATGCCATTGGCTATCTGCGCGCGCTGATCGATGTGATGAATCTCCTGGCAAATTAGGCCAATGGCTATTCTAAGAATTAAATGATCCACGAAGACACACGAAGGCACACGCGCCCAACGGGCACCCGACACGAAGAAAAGCAAATAGTTATGGATACTTATTTTTCTGGAGTAGCCAATCCAAAATTTAAATTATCCACGAAAAGTGTAATGGTAAGGCTGAAGGTGGGCCGTGCTGTCATTCCTGCGAAGGCAGGAATCCATCGTTGCCGAGAGTGGATTCCTGCCTTCGCAGGAATGACATGTCGGTCTCTTTCTTATTACAGGATCTGTCTACCCTCAGCCTGTCCAATATAGTTATCCACGAAGAGGCACGAAGTTTCACGAAGCCAAGACGAATCTTCGCGCCTCTTCGTATGTCTTCGTGTGTCTTCGTGTGTCTTCGTGTGTCTTCGTGTGTCTTCGTGTGTCTTCGTGTGTCTTCGTGTGTCTTCGTGGATAACTATTTCTTTGGAATGACCTTAGGAATTTTGCGCGTCTGATGGCGTGTGGTGTCGTCCCTTCATCAGCCGCGTCAACGCATCGTTATAGGGGGCAGATAGCCCCAACCGGGCGCATTCGCGGGCGACATAGCCATTCAGGGCATCAATCTCGGTCTTGCGGCCGCGCGCCAAGTGCTGCGCCATCGACACGCGGTGAAATTTTTTGGCGCAGTATGCCTTGATCGTCTGCACCGGATCGGGATCGGGCAGGACGATGCCTTTGGCCACAACAAGCGCCAGCGTCTCCTCGATAATCGCGGTCTGGAACTCGTCCAGTTCCGGCACCTCGCGAATCTGACCCGGACGCAACTCGGTGAGGGCGCAGATCGCGTTGATACCACAGTTGTGGACAAACTTGCTCCAGATGGTCACTGTAATATCCGGCTCGATGGCCGGCTGCAGATTGGCTTTTTGTAACAGATCGACCAGGTGTAAGAGCCGTTCCGAGCGTGTACCGTCGAGTTCGCCGAGATAGGTCGGCCCAAAGTTGGTGTGCTCGACCTGCCCAGGCCCCTGCAGATCGCCACTGTGAAAGCTCAACCCTGCAAGCACCCGCTGCGCACCCAGCAGTTGCGTGAGGATCTCCACATTGCCCACCCCATTTTGCAACGTCAGCGCGTAGCCCCCTGGACTAAGCACCTGTTGTGCCGTCTGCGCGGCCGCGGCGCTGTCATAGGTATTGACCAGAATAATCGCCGCGTCCATATCTCTGATGTTGCTGCCATCGGTTGCCGCCTTGACCTGGGCCGTAAAGGTTCCATTTTGCCCTGTCATGGCCAGTCCATGTTGCTGCATCGCCGTCACATGTTCTGCCCAAGGGTCAACCATGGTCACATCGACCCCAATGCGGGCCAGGTTGGCCCCATACACACAGCCCATATTGCCGGCACCGATCACGGCTAGTTGCATAGTGATGACTCCTTCTGGATTTTGCTTTGCTTGCGTTAAGAGTGGTAGTGGTTGTGTTCCCCAAGAGCGTAACGAAGGCCGAATTCTTACAGCTCCTGGGCCCAATGACAGTGGATGTTTGAACCGGCTTATCTTCCCAGTCAATTGTGACACATATATTGCGAAATCTCAAACGTTTTTTACTCACCCACACCATTTTTCACCCAGTTGACAACCATCCCACCCCTAGTTTACACTACAGCTATAGGACAATAGGATGGTTCTATTCATTCCCTCACGCAGTCTATCAATCACCAACCACAGCCTTTCTCTCCCAGAAAGGCAAACGATTACCAAAGTTTCTCGCGTTTTGGCCCAATCACAACCTAACAAGGAGCATGCAATGGCAATCCATCGTTTGAATTCCCGCAGTTGCTTCCATATCATGGCCCTCGTCTTGGCCCTTACGCTCTCTGCCTGTGTCGCACCGGCGGCGGGACCGGGGGGCGAAGCGGCCGCGGCCAAGCCCAAGATCACCGTCTGGGCGGCCACCACCTTTACGCCCGAAGCCGACGCAACCCAAGACGAGCAGATCAAGGCGTGGGGCGAAGCGAATGGCGTCGAGATTGAACTGGCGCGCATGTCGCAGGATGAACGGACCCCGCGCTGGCAGACCGCCTTTGAGAGCAAGCAATTCCCCGACTGCGCGGCGATTGAGCAGAATGATCTGCCCCAATTCATCCAAAGTGGCGTCTTGGCCGAGACGACCGAGGTGATGCAACGGCTGAATGAGCTGAAAGGTGGCTTTACCGATGGCGCCTTCCTGGCTGGGCAGACCGCCGACGGCAAACATTGGTCGGTCCCTTCCTTTAGCTCGACCGAAGTCTTCTATGTGCGTACCGATAAGCTCGAAGAAAAAGGCTTGGCGTTACCCGAAACCTGGGACGATGTCGTGGCGATTGCTGGAACGATCAACGCTCCCGAGGATCAATTCTGGGGCTGGGGCAAACAGATCGGCACCCCCTCGTGGGACTCGGAAGTCTCCTTCACCTCCATACTCTGGTCCTACGGCGGCAGCACTTGGGACACAGAGGGTAAACCAGCAATTGACTCCGATGCGACCCGCCAAGTGCTCGATCTGCTCAAGGGAGCCTGGGATGCCGGCCTGATCCCGCCCGATGGCCCCACCTGGGATGATGGCGGTAACAATCGCGCCTACCAGAGCGAGATTGTCGGCATGACCCTGAACACCGGCAGCATTTTGCGCTATCTGCAGACCGAAGATCCAGAACTGCTCGCCAAGACCGCGGTCATCCCGATCCCCGGTGGCCCCGAAGGGCGCTTCGTCTCTGGCTACTACTATCAGTGGGGTGTCTTCAATACGAGCGAGCATGTTGACCTTTGTCTCCAACTGCTGGAGCACATCTTTGCCCCGGATCAACTGAGCCCCTTCTATGAGAATGGCGGCGGCAACATGCTGCCCGTCTACAAAGAGATGCTCAACGACGAGATGTGGCAGGATCCCGATCGCAAAGTATTGGCCGACATGGTCTCCAACACCCGTCCCCAAGGCTACCCCGGCTTGACCACGCCGTGGATCCTCGACGCCTGGATGGATCACACCATGGCCAAGATGCTCAACCGCGTACTTGTCGACGGCTGGAGCAATGACGACGCCATCACCGAAGCCGAAGCCGCCCTGCAGAAGTGGTATGATGATTGGCAGGCAAAGCTGGGGCAGTGAGATAGTAAATCAGTAAGACAGTAAATCAGTAAGACAGTAAATCAGTAAGACAGTGGGCAGAAGATTGGGTCGAGCAAAAGTTGCCAATTCGGGTTGACTGACAGATCTCATTTTTCTGCCACGGAGAGCACGGAGATCGCAGAGAAAAGCATTTCTTCCCCTCTGTGTTCTCTGTGTTCTCTGTGTTCTCTGTGTTCTCTGTGTTCTCTGTGTTCTCTGTGTTCTCTGTGTTCTCTGTGTTCTCTGTGGCTGATATTAAGCCAGTCGCCAATTATCCTAAAGGAGTTTTCACATGGCAGTTGAGGTAGAAAGCCGTGTGGGTGCACCGGTCGCTACGCAGCGCGGTCGGTGGCAGCGGCAGTTGGGGCGCGACTGGGTCTTGGCCTATCTGCTGCTGCTCCCCCTGATCCTGATCCTCTTTATCCTGCTCGCCTATCCCATCGCATCGGCGATCTGGATCACCTTGCAGGATAAGACGATTGGCATGGTGGGCCGCTTTGTCGGGCTGCAAAATTATCGGGATCTGTTATTCGAGGATCCCTTCTTTTGGCAGGTCGTGCGCAATGGCTTTGTCTTCACCTTGGGCTCGGTCTTTCTCAAGCTGATCGTTGGGATGATTATGGCGTTGGTCCTCAACCAGCCGTTGCGCTGGCGTGGGCTTTGGCGTGGGCTGCTGCTCATGCCTTGGGTAGCGCCCACCGTCGTCACTGCCCTCAGTTGGCGCTGGATTCTCGATCTCACCGGCGTGCTCAACCTCACTCTACGCGAATTGGGTTTGATGCGAATTCCGATCCCCTGGCTGGCCCAATATGGCACGGCGCTGCTCTCGCTGGTGCTGGTCAACAGCTGGCGTGGCTTTCCCTTCTTTGGCATCACCTTGCTGGCGGGGATGCAGGCGATTCCGCAGGAGCTATATGAAGCCGCCGAAATGGATGGTGCGTCGATCTGGCAACGCTTTCGCTTTGTCACTTTGCCCAGCCTGCGTACGGTGATCCTGGTGGTGACGATCCTCTCGGTAATCTGGACCTTTAACGACTTTAGCATCGTCTGGCTGCTCACCGGCGGCGGTCCCGGCCATGCCACCGATGTCTTTGCGACCTACACCTATAAGCTAGGTTTCATCACCTCGCGGTTGGGCTATGGACAGACCGTTTCGGTGATCCTCGCCCCGGTGCTAATTTTGATCATTACCATCCTGTCGCCCTTGATGTTGCGCGGAGAATCCGAATGAGAACTAGCCAACGCCAAAAGCTGCTTCTAACCCTTATTACCTACCTCACACTGGCCGGCCTCCTGATCGGCGCGCTCTTTCCCTTTTATTGGATTGGCCTCACCTCGCTGCGCAAAGGCAAGCAGGTCTATGTCAAAGAGCAGGTCCTTGTGCCACGGGATCTCACGCTGGAAAATTATCAATTTGTCTTTACTGAACGACCGACCGTGCAGTGGCTGCGCAACAGCTTGGTTATGGCCTTTAGCAGCAGTGGCATTGCCGTGGTGATTGGCGTGTTGGCTGGCTACAGCATTGTGCGCCTCAAATTTCGCGGCAACCGGACCGTCGCCCGTGGCGTGCTCTTTACCTATCTGGTGCCTACCTCGCTGCTCTTTATTCCCATGTTTATTCTGATGTTTAACCTGCGGCTGACCGAGGGGCTATGGGGGCTGCTGCTCGCCTATCTCTCCTTCAACGTCCCCTTCTGCACCTGGCTGATCCTTGGCTATTTTCGTAGTATTCCTGAAGAGTTGGAAGATGCGGCGCGGATCGATGGCTGTTCGCGGTTGGGCGTGTTGTGGCGGATTGTGCTGCCATTGGCCGCGCCGGGCATCGTCACCGCCTTTATCTTTGGCTTTACCAACTCGTGGAACGAATTTCTCTATGCCGTCACCCTGGTGCGCAGCCGCGAGTTGATGACCCTGCCGACGGGGCTGGGCAGCTATATTCTCGGTGATGTCTTTTTGTGGGGGCCGCTGATGGCAACGGCAATTATCACGGCGCTACCGCCGGTGATTCTCTTTATCGCCGTGCAACGCTTTGTGGTGGCGGGGATGACGCTGGGGTCGGTCAAGGGGTAGGGAATGGTGAATTGTAAATGGTGAATTGTAAATGGTGAATTGTAAATGGTGAATTGTAAATGGTGAATAGGGAATGGGAATGGCGATGGATGCGGCGAGTCATTTGGTCTATTTGAATGGAGAGTTTGTGCCGGCGGGGGAGGCGAAGATTTCGATCTTTGATGCCGCGGTGATGTTGGGCGATACGGTGACGGAATCGACGCGTACCTTTGCGCACACACCGTTTAAGTTAGCCGAGCATATCGACCGGCTCTATAAGTCGCTCAAGGTGACGCGGATCGATCCTGGCATGACGGCGGCGGAGATGTCTGAGCTCTCGTTGCGTGTGCTGGAGAAGAATCTGCCCAGGGTGACAGGAGAGATGGATCTGTGGCTGGTGCACAATATTTCACGCGGGCTCTTTGTCCCTGGTGCCGACCCAACCAAGGCACGCTCGCAGGCGACGATTATCATCCACACCGCGCCGCTGATCCTCACCGATTGGGCGCGCTTCTATACCGATGGCTGCCACGCCGTTACCCCCTTTAGCCGCGCCGTACCGCCGGAAGCGCTTGACGCTCGCATCAAAAACCGCAGCCGCATGGCCTATACGCTGGCCGAGCAGGAGGTCAAGCTCGTCGATCCACAGGCGCAGAGCATTCTGCTCGATATCCATGGCAATGTGGCGGAGAACAAGGGAGGCAACTTCTTTATTGTCAGCGATGGCGTGCTCAAGACGCCCCACACCCGCAGCGCGCTGGCCGGAGTCAGCCGCGCCACCGTGTTGGAACTCGCCGCGCAACTGGCCATCCCCGTCGCCGTGACCGATTTTCAGCCCTATGACATCTACACAGCGGATGAAGCCTTCTTCACCAGCACGCCTTACTGTATTATGCCCGCGACCAAGTTTAATGGCTTGCCAGTCGGCGATGGGCAAGTGGGAGTGGTAACCAAACAACTGTTGACGGCTTGGAGTGAGTTAGTCGGGGTCGATATTGTTGCCCAAGCACAACAACAATAGGGCCATGTCACCGCGGGTTGAGTAGGGTGCAGCCGTATCGAATCGAAGCCAGTGTGAGCGGTTCGGCCCGCTTGGGTTCGATACGCTTTGCTACTCAACCAGCGCAACTGATCAAAATAGTTATAAATAAGCAGAGAGTATCCCATGATTATCGATGTTCACACGCACGTTTTTCCCGACAACAGCGTCTTCTCTGACAATTTTCTGGCCGAGGCATCGCGTGCCCGCAAAGAGCCTATCGACTTCGTGACTCGCTACGACGATTACTGCGCCACCGCGCCCAATGTGACCGCGACGATCTGCTTTGGCGGCAAAGCCAAACTAGCGGGTCTTTGGGTCGATGATCGGCTCGTGGCGACCTATGTGAGACAAGATCCGGCGCGTTTGCTTGGGTTTCTCTCACTTGACCCCACGCAGCCAGGGTGGGAGGCCGAGTTGGAATATGGCCATCAGGAGCTAGGCTTATGCGGAATCAAATTGATGCCGATGTATGCCGGCTTCTTTCCGCAAGATAGCCGGCTCAACCCGCTTTGGGCCTATGCGCAGAAACATGGCCTGCCCGTCTTGCTCCACACCGGCACCACCTTTGTCTCCCAAAGTTGGATCGAAGCGACGCTGCCCCGGCACATCGATGTCGTCGCCCGCCGTTACCCCGAGGTGCGCATCATCATGGCCCACCTCGGCCACCCCTACGAGGGCGAATGCGTCGCCGTCATCCGCAAACATCCCCACGTCTACGCCGATGTCAGCGCGCTGCATTATCGGCCTTGGCAACTCTTCCACAGCCTGATGCTCGTCCATGAGTATGGTGTTTGGAATAAACTACTCTTCGGCACTGACTTCCCCTTTACCAACGTTGCTGCCTCGGTCAGCGGGCTGCGCAGTTTGGCAGAGGTGCAGATCGACCGTTTCCGATTGCCCGCAGAACAGATCGAAGCGTTGATCGAGCGCGATGCATTGGCGTTGTTGGGGTTAACGATGCCACAGGTGCGGTAAAACGGAGCGCACAAGATTCTTTGCAGAGGCAGGTTTTGGAGAAAGTTGTCCGTCAAAAATATCTATAGTACAATCGGACATATTTTGGCTCATCAAGATAAGGGATTCGCCGGTCACCTCCCGGAAGCGGCGCGACGGTCAGCCAATTTTACGTTGCTGGAGTAGTTGCCTCACAAGCAGCCGGGATTCTAATAGATACAGGACTTAATTGCAAATCATCGAACGTGGCATCCTAAGCCGCAGCCAACCACATAGCGACCGCGCCAACCTGACCTTCGCCACCGTGACTGCGCTGGCCAATGGCACGCTACTGGCAACCTGGCGCGCTGGCTCAACCAAAGACGCCGATGATGAAACCATCGAATTTGCCCGTTCTAGCGATCAGGGGCAAAGCTGGAGTGCGCCGTGGCGCCCCTTTCCCAGCCCCGCCGTGGATGGCAAAGCGGGCACTCTCAAACTCTGTTATCTGACCGAGTTGAGCCCAAGCCATCTGATCGCCGCGTCAATGTGGATCGACCGCACGAGTTATCCCGGCAAGCCGCTCTTCAACGCCGAGACAGAGGGCTGTCTGCCGATGTCGATCCTCCTAGCCGACTCGCATGATCAGGGGGCAACGTGGTCGCCCTGGCGCGTGGTGCCGATGGCTGCCGCAATTGGCCCTGCTAGCCTGACAAGCCCCCTGCTCAAATTGGCGAATGGTGCATTGGCGATGAGTATCGAGACAAACAAAACCTATCTTGACCGTACGCGCTGGATGCAGAAGGTGCTCTTCTTTCACTCGCTAGATCAAGGGCAAACATGGGAATTGCCGGTGGTCGCAGGCGAAGATCCCACCGGGCGTATCTTCAACTGGGATCTACGCTGCGGCGTGGCCCCCAATGGCACTGTCGTCACCTTTGCCTGGAGCTATGACACCCAGACTACAAGCTATCTGAACATCCACCGCCGCATTAGTCGCGATCATGGCCGGAGTTGGTCCGCAGCGGTCGATCTCGGCTTTGCCGATCAGGCGGCGCGACCGGCGATGCTGGCTGATGGCCGTGTGCTGCTCGCCTATGTGGATCGCTTTCAAAGCCACGCCATCCACGCTCGCCTGGCGCCAACGGTCGATGCACCTTTTGATCCAACGAGTGATGTTATAATCTACACCCACGCCGAGGCGGCCAAAGCGGATGACAATACCGGTGAATTGCTAGCCGAAATGGGGCTGTGGAGTTTTGGTCTGCCCTACGCCGAAGCGTTGCCCAATGGCGAAGTGCTGGTCGTTTACTATGCCGGGACAAATACGGCCATGGATCTGCATTGGGCGCGGTTACAGCTTTAGGGTCTGTCCAGAAATAAAGTAGTCAATTGTACGGACACGGTGTACCGTGTCCGTACGGAAAAATTCTCCAAGTTATTTCTGGACAGGCCCTTAGGTCATTCCAAAGAAATAATGATCCACGAAGTCACACAAAGACACACGAAGATTCATCTTTTCTTCGTGAACCTTCGTGCCTCTTCGTGGATCATTTAAATTTTTTAATTCTCATTAAAGGAAACACAATGCGTAAAAGTAAAATGCTCGAAAAATTCCGCGCCGGTAATTTTGCCCGCGTCTGTGGCCTCGGCCATTATTTGCCTTTCTTTATTCGCTACGCCAGCCAATTCAACTTCGATGGTATCTGGCTTGATCTGGAACATCGCGCGATGGATCCGCGCGAGGTGCAGTCGATGATTATGATGTGCCACCACAATGATATCGACTGTATGGTGCGCCCACCAACGTTGGAGCGCACCAAACTTTATCGTTATCTTGAAGATGGGGCGGCGGGCTTTTTAGTACCGCTCGTTTCGGAGCCACAGATGGCCGCCGATCTCGTGCAGGCGATCAAGTATCCGCCGCTCGGTAACCGCGGCATGGATGGTGCGGGGCACGATGGCGATTATGGCATTGGGGTCTGGTATCCAGAGAGCACCTATAATGTTGACGCCAACCATGAGACCTTTCTCCTCACGCAAGTCGAGACGCTGCAAGCGGTGGCCAATGCCGAGGAGATCGCCTCGATCGAGGGCGTCGACGGCCTTTTTCTTGGCCCGGCTGATCTCACCTTGCGGATTGCCAGTGGCCCCGCCGGTCATGGCCTGACGATGGCAAAAGCGATTGAAACAGTGGCCGCAGCAGCAGAGAAATATAACAAGGTGTGGGGGATTACTGCCGGCTCACTCGACGAGATCCAGCGTTATCGGGCGATGGGTGCGCAGATCGTGCCGTGGGGCGGTGACTTTGCCCTGATGAATGTGCTGAAACAATGCAGCGCTGATCTCGATCAGGTGCCGGGGGCCTAGGCAGATGCGATCGGCGACTGCCTTGATCATCGGTGGCGGCGTGATCGGCTTGAGCAGCGCCTATCATCTGGCGCGTAAGGGCTTTGGGCGCGTGCTCTTGGTAGAGAAAGATCAGATCGGCGCGGGGTCGAGCAGCCGCGCTGGGGGCATTATCACGAGCTTGCTTTGGAGTGAGACAGGCGTCTTGGCACGCAAGATTAGCCTCGATCTCTATCGGGAACTCTCCGACGATCTGCCCGGCTATCGCTTTCAGGATGTGGGCTGCCTCAATCTCTTCGACCCACCTTCGTGGCCAGAACGCACCGCACTGTTGCCACTCTATGATCGGCTGGCGGTGCCCTACGAAATTCTCAATGCTCAGGAGTTGCGCTATCGCTGGCCCGCGTTGACGCCCGACGAAGAAATCATCGGTCTTTATGATCCACTGGGTGGCTACAGCGAGCCCGATGCTTACGTACCGGCACTGGCGCGCCGTGTGCAAACGTTAGGTGTTGAGTTGCGCGAAGGAGTCACTGTCACCGGATTTGTCGAGCAGAATGGACGAATCGCCGGGGTCACCACGCCCGATGGTCCGATTGCTGCTGACGTGGTGCTCTGTACCACCCACGCCTGGACAAACAACCTGCTGACCGGCTTGGGGATCACGATTCCCATGAAAGCTTTTGTCCACCAGCGCTACCTGACAACGCCCCTATCCGCGCCCGTTGCCATCCCGGCGATCAACGCCAATCCGCAAGGGGGCTATATTCGGCCAGCCACGGGCAACCGGTTGCTGGCTGGTGGCGAAACGCCTACACGCACGGAGTATCGGGTCGCCGCGCCCACCTTTCAGATGGGTGAGTTGGCTGCACCGGAGGAGGTCAAAGCGGATCTTTCAACCAATCTAACGCCGTTGCTCCCTGCAGTAGCGCAGACGACTTGGGCTGCGGAGCAGGTTGGGCTGATCTGTTTCTCGATGGATGGCGAACCGCTTCTTGGCTCGCTTGAGCGTTACCCCGGCCTTTTGCTCGGTTGCGCGTTTCATTCGGGGGGCTTTGCCTACAATCCAGTCGCTGGGCTCTTGTTGGCGGAATTGGCCGTCGACGGCCAGAGCAGTATCGATATCGGTGCCTTCTCACCCAACCGCTTTGCCGCCGCGACCACCGCCGACTATCTGGCCACAACGGTGACCCAGGCCCGCGCGGTGCGGCGGCGCCACTAAGAGACAACGACCTGGATCGGTAGGTCGGTAGATCGGGGCCAGGTACGCGCCACCTCGCTGTACGATATTCAAATCAAGTTCAAAACCAGCGTTTTTTTAACGCCTCAATCGCGTGGTAGCGGTGCAAGCGGCTTCGCTCGTTATTAGGAAAAACGCGGGTTTCCATTCTAGACGCGCTACAACAACGAGAAGTCGCCGCAGCGACCGCGAAAATGCGCCCACTGCGCCAAGCTGGCGTCCCCGGCACCGAATAGGTATCCGCTTTCTCGATAGTAGAGCGGCGTTTTAACCCCGTAATAAGGTAAAGTAAAAGCGAGAAAGTAGCTATAGACGTTCAGATAATTTTTCGTAGGGGCACGGTATACCGTGCCCCTACGAAAAATGGATTCCACCACTGATCTTTTTCTGACGATCTATAGAAATAAAATTGACGTAGCGACGGCTGAGCGGGTGCCCGCTCAGCCGCCGCTTTCCAAAAACTTTCTCGCTATTGCTTACGACGACAAGACGACAAGACGACAATGTCTCGTCGCTTCTGCAAGCTCACATACTTTCGATTCAAACGCCCTGTGATAAAATGTACCAAGGTTCTTGCAATCGTGCCTGTTTCGGTACCGCCGTCATTAACAATTGTCACTTAATTGTTGATCAGTGATCATTCTCTTAGGTTCAATTTCTTGTGTCTGCCATTCCCACCGCACATCTACCGGCAACATTGATCGATAGTCATTGCCATCTAGATGTAGAACAATTCAATGAAGATCGCAGTGCGGTTTTGGCGCGAGCGGCGGCGGCAGGTGTCGCTACGATTGTCAACCCAGGCATTGATCTCACCCATTGCCGGCAAGCTGTTGCGCTGGCCGAGGTAGAGGCCCATGTTTATGCTGCGGTTGGCATCCATCCAAACAGCAGCGCCAACGTCGGCACAAAAACAATTGACGCGATCCGCGAGTTGGCAGCACACCCCAAGGTCGTGGCGATTGGCGAGATCGGGCTTGATTATTACTGGGACAAGGTGCCACCTGCACAACAGGCAATGGTCTTTCGGCAACAGTTGGCGCTGGCGGCGGAAGTGGGGCTGCCGGTGATCATTCACAACCGCGATGCAACCATTGACACAATGGCCATTTTGCGCGAGTGGGTAACCGATCGTGCCACACAGAATTCACCGCTGGCCCAACGGCAGTTTTGGGGAGTGCTCCACGCCTTTGGCGGTGATCTTGCGCTAGCCCACGAAGCCTATACCTTGAATTTTATTGTGGGTATCGGTGGCCCCGTGACCTTTCGCAATGCCCGTTCCCTGCATGAAATCGCGCCACAGCTTGATTTGGATCGCCTGATGCTGGAGACCGACGCACCCTATTTGACGCCCCATCCCTACCGCGGGCAGCGGAACGAACCAGCCTACGTCGCGCTGGTTTGTGCGCAATTGGCACAGTTGCGTGGTGTGGAACCAGCCCAAATTGCCCAGCAGAGTTCTGCAGTTGCGACAACTTTTTTCGGCTTACCAACTCCGTATGTGGCGGAGGGTTACCCAATAGTCTAGCGAATGGCTGCACATGCGCTCAGCAAATCATCTGAAATCTGTACCAATAGCGACAGGACAGCAATCCGTGGTTGAAACGAAACCGGTCTCCGTGCAAGAATTGCTGGCACCCGTGCGTGGATCCCTGCAACAGGTCGATGCAAAAATGAAAGCGGTGGATTCCGTCATTTTTGCACCGTTGGCCAATGCTTTTCTCGATCTGATCGGCAGTGGCGGGAAACGCCTGCGACCGGCGCTGGCCTTGCTAGCTGCGGGGGCCGGTGGGGTTGACGGATCGTCCATTGCACACCGCCATGTCATTGCCCTGGCCGCCGCCGTCGAAATGTTGCACACGGCAACGCTTGTTCACGACGATGTGATTGATGGGGCCCTCTTACGGCGCGGCGCGCCTACCCTCAACGCGACATGGAGCGGGGGGCTGACCGTACTCGCGGGTAATTATATGTTTGGCACCGCTGCCCATTTTTCCGCCGAAACCGATAACCTACGCGTCATCCGGCTCTTTAGCAATACGTTGGAAGTGATCGTGACAGGAGAGCTGAATCAGTTACATGCCCGCTATCAATTTGCGCAGCCCAAAGAGATCTATTACCAGCGTATCTATGCCAAAACAGCCAGCCTCTTCTGTGCCGCCACCGAAGGGGCCGCGATCCTGGCCGATCTCCCCGATGAGACCATTCAAGCACTGCGGGATTACGGCTATCATTTTGGCATGGCTTTTCAGATCATCGACGATGTGCTCGATTTTACCAGTGATGAATCGACCCTAGGCAAACCGGCGGGCAGTGATCTCTTGGGCGGGACGCTGACCCTGCCCTTTTTTCACTATGTGCAGCAACAGCGGGATCCGGCTGGCTACCTGGCCGATCTGACCGCGCAACGCGAACGCGCCGAAGAAGAGGAAGAGCCGGCGATCTGGCAGACGCTGGTACAAGAAATTGTGGCCGATGTGCGCCAGAGCGCGGCAATCAGCACCGCCCACGCCGAAGCGCTGGACTTTTTAGTGAAAGCGCGTCAAAATCTTGTACGCTTGTCTGCCTCCGCCTATACCGATTCGCTCTATGGGCTTTGTGATTTTGTCGTACAACGTCACTACTAATCGATAAAATCCTTAAAAGTCATACAGCTTTTCTCGTGCAAAAGCCATTGAACTCCGTATGACTTTTCAATGATTTGTCTATGCGTTGCCCTCAAGTTCAGGATCCAAACGATGCACCCAGCGCTTGAAAATCTTGCCCCACCCCCTGCGCCAACCTCGATTGATCTATCGATTATCATTGTCAGTTGGAATGTCTGGCCCCTCCTGCGTGCCTGTCTGCAATCGATTGCCGCCGTGACAAGTGCCCCTACAACAGCGGTACCTGCGCTTACCGCAGATTCGCCAACCCCAGCAACAGAGTCTGCTACAAGCCCATGGCGTTACTATGACTCCCACCAACCATTGCGGCTTGAAGTGATTGTGGTCGACAGCGCCAGCAGCGACGAAACGGTGGCGGCACTACCTACGGCCTTCCCTTGGGTGCGTCTGCTGCCGAGTAGCAGCAACCTGGGGTTTACTCGTGGCAACAATTGGGGCTATCGCGAAAGTCGGGGCGACTTTGTCTTCTTTCTCAATCCCGACACCGAACTGCTCAACCACCAAACACCTGCCTTGCTTGAGGAAGCGCAGGAGCCACCGGTGGTACGCCAAGCGAATGATGCCTTCACCCTGCTGCGTCAGGCAATGGCAGACGAACCGACCTTGGGCATGGTCGGCCCACAACTGCGCTATGGAGATCAGCAGTGGCAAAATAGTCGTCGCCGCTTTCCCACCCATTGGACTGGCTTTTTCGAGAGCACCTGGCTGGGCCAACTGTGGCCAACCAACCCGTGGATACGAGCCATGCACATGCTCGATCAGCCGGCGGACCAACGCCATGAGGTCGATTGGCTCAATGGTTCCGCACTCTTTTGCCGGCGGACGGCGTTAGAGGCGATTCGTATTGCGGGTGACGCCGGCCCCTTTGATGAAGGATTCTTTATGTACAGCGAAGAGCTTGATCTCTGCCAACGCATGAAACTGGCCGGCTGGCGCATTGCCTACCTACCCCAAGCGTGCATCCTGCACTATGAGGGACGCAGCAGCGAACAGGTTGTCACGCGGCGGCACATCCTCTTCAATACCAGCAAAATCCGCTACTATCAGAAGTATTTCGGCTCCTCTTGGGCAACCCTCTTACGTGGCTATCTCCTCTTTGAATATCTGCTACAAATTGGCATCGAAGCGACCAAATTGCTCTTGCGCCACAAGCCAGCATTGCGCCGCGCACGCATTCAGGGCTATGTGGCCATTCTGCGCAGCGGCTTGTCGATTAGCTGACTACAACATTTGTCCTCACTGTTAAGATATTGTCATCTACCAAAACGCATACATGATGTACCATTTTAGTATAACCAGATTGTTGACCGTGCTACTATCGATCTCTTTGCTGCGTTTGCAATTGTAGACCCCCAATTGCGTTGGGCCTATACAGTATAAGTTGTATGAAGATAAAGGATCTCCCGATGTCACGTCGAACCGCGCTGCTTTATCCGTCAATGGCACTTACTCTAGGTATTTTGCTGCTATTGCTGATGAGTTTGTTATTAACTACTGCTGTACAAGCGGCTGACCAGTCCCCTGCTGTCGATGGGGAGGCGGCTGAAGAGTGGCTCTATTCTCCACTATTGGCCCAGGCCGTGGCGGATCCGAGTACGGTTACAGATGGGTCGATGATCCATGTCGTGGGGGGGCTTTCGCAAGAGGGGCCATCCAATCGGCATTGGCAATTTGATCCCACGACCCAGCGCTGGCAGGCTTTGCCTCTCTTACCGGTGCCACGGTCGGACGCCGCTGCAGCGATCATTGGGAATATGCTCTATGTGGCTGGTGGCTACAACATGTGGTATGGGGGTGCGCTCAGTTATACCCACAGCTACAATCTGACAACGCAACAGTGGATTACCGCCAGTGCGCTCATTACACCGGTGAGTGGCGCGGCTGGGGTTGTTGTCAATGACGAGTTGATAGTCTTGGGTGGTTTCGATAATATTTCCGAGAGTGCCTACGTTCAGCTATACGATCCTATCAAAAACCAGTGGCGTGTGGGTGCCCCCATGCCGGTTTCCCGCAGTGAATTTGATGCCGTGGTACTGGGCAATCTCGTCTATGTGATCGGCGGCAATATTATCAGCACAACCGCGCACAGCACGGCAGCAAAGGTAGAATCCATGCCCGCCACACTGGTCTCTACCTATGATCCGCAGACAGAAGAATGGCACACCGTGGCACCGCTGCCAGCACCGCGTATCGACTTTACGGCAGTGGCGCGCAATGGCAAGATCTATGTTATCGGCGGCACAGATCGCTGGATCACCGGCAGCGCCCAAAAGGATCTCTTTATCTATGACCCGTTACGCGATGAATGGACGCTGGGGCCAACCCTGCCCAATGCCCGCGCCGGGCTGCGCAGCACACGCTGGGAGAATACCATCTTTGTGATTGGTGGCTACGATGATCGTGGCCAGCCCGTCGCCGATGTCAGCTTCTTAGATACCATCGCAGCCACCGTTTTTCTCCCAGTGGTTAGTGGCAAGTAGGAGATCGGTTAAATTACTATCTCATGTTACGCAGGAAAGGATTTCCCCACCCTAACCCGCCCCTAGGGGCGGGGAATTGGTCAACTTTGTGTGAGTTTGGCGGCTTCGCCGCCAAACTCACACAAAGAAAGAAATTTTTCTCCCCTTCTCCCCGTCGCGGGGAGAAGGGGTCGGGGGAAGAGGGGGTGTCGAATTCGTGCGTAACATGAGTTACTATGTTTCATAGACGAAATATAGGTGACGAAACTCGCAACTACTTTGACAACAGGCGCCGCAACTCTACCACCGTCGTTACCGGTAACTGGCAAGCATAATTTTCACAGACATAGGCCGCGGCTTGTCCATTGACAAGCGTACGCTCGGCTAACAAGGGCAACACACTTTCGCCGTTTGGCTCTTTCAGCGCAATCACGGTATTGGGTAGAAAATGGCGGCGCACCTCGGCGAGTAGAGCCGCCGTAGCTGCGTCGCCAGCTTCACCGACAATCGCAATCTCCTGGCTAGGGTGCAGCAATAGCTCGAGGACCCCCAGCAGCCGACCAAAGCCATTGGGTTGGCGAGCCATCGGCTCCTTCATCGTCAACACGATACGCATTGCTTCCTGGCGATACTCCTCTGTACCAACAAGTCTGCCCAGACGCACAAGCGCTTCGGCGGCCAGTGCGTTGCCACTGGGAATGGCGCTGTCAATCAGATCTTTGCGGCGCACGACTAACTGCTCATGGTCAACGCCAGTCTGGAAGAAGCCGCCATGCTCTGGATCATGAAATTGGGCAAACATCAGTTGTGTCAAGCGGCTCGCCTCACCCAGCCAGCGCAGCTCAAAGGTCGCTTCATAGAGGGCAATCAGCCCCCGAATCAAGGCGGCGTAATCTTCTAGATAGCCATTAAACCGCGCCCGCCCATCCTTGTAGCTGCGATAGAGCTTGCCATCGGGTTGACGCATATTGGCCAGGATAAACTCGGCGGCGCTAACCGCAGCTTGCAGCGCATCCGCCCGCCCCAGCACAACGCCACACTCCGCCAGCGCGTGGATCATCAGGCCATTCCACTCGGTGAGGATCTTTTCATCGCGCGCCGGCTTGACCCGTTCTTCGCGCTGCGCAAAGAGCTTCTGGCGTCCCCTGGCCAGGACGGTTTCCACCTCAGCGACGCTGACACGGAAACGTTCGGCCACATTCTCCACCGTGCGCACCACCGACAGAATCGTCTGCCCCTCAAAGTTGCCCCGATCAGAGACACCATAGTAATTTTCAAAGATCGCCGCTTCTTGGGCATCGAGGATCTGCTCAATCTCGCCTGGCGTCCAGACAAAGAACTTGCCCTCTTCGCCTTCGCTGTCAGCATCCTGTGTGCTATAGAAAGCGCCATCGGGAGCCGTCATCTCGCGCAAAGTGTAGTCGATCGTTTCGTCCACAACCTGTCTATAAAGCGGACGCTCAGTGATCTGCCAGGCGTGCAGATAAGTACGCAACAGTTGACTGTTGTCATAGAGCATCTTTTCAAAGTGGGGCACGAGCCAGATCTTGTCGACGCTGTAGCGATGGAAGCCACCCCCCAGTTGGTCGTAAATACCGCCGTGGGCCATCCGGGTCAGGGTCGTTTCGGCCATGTAGAGGGCATCGAGCGGATCCATCGCCGCGCTGGCGGATTGCTTGGTGCGTGCCGCATAGGCCATGAGGAAATCGAGCGTCATTGGCTGCGGGAATTTGGGCTGGTTGCCAAAGCCGCCATCTTCGTCGTCAAAGGCTTGATGTAACTGGGCGACCGCTTCATCGAGCAACTCGGTGCCGATCTCCGTCTCTTGCGCGCGAATAAAGGCGCTCCGCTGCAATGCTTCTGTCAAGCGCATCGCCTGCCCCAACACTTCCCCGCGCCGCTTCTCGTACGCATCGGCCACCGAGTGCAAGATTTGCGTAAAGCTTGGCATCCCATAGCGCGGCTCCGGCGGGTAGTAGGTGCCGCCGTAAAAAGGTTGCCCATCCGGCGTCAGAAAGACGCTCATCGGCCAGCCACCCGAGTTGGTCATCGAGACGACCGCATCCATATAGATTGCATCGAGATCAGGGCGCTCTTCGCGGTCGACTTTAATGTTGACATAGCGCTCATTCATCAGCGTGGCTGTCGTCGGATTTTCAAAGGATTCATGCGCCATGACATGGCACCAGTGACAGGCTGAATAGCCAATGCTGAGAAAAATCGGCTTACCCTCTTTGCGCGCCTTGGTCAGCGCTTCTTCACCCCACGGATACCAATCGACCGGATTGTGGGCGTGCTGACGCAGATAGGGCGAGGTTTCGTCAATGAGACGATTGGTGTAAAGTTGGCCAGACATGACACTCCTTTGGGCTGATACCCGTGAGCGGACAAGGTCAACCCACGAGCAACAAGCGATGACAGTTCAGGGAATACTCTGCTGAATTTTATCACAAAGGAAGCGGGTCAACCGTAGCGTTGCTCCGTTCGGTGGGAGCGCAAAACTCTATTACTTCTCCTTTGTCCACAGATAGATAATCAGATCCTGCGGGAAGGTCGGCGCGCCCAGGTCATGGAGTGTGCGCAGGATCTGGGCGCGATGGTCGGTGCCGTGGTTGGCCACATGCAAGAGCACCTGCCACTGCGGCATCCCGATGCCTGCGGGTATGTTTTCTAATGTCGTCTCATCGAGATCAGCGATGTAGCTTTTCGCGGCGGTAGCTGCGTCCTGGAAGAAATTGTGCACGGCCTCGCATGTGGGATAATTCGCTGCATCGACATCAAAGTGGCGGGCGTCAGGATCGCCAGTCAAGCCGCGAAACCAGCGTGTATCGACCACGGCGACGTGCAGCAGTTGGTTGCGCAGCGAACCGTGGGCATAGGGAACGTCTTGGTTGAATTGCTCCTCCGAGAGTTGCATCACGCTCTCCCAGACGCGGTCATAGAGTGTATAGTTATATGCAAACATCGTTTGAATTTGTTGTAATGCAGACATTCACTGCTCCTTTTCGTTTTTGAGCTCGCCCAAAGTTAAATTATCCATGAAGAGGCACGAAGGGAACGTCGCTCTTCGTGTGTCTTCGTGAATCTATACTGCGATTGAAATGGGAACCGGAGTTTCTATTGTCAACAAATTAGCCTCGAATGGCATTCCTGCGAAGGCCGGAATCCATCTTCTGTCGAATGGACCCCTGCCAGAGTTTACCCTCACGGAGGTGGGGGCAGGGGTGACCCATTCGCCACCTTGTTCTTTTGCGAAAAGTCCGCTTCTCAAACTGATTTCAGTATACTGAAGAAACATGGCGCCCGCCACTGTTTCTTCAGTATAAAATAGGGCACCGCCCTTTAGTTGCTTCGCGGCTGATATTTCTTTTATTTCATTCCATGCGTACGCAGCCAGGGCACCAACCATTCCCGATGTTCCCTATAGTGCTCATCAGTGCCGCGGAAGACTTCAATGAGTGGCATCCCTTCCAGCCAAGCGTAGCGGTTGGGCATCAACAGATCCTGTTCAGGGATTTTATCACCTAGCGCCAGGTAGCGGGCAAAATCGGTTTGCCACTCTTGATAGACTTGTGACCACCCCTTCTCTCGGTTGACTTCATACAACCAGACGTTGAGCTCGTCCGGCTCACCTTCCACTTCTGGATCAAATTGTGCGGGCCATTGCGGATAAACAGGTTCCTGGTCGGTCAGTGCCGCTTCCAGCCGCGCGATCGAACGCTGTTGCCAGATCCACAAATGGGCGATCACATCCTTGACCGACCAATTGGCCGCCAGCTGCGGCGCGATAATCTGGGGTTCATTCATCCCGGCCAGTAGCTCCTCCCATCGGTCGAATTCGTCTTTCAGTTGGGTCAGCACTTGTTGCTTTGTTGTCATCTTGTCCTCCTAAACAAACTATACGGCCCATACTTCCGCAGCATTTTTGACCGCGGCAAACCAATTACCCAACACTCGATTGTGATGATCAATGATCTGCTGCGCCGTCAAACCCCCATCGCCCCAGGTACTGTGGCTGTCGCCAACCAACGTGACTGTGTACCCTTCGCTAAAGGCGCGCCGGGTTGTCGTATCGACGCAGTAGTCACTCTGAATGCCGGCAATAATCAGTTGCTCAACCCCTAGTTGGTCAAGTTTGGCGCGCAGGGTGGTCGCGTGAAAGGAATCAGGCGTGCGCTTCTGCACGACAGGTTCGCCCGGCTGTGGCGCAATGGCGGGATGAATGTTCCATCCCGGCGTGCCAACCGCCAATGGCGATCCTTCCGGCCCACCATGTTGCACATAAATAACCGGCGTATTGCTTGCATGGGCCCCATCGATCAAGGTGCGTAAATTCTGTAACAAAATTTCATGGTTGTGCACCGGTGCCTCTGGGGTGAACATGCCCATTTGGACGTCGATAATCAATAGCGCTTGCTTTGTCATCATTTTGTCTCTCCCCTTGCGTTAAGTTGCCCAAAATTGAATCGATTGTCTTGTCATAAGCTTGCAAATCTGATAGTATCACGCCATGCGGACAGGAACGATCCTGATTATTAACACAATCACACGTGTATCTACTTTCCTCGTTTCTATGATATAATTGGACTGATCATTTGGCGTGAGAAATATGAATGGGATCTCGATTTAGGAGAAATTATGGATCACACCGTAACTTTGACAATTCCTGAGGAGACTTATCGGACTGCTGAAGCCACAGCACACCAATCAAATCAATCAGTTGATCAAGTTCTTAGTAACAAGTTAACCGAAGCTTTTCAGCCCCTGCCGACATTACATGCGAGTCCTAATCGTGCGGGTGCGTACCACCTTTGGGGGATTACGCCGGACTATCAATTTTGTCCTTCTGTGTAATCCCCCAAAATGGGACGCACCCTAATCGTGCTGCCATGTTGCAAGAAGTGGCCGCTTATGAAGCGATGCACAATGAACTGCTTGCAAATCACGCCGGTGAGTTTGTTGCCATTTACCAGGGGAAACTTGTTGACTTCGATAAGAATGAGGTGGCTTTATTAGACCGTCGTCGGCATAACTATCGCAATCAAGTAGTGCTCATTCGTCGCGTTGAAGCTGATCCACAACCGGAGTTGGTTTATCGCTCCCCACGCTTTGCTTGAATACCACAATGGCTCTCTACTCTTACGACTACAACCGCAACTATTCTCTCTCTGCCCCGATTGTGGCCATTGATGTCTATGGGACGAATGCAAATTCGCAGAAGATCACTGCGCTGATTGACTCCGGTGCCGATGCCACGATGCTCCCATTTTCATTGCTGGAACAGCTTGGCGCTGATGAAGTTGAAACACGCTACTTGCGTACTATCACTGGCCGCCGCTCGATTGTTGACCTTTACAGAGTGTCAATCCACATTGGCCCTTTTCAGATACCTGCCATTCGTGCCATTGCCACAGATTCGTCAATGGAAGCAATTATTGGCCGCGATGTGTTAAACCAACTTATCGTCACCCTCAACGGGTTGGCCGGCGTCACTGAAATCAGCAATTAGCTAACTTTTGCGATGTATAATCCAACCACCCGTCTTCTTACCATCCTTGAATTGCTTCAGCTGCACGGCGCGATGAGCGGCGTCGATCTGGCGGCGCGACTGGAAGTCGATGTGCGTACGGTGCGGCGTTACATCACCATGCTGCAAGATATGGCCATCCCGGTGGAATCCGAACGGGGGCGTCACGGCAACTACTATTTGCGACCAGGATACAAGCTGCCACCGCTGATGCTTGGGGAAGATGAGGCGTTAGCGATTACGCTGGGGCTGTTGATGACACGGCGTCTGGGAATCAGCGACGCCACCGGTGTCGAAGGTGCATTGGCCAAGGTGCTCCGTGTGCTGCCGGAGAAGATCAACGCGACGGCGCAAGCGTTGGCAAACGTGCTCGTCTTTGATTTGCCGCCCGCACGGGTAACGCCGGATCAGGCGGCGATTATCACCGCTAGCGTGGCGGCATACCGCGGCGAGCAGCTAGACCTCGCCTATCGGGCATTTAACGGCGAAGAGACCGTGCGCGTGCTCGATCCCTATGGCGTGGTGTACCGCGCTGGTTTTTGGTACCTGGTTGGTTACTGTCACCTGCGCCACGCCTTGCGCACCTTCCGCATGGAGCGGGTTGTCCAAGTGTCGCGGATTACGGACTCTACCTTTGATCGCCCGCAAGAGTTTGATCTGCTTGCCTACGTGGAACAGTCGATTGCCAACACCCCTGGCGTCTGGACCGTGGAGGTGCGCCTCGACACCACGCTCGAAGCGGCGCGCCGACTTATTCCCCGCGCCATGGGCCTACCAGAGCAGCGGGGCGAGGAAGTGATCCTGTGCTGTCACATCCAAGATCTCGAGTGGTTTGCCTACTTCCTCAGCCGCCTCGACTGCCCCGCCTACATTCTCAACCCACCAGAAGCACGTGACGAGATTCGCCGCCTCGCCGAGCGGATTGGGCAACTTATTTGAGACAGGGTGACAGGGAGATACTGTTGCACAGTCTTACGCAATGGGGTTGAAACCCTTGCTAACAACGACAAGCACCCGCAGGTGCTAAGAAAATTCTCTCAGCCGCTGCGGCGGCTTCTCGCTGTTAGAGCAGGATTTTAATCCTGGTGTAAGGCAGTGCAACAGTATCACAGGGTGACAGGGTGACAGGGTGACAGGGTGACAGGGTGACAGGGTGACAGGGTGACAGGGTGACAGGGTGACAGGGTGACAGGGTGACAGGGTGACAGGGAGATCGTCAAAACGATAATATCTCGTATCTCGTATCTCGTATCTCTTGTCTCGCCCCCATACCCCTACCGCGTCTCCGTCACCTTGCGCAGACCGCGAGGATGGTCGGGGTCGTAGTCGCGGGCGTGGGCGAGGTAGAGTGCGAGGAGTTGACCGGGAACAATAGCGGCGAGAGGGGAGAGCCATTCGGGCAGCGAAGCGCGCAGGGGGATCGGAATGCGCGCTTCGGCTAGCGTCGCCTCATCGTCGCTGATCACAATCGACTCGGCTTCGCGTTGACGTAGCACCTGCAGGAAAGCGCGCAACTCCGGCAACATGATCCCGGTGGGGGCAACGACCAGCGCTGGGAAGCCATGTTCGATCAACGCCAGCGGGCCGTGTAGAAAGTCGGCGCTGCTGTAGGGCTCGGCGATAATGTAGGTTAGCTCTTTCAACTTGAGCGCCAATTCAAAGGCGGTGGCATAGTTAAAGCCGCGACCGATCACGACACAATCCTGCATGTAACGATACCGTTGGGCGAGCGTGCGCACGGTGTCGCTGACGGTTAAAACGTTGGCCACGGCATCGGGCACGCGCGCCAGATCGGCGAGCATGGTGGTATCATCGGCCAGGGTGGCCGAGAGCAGCGCCAATGCCATCAATTCACTAGTGTAGGTTTTGGTGGCGGCAATCGAGCGTTCGGTACCGGCATGCAGAGCAATCAGATGGTCGGCCTGTGCCGCCAAATCCGACTCTGGCTCATTGGTAATGGCCGCCGTGAGCGCGCCCTGACGGCGTGCTTCTGCCAGTACACTGACGATATCGGGGCTCTTCCCACTTTGACTGATCCCCAGCACCAGTGCATTCTTGAATTTTGGTGGTTGTTTGTAGATGGTAAAGAGACTTGGTGTGGCCAACGCGACCGGCAAGCCATTGACCGCGCCAAAGAGGTAGTTGGCGTAGCGCCCAGCGTTATCGCTGGTACCGCGGGCGGCAATCACGATATAATCGATCGCCCGCTGGCGAATGGCGGCGGCAAGACGGCGGACGGCCAGCCCCTCTTGGTCAAGCACCTGTTGCAGTACGGCTGGCTGTTCATGGATTTCGCTGTAGAGATAGGATGATTCGGGCATGATGGCTCTGTCTGTCCTTACTGGTAACTCTTGGTTGGCAACGCTTATGGTAAAAGTGACTAAAATTTGGTATGATTATAAACAATCCGACAACAATCTCAGAATCAACTAGTGGTTTACTGCGACTATGGACAATTGTTCCCCAGCGTATTTTTCCCCAGCGTGATGCAAGAGCAGATGGCTGGCACGTTCATGTAGACCAAAGGACAACACAATGACAGAAATGCAACTTGAGCTTACCGATGATCTGCGGATGCTACAAGAGTTGGCCCGCGACTTTACCCGCAAAGAGATTATCCCAAAAGCAGAAGTATATGACCGCAATGGAGAATGGCCCTGGGATCTCTTTCACAAGGCCCGTGAGGTGGGGTTGGTCAACCTCAACATTCCTGAGGCTTATGGGGGGATTGGCGCTTCTGTTTTAGAAGAGTGCATTATCACCGAGGAGATGGCCTATGGTTGTACGGGCATCCAAACAGCACTCATGCTCAACCAGTTGGGCACACTACCGATCCTGTTAGCCGGCACGGAAGAGCAGAAGGCCCACTATCTTGGCCAATTGCAGAATGACGGCAAGATCGTCTCCTATGCGCTTACCGAGCCCGATGCAGGATCAGATGTGGCTGGGATCAAGACAACGGCCACCAAGCGGGGCGCTCACTATCTGCTCAATGGCACCAAAACCTGGATCACCGACGCCCCAGTGGCCAGTTTTTTTGTGGTCTTCGCCAAAAGTGATCCTGCGGCTGGGCATCGGGGCATGAGTGCCTTTATTGTGGAGCGTGACTATCCGGGCGTTACAGTGGGCAAGCCACTGGAAAAGATGGGGCAGCACGCCGCACAGACGGCGCAGATCTTCTTTGAGGATGTGGCGGTGCCCGAGAAAAATCGCCTTGGGCGCGAGGGGGATGGCTTTATGATTGCCATGGGTGTCTTTGATAAGAGTCGGCCACCGGTTTCGGCTGCCGCTGCTGGGCTGGCGCGCCGTGCGCTCGATGAAGCCGTCAAGTATGCCGGCGAGCGCACGACCTTTGGGCAGCCGATCTACCAGCATCAAGGCGTAGGCTTTATCCTCGCCGATATGAAGATCCGTGCCGATGCCGCGCGTAGCTTGGCGTGGCGAGCCGCTTGGCTGGTCGATCAAGGCAAGCGTAACACCAGCGAAGCCGCGGTCGCGAAAGCTTTTTGCGCCGACGCCGCCATGCAAAATGCAACTGATGCGGTGCAAGTCTTTGGGGGAAACGGCTACAGCAAAGAATATCCGGTGGAAAAATTGATGCGCGATGCCAAAATTTACCAGATCTATGAGGGCACGACGCAGATCCAAAAGATGATTATTTTGCGCGAGCTCTATCGTGGTGCCCAATAAACATCGTGGTGCCCAATAAACATAGAATCCACACATCGACGGTTGCGTCGAGCGCTCTTTGCCTTAGCACAACCGGCATGGGCAGCAACCTTGAAATTAACAAAGATAGGGAGGATTTGGTGAATAGCTCTTTGTATTTTGCTGATTTAGAGGCTTGACGGCTAGCGCACACCGGTGTATAATAGACATATTATGCTTAGTTCATCTTACAAAATTTTACTTAAAGGAGTCCGACCATAGGAAGAAGCGCACCTTATCGCAATGCTCAACCAGAGACGCGTGTGAATAATCAAATTCGCGCGCGTGAAGTCCGCGTGATTGATGCAGAAGGCGAGCAGCTGGGAGTTATGAACATTCGTCAGGCGATTGAGATCGCCAACGAACGTGAATTGGACCTGGTAGAAGTTGCTCCCAACGCCAACCCACCCGTCTGTCGGTTGATGGATTACGGTAAATACCTGTATGAAAAGCAGAAGCGTGAGCGCGAATCGCGCAAAGCGCAGAAGCAAGTCGATGTCAAAGAAGTCCGGCTGAGTCCCAAAATTGGTGAACACGATGTTCAAGTCGCGCTGACAAAAATTCGCAAATTTGCCAAAGAGGGTGATAAAATTCGGGTGCGGATTCGTTTCCGTGGCCGCGAGATCCATCACCCGGAAGTTGCGCAAGAGTTGTTAAAGCGAGTTGCCACCGAAGTAGAAGATATTACCAGCGTCGAAGCGATGCCCAACATGGATGGGCGCAGTATGATTATGGTATTGGCACCGGTATGATCTAGGATATCCCATACAGCGAGCCTGTGGTCCACAGTAGTGGGTTAGCAGATGGACAATTGAACTTTGTTAAAAACGGGCATCTGCCCGTTTTTATATGTCAGGAATTGTAACGTTCTTTGGGGTACACAGGTATACCGGTAAGCCCTTTTTGGTTACAACAATGACAATGTGCTCAACCGTTGGAAGTTGTCGTACAGAGACTGAATGTTCACTGCTGAATAGAGCAGTCCCATTGCGCATGTAAATCTATTCGATCTACAAAGCGAATAGGGATTATGTAGAAGGAGGCTATCATGCCAAAATTAAAAACACACAAGGGTGCGTCCAAGCGTTTCCGTATTACCAAAAATGGCAAACTGATGCGGATGCGTGCCGGTCGTACGCACTTGCGCCGCAAAAAGAGCAGCAGCGCCAACAGTGATATGCGCCATGCGATTCCAAGTACTGTCAAGGCCAATATTAAAATGGTCAAGCAGGTTGTTGGAAAAGCGGCTACTCGCTAGTAGATGTCAAATAGTATCATACGTTTTCCAAAAGAAGTCGCTTTGGGAATCTCCCGTTGAGCGGCTCTTTGACAAAAATGTTCCGTAAATTTATTGCAACCAGCACGTGATCGGCTACCTGCCCGCAGGTAACAAAGTGAGTAGAGCACTCCGCCTTCACGGAAAGGAAATTAGACAATGCCTCGCTCAAGACCAAAAGTATATGCCCATCGGCGGCATAAAAAAGTTCTAAAATTTACCAAAGGGCAGATGGGTTCAAAGCACCGACTTTTTCGCCGTGCCAATGAAGCCATGCTCAAGTCTCTCTTCTACGCCTTCCGCGATCGTCGCAATCGCAAGCGCAATTTCCGCCGCTTGTGGATCACCCGTATCAACGCCGCAGCCCACTTGAATGGCATGAATTACAATCAATTCATCCATGGGTTAAAAGAGGCAGATGTTCAGGTTGACCGCAAGGTGCTAGCACATATCGCCATTCATAACGCCAGTGCGTTTAGTAAATTGGTTGATATGGCTAAGGCGCAAACGGCTTAAGTTGATCGATAGGTAGATAATTTTCCAACGGTAGATGAACGGCAGAAGCATAGTGCTTCTGCCGTTTTTCTTTATCAGAAATCAAGATGGATGATCAGCAGCCTTGATAACCAACAGATAAAAGCTGCCCGCAAGCTCCAACGACGCCGGCAGCGAATACGCAGCGGTACACTTTTGATCGAGGGGATCCGATTGGTACGCGATGCCATACAAAGTGGTGCTGTGATCGAAAAGCTCTTCTACGCGCCAGCATTGATCGCAGATAATGAGGCTGCATTGACACTGATCGCGCAGAGTGAAGCTAGGGGTCTGATCGCATTGGCCTGTACCGAGGAGATTTTCCACGCGCTCACAGAGACGGTCACCCCACAGGGGGTTGCGGCCATTGTCGCCCTACCCGAATTGCTGCTGCCCCTGCCACTAAAATTCACCTTGATCTTAGATCAAGTGCGCGACCCAGGGAATGCTGGGACATTGGTGCGGACAGCAGAAGCAGCTGGCGTTGATGCCGTGATCTTTGGCCCAGAAACGGTCGATCCCTTTAATGACAAGGTAGTACGCGCTGGGATGGGTGCCCATTTTCGTCTACCCATCCGCACTTGTGCCACTTGGTCTGCGATCCACGCTCTGCTTGGCTCACAACAGACGCTCTACGTAGCACAGGCTACCGCCACGCGTGACTACACAGCCGTCGAGTGGTCAGCGTCCTGTGCATTGGTCGTCGGTGGCGAAGCGACCGGTGCCAGTGTAGAAACAGACGCCTTTGCTCAGGCGATTGCCATTCCGATGCATAGCCAAGTGGAATCACTGAACGCGGCGATTGCTGGTGCAGTGATCCTTTTTGAAGCGGCGCGCCAACGACGTATAAGGGCAGCATGAATTTACGTTTCGTTGACATTCTCCCACCTTGTGGTATCATACCAATACCTCGTTGATCAGTGATTACAGGTTGATACCATACAATGACGCAAGCGATAGAAGACAGGGTAGAGGACAAGGTGGAAGGGATAGGGTTCATGTCGTTCCGAGTGTTCTGGTTTGTCGTTGCCGGCTTTGTGCTTGGCTTTGTGACCTCTACACTTTGGGAATGGCTCTATTACCGACAAAAACGCGTGCACTCCTTGGCGTCCCATGGCACAACCCTGCTCGATGCGCGTCGTAGCTATGTGGCAGAGCCAGAAGACGAGACAGCGGATTCGTTTGATGTCAATGCATGGAAGCTGCCTTCGTATCGCAGTTCCGGTGTCTTACTGGAAAGTGAAGAGCTTCCCATTGCGCCCAATCTTGCGGGGGTGCCAGCGCTTGGAAGCACACAGCCCAAGCCGGCCAACGTTGTAAAACCACCAACATCCACACCCGAGTCAGATAAACGCGGAGAGCCACGTCCATTCGTCACCGATGAGGTTGACCAGGCCCAAGAAGCAGCGGCCATTGACAGCCCAACCGCAGCGCAATTATCTTCGGCTACATCTACTATAAAAGAAAGAGGCGCACCTGCGTCGGCTTCATTGCGCAATCAGCCAGATCAAGCCTCAGCGCCCACAATGTTGGAACATCGATCCGAAATCCCCGCCAAGGAGGAGGAAGTCTCGACCGGCAACAGCCAGGCGATTGCCAGAGCTAGTGCCTTGGCCGCGGCAACCTTGGGTGCGCCACGTGTGATCAAAGAACAAACGGAAGAGACAAAGGCAACTACTGCGCCGGCGCTGACCCTTGCCAATGATCAAGAAGCTGCGGCCGACGCCAAGAGCGATGCAGAGCGTTCCACTGCAACGTCTCAATCGCTAGCGCTGTCGCCTGCTGCGCCGGTGCTTCCCCAAGAGCAAGCGGTCTCTTCACCGCACCCATTGACAACCCAACCATTTATGCGTCGCCCCACCGACTATCCTGACGATCTGGCAATGATCAAAGGGATTGGCGAAGCGTATAAGCGCCGCCTCTATGCGTCCGGCATCTACACCTGGATGCAACTCGCCGAGAGCGATACCGATTCGCTGCGGCGTATTACGCGTGCCAAGCCAAACGCGGATATTGAGAGTTGGCAGACACAGGCCCGCACTTTGGCAGAAAAGTATCAGCGAACGGAAGCCAACTTTGCGGGGCCACTCGACGATTTTACGCGAATTGAAGGCATTGGCGCGATCACGGCGGATATGCTCTACAAAGCCGGTATCTGCGTCTATGAGCAACTGGCCGCGCTGCTCCCCGACGAATTGGCACGCATTGTGCCTGCCCCCACCGTTGGCAACGAAAATGATTTTGATGGCTGGGTCAACGACGCCACACGGTTGGCCACGGCCAAACGGCGCAACAATGGCTTACTCGCCTAAACCTATTCCAAGAATTCAATGATCCACGAAGACACACCAAGACACACCAAGAAAAGCAACCATTTGTAGATCCTTGTTTTTCTGGAGTGACCTAAGCACATAGGGACCAGCAATGGATCGGGAACCACCTTATTTTGATTGGCGATTGGATCGCTGGAAATTATTAGTAATCCTCGTGCTCTTTGTGTTGCTGCTGCTCGGGGCACTCTTCTGGCCGCTCGATTCCCAAAGCGCAACCTCGGCAGGAACGTCCCTCCACTTGGCGGATAGTCTATGCGTCTGAGACAACTTTTTTGCCCCCGAAAGTTTGGCAATCCCACCACTCTATGCTATAGTAGACAGCGCTGTGGGCTCCTAGCTCAATTGGCAGAGCAACGGCCTTTTAAGCCGTGGGTTCTGGGTTCGAGTCCCAGGGGGCTCACTACAGCCTGAACGTAACCGTTTCCGATCATTGTCGGGAGCGGTTTTTTTTATGCCTCAGCAACGGCCTGTTACTTTTTCGGATGCTTTTGAGCTATTCATTTTAGACTGCAAAAGCCGAAGATTTACACGTAAGACTCTACAGTTTTACGAGGGTCGTCTATCGTTATTTCTGCGCTGGCATGGCGAAGATAAACCTCTCAATGAATTAACCTCTACCGACATTAAAAAATACTTTATCAGTTTGCAGGAACGTGATCTGTCATCTGCCTATGTTCATAGTTTTGGACGGGCAATCAGAACGTTTTGCAATTATTGCGTTCGCGATGAGCTGATCGAAAAGTCGCCTTTTGCACGTGTGAAGATGCCACAGCTTGAGAAGAAGATTTTGCCGGCATTAACGAGCGAAGAAGTTGACACTATATTGGATGCCTGTATCAACCAACGAGATAAAGTCATCGTACTTCTGTTGCTCGATAGTGGGCTTAGGGCAAGCGAAGCGGTCAAACTTAATGTTGCAGACATCGATATGAGGACAGGCAGCGTAACCGTTCATCAAGGCAAACAGCAAAAGGATCGGACAACCTTCATCGGGGCCACAACTCGCAAAGCAATCAAGCTGTATCTGATGGACAGGAACGGACCCGAGACGCACGAGCCGCTTTTTGTTTCTGAAACCAGCGGCGAGCGGTTGACCTATTTTGGTCTAGCACAAATTATCAAGCGGTTACGCACAGATGCCGGTGTGCATTTTTCAGCACACACTTTGAGACGAACATTTGCAATCAACTGTCTGAGGGGCGGTATGGATATATTCGTACTGGCAAAGCTGATGGGCCATGCAGACATTACGGTCTTGAAGCAGTACCTAGACTTGGTAAAGGATGACTTGCAGAACGCCCATGCAAAGTATGGGCCAGTTGATAACATGAGATAGAAACGCGGCGGGAAGGTGCGCTAACACCCAACCCACCGCTGACTATAACTCGCTGAGCAAGCAGCGGGCCATAGCTGACAACATTGTACAGCAGCCCACCAGCGAGACAAAACAACCGTTGGCGTGGGCTTTTCTTTTGCCCCACGCCCTTTACCGAAAGGGAGATCATGAAACAGTTTTCCAAACTATCACGGCAAGTGCGAGAGTTGCACTTAAGCAACCTATGCCAAGCATTGGCCGAGCAAGACGCGGGCGATCTATCGCCAGAAGCTGCCGAGCGAGTAGAGAGCTTGCGCCAAGTCGGCTTACTGAGGGTGCGTTCATGAAAAACCATACTGTTGAATTTGCGTTGGATCTGCGGCTGTCAGAGGTCGCAGCAGAGATCGCCAAGCTGGAAAATGCAAAAGCTGCCAGCGGCGAATTGGTAGCCTATGACCTGGGTCAACTGGTACGCCTGCGCGATGAGCGCCGCTGGTTGGCAACGCTGATTGCACAGATTGAAGGGGGATCATGAGCAGAGACACAATCGCACTGATGCGCAGAGAGATCGGACTGATCAACAGAATGTTTCAGCAGAACAGCATACGCGCCAAGGCAAGCACAAAGCAGACGGCTTGTATCGAGACGGGCTATATCTCCTATGGGCTGTCAATGGCGATGGATGAGAAGTTTCAGCGGGTCGAAGGCATCCAGCGCGAACTATCAAACCTGTTGACGAATGGCCGGCAACGGCTCGGGATCGCCGGCAACGTCCAGGTGATCCCAGTCGCTACCCCACGGTTAGCGCTGGAGGTTCCACACCCATCACCGCTACCCTTGCAGTGGTCGCCGCGCAAGGTGACAACAACGCCAGTGCATTCCATGCTAATTGGTCGCTCTTACGTCAACGGGCCAAAGAATGAGTATATCAGCTTTGACGATGCGCCTCATACTCTCATTGCGGGGATCACCGGGGCCGGCAAAAGCGTTCTGCTACAGACTATGCTTCTCTCTCTCTGCGCGGGAACGTCGCCAGATGACCTACGGCTTGTGCTGGTCGATCTCAAGAATGAAGACCTTGTACCGTTTGAGTGCTTGCCCCACGTTCAGACCTTCGCAGGGACGCGTGAGGCCGCGCTAGAGGCGATAGAAAGCGTAGTCGTAGAAAAGGACCGGCGCGTAAAGCGACGCGGTTACAAGCCCTATCGTTTGGTTCTGGTGATTGATGAGATGGCCCAACTTGCCAACGACAAGATGGCGCGGGAAATGTTGGGCGATCTCGCTTCTATCGGTCGGTCAAAGGCGATCAACTTGATTGGCGCAACACAGTCACCCACGAAAGCGGGCGGGTTGGGCTCTTTGCTCAAAGCAAACTTTCCCGTCCGTTTGGTCGGCATGGTCGCGCCGGGGCAAAGCTATGTCGCAACGGGACGGCCACAAACCCACGCCGATCTGTTGCCAGGGAAGGGCGCTTTTCTGCGCTGCGAAGGGCCGGATCTCTATCGGTTCCAAAGCTACTTTATCGGAGCCGGCGAAGTTGAAGGGATGGCAAAATTTATCGCCAAGGATATTTGGCAGAGCGTGCGAACGCCGGAGCCAGCAACGGGCCGCGGCAAGGTGGAAGCAGTTACACAGATCGGCGGGAAAACGTTAAGAACATTCTCAGAACCGATAGAACCGGTTCTAGGCGCTGCGGCGGGTTCACTCGTGGTAGAACCGCACAGAACCGGCGTAGAACCGGTTCCAGAACCGGTGCAGAACCGCTCAGAGCCGTTTGTAGAACCGCTTGAGGATAAGCGCTCACTGACGGCAAAAGAGGCGCTGTGCGTGCAGGAATTGTACCAGACGGGGCTTAGCAAGACAGCACTTTGCAAGCGGGTCTACGGGTCGAAAAATGGGCAGTACATGGAATGGATTAACCAAGCGCTTGACGCGGTTGACGATGGCAAAGTGATTCGTTTACGAAAGACGGGGTGAGAGAATGAGAATGCACGCAGGAACAACCGACTGGCTAAAAATGATGACGGTGATCGGCACGGTCGCCGCCGCGGTTTGGTGGCTGGAAAGTCGCTTTGACAGCTTGGTCGCGGTGATTGTGATCGGTGGCTTGTTTGGTGTCATCTTCTTTGCGGGTGGTGCGTTCCTATCGCACATGATCCAAAAGAGCACCTTGCAGAACGTCACCAACTTTGCCCAACGCGATGCCAAGACCGACCGCTACCGAATGCAGAGCTTCAAAGCCCTGGCAAGCGGACAGGCGGCGATGGAACGGGCCGCGGCACAACTTACCGTGCTAGATGCCAAGCGCGTTGACAAGATGGCAGAGCAACGCTCAAAGCTGCTGACAGATGCCCATCAAGCGCGTTGGGAGATCGAACAGCAAGCAGAAAACGCGGACGCGTGGACGTGGGATGATGACGACGCCGGTGATACTTTTGAGACATGGGAGTAAATCATGATTACGAACGGGATCAACATTTTAGTGATTTGTGCAATCCTCCGCCTCATGAGGCCAATGCTTGAAGCGCTGGCGCGGTCAAGCAGAGCCTGGGCAATGTTCTATCAAGCGTGCCGCATCTACTACAGATTGGCGCTGATGTTTGCCCCTGTCTTGATTCTATGGGGGCTGGGGGATCTGTATGTTTGGTGAGCTACGCAAAGAGATCGGCAATGCATGGGCCGAACTGCGCACCGGGGAGCAGTTGCGCACGCTGACCATTGCAAAGCCCTACTGCTCCCCAGCAAGGGATCTGATCACCGCCACATTTCAGCAATACGGGGTCAAGCTCTACGACTACAAAGAGCAAGTGCGCTATGCCAGTAAGTTTCAACTCTCTTGGGCTGGCGCAATTCCCAGGGGGACGGAGTTACCGGATCGCCTGCCCATTGCCCAGGTTGCGACGGTCACAATAAGCGAGAAAGCGGCAGCGTGGGCCGAATATCTGCTACTGCGCACGGGCAAGCTCTATTGTCCTGATGGCTATATAAATGAGCGTAACAAGGCCTGGGCCGCAAGGCACGGCGGAAAGATGCCGCCAGCGTGGGCAGAGGGTAAACCCTGGATCGAGCGGGGCTGTAGCGAGGGGATGAAAGCATGGGGGCCGTTGCGGAAAGCTAGGCGGAAAGGGAGACAGGGCAGAAGATGATAGACAAAATTATGAGTCAGGGAAGGTGGCAAAATTGAAATCCAACCTTAAAATTTTGCGCCAAAAATGGCTTTATTTTGCCTATTTGGCAATTTCTTGCCTATTTGGCAACTTCTTGCCTATTTGGCAACTTCTTGCCTATTTGGCAACAAATTTTACAATTTTTGTTTCTGAGATAGGTGGTCACCAACGTCCAAGTCGTATATACTATATAACGTGCTTAGCACATAGAAACTCTGGTTGTTTACTTGCTAACACAATATTTTGTAGAAAAGGAGAAAATGAAGGCTGTACTTAAACGGACTGTATTGAGGGTAAAGTAGCTAGAAACGCAGTGAGGGCAAGGCTGAGTAAAGGGACCAACAATGATCGTTTATCTATACAGTATTGTTAGCGTTTCATTAGAGTTTCGCCTTCTAAACGTGTGAAGTTGTCTTTAAGAAAACTTTTTGTCTTTAAGAAAACTTTTTGTCTTTAAGAAAACTTTTTCGCATGATTTCTTGCTTCGTTAAATGGCCACCACTGCCAACGCCTTTTATACTATATATCGTGCATAGCACGTAGAAACTCTAGGCATTGGAGTTACTTTCTAACATGAGCTGACTATAGAGAAGGAGAGGGTTATTAATGAAACGTCAGTTGAATTTTCGTATCTCAGATGCGCTACGGCGCAAACTGAAGTTGATTGCAGATGGCGAAGGCTGTCCGATGGGAGAGGTACTTGAACGGTTGATTAATGAAGTAGAAGTCAAGCCGGTAAAGCGAACCATTACCGGCTATGCTTTGAATATGTGTGGAAATGCAAACAGCGACGTGCCAGTTTCTCAGGCCGAGCGCGTCGCTGTTGTTGCGTAACAGTCCAATCCGTTGACCTGCCGTTAAACACAAAGCACCCTGGCTAGAGGGTGCTTTTGCAGGGCGGGTCAAGAATCAGAAAGTTCAGATACAATGGTATCAGAAAACAACAGATATTTCAACCCCCAAAACGGGGTCGTCTCACGCATCCACGAAACATTCCCTCAAGAACTGCTTGCGATTCCGCAGTGGGTGGTCTGGCGATATGAGCAGCGCGACAAGAACAAGAAGCCGACGAAAGTCCCCTATAACCTCCACACCGGGGCCAAGGGTGATAGCACGAACCCCGCAACATGGGGAACATTTGAGCAGGCTTGCGCAGCCGCTAGCAAGTTTGATGGCATTGGTTTTGTCCCGACCGAGGATGATTCCTATGTTGGCGTAGACATTGATGGCTGCATTGTCGATGAGACTTTACTCGATGAGGCACAACGACTTGTAGATCAGCTTGATAGCTACACCGAGATTTCCCCCAGTGGGGCAGGTTTGCGTGTGTGGCTGCGCGGCGTCAAGCCGGATCCACGCTGCAAGAAAACCAACGTCTTTGGAGCCGGTTTTGATGTCGAGATATATGAGAAGGCTCGTTTCTTTACGGTGACCGGCAACCACCTGGACGGAACACCCACGGTAATCAACAAGCGTCAGAAAGCGCTGACCGACCTCTGCAACGAACTATTCCAGCAACCAACAAAGAAGCCGTCAGAGCCACGCAAACAGCCTGTGAGCGCCAATATACCACAAGACGACCAAGCGTTGCTTGATCGTATGTTTGCGGCTGCTAACGGCGCTGATGTTCGTTCGCTGTGGCATGGCGATACAACAGCCTATGGCGACGATGCAAGCGCCGCCGATCTTGCTCTTTGCAATCACCTGGCGTTCTGGACAGGTTGCGATACTGAGCGCATGGATCGCATGTTCCGGGAATCGGGGCTGATGCGTGACAAATGGGATCGCAACGCTCGCTCTGGTGAAACCTACGGCCAGGGAACAGTCAGTCGCGCCATTAGCAACACTGGGGATACTTACTCACCAGGGAACAAAGCCACCTCTGCCGAGGACCCAAGTGCCCAAGAAACCAATACAATGACAGGTGTGGTGATCAACTATGTTGTCACGCTTGAAGATGTGTTGACCGCAATCACTGCCATTGTGGACGATGAGAGCATGACACCCAGCGACCGCAAAGCGCATATTGTCACTGATTTGGGTGCTGATATAGGTAACCTTGATCGAAGCGCGCACACCATTGTGATTGATGCTTTGGCTGATGCCGATGGTGAGCGTTGCGGATTCACAAAGACTGATGCCAAGCAGTTCATTGCCGGTTGTGTGGCTGACGCCAAGAAGCGGGCCAAGGTGGAAAAACAGCAGCGGGCAGAACGGGCACGCGCCAACCTGCTCAATGTACGGGCCGCAAAAGGGAAAACGTCAATTGATGTAGGCAACCGGCAGCTGAGCGACATTGCTAACGATGCACTAATGGCGCTGCAAGCAGATAATACAGGCGATCCTAACACCTTTGTGCGCGGCGGGACGTTAGTACGCATCAACCAAGATGAGCGCTGCCACTATGCGATCCAGGAGTTTGGCAATCGCTCTTTACTGTCAAAGCTGGCCGCGGTAGCGGATTGGGAAACGGTGAAACTTGATAGTAACGGCGATCCCCAGACACAGGCTGTGTTCCCGCCAGCAGATGCGGTAAATGCTATCCTGGGGGCTGGGGAGTGGCCGGAATTTCCTGCGCTGGGTGGCATCATCACATCGCCTATCTTTAGCCGAGATGGAGTACTGCATGACAAACAGGGGTACGACCGGCGAACCAAGCTTTATCATGCCGCCAGTGTCAACGTGGGCGACAACACCCCCACACCGAGGCGTATAGCCTGGGCAAAGGATCTGCTACTCAACGAGTTGTTAGGCGACTTTGCTTTTAAGGATGAGTCCAGCAAGGCACACGCTGTCGCTTATCTGCTCTTACCTTTCGTGCGCGAGATGATTGACGGCGCAACTCCGGTGCATGTGGTCGACAGCCCATCACCGGGGACCGGCAAAGGGCTACTGCTGAATGCCTGCGCCTACTTAGCCTTGGGTCACGATGCTTCAACAATGGCCGCAGCGCGCGATGATGAGGAATGGCGTAAGCGCTTGACCACCTCTCTAATGCGTGGTGCTACGCATCTGATCATCGATAATGTGAACCATACCCTGGATAGTGGTGTGTTGGCATCTGCATTCACCCAACCGGTTTGGGAAGATCGGACATTAGGCTCAAACCGTGATGTACGTATCCCAATCCGTACCATTTGGGGGGTTACAGCGAATAATATCGAAATGAGCCAGGAGCTAACACGGCGCGCAGTCTGGATCAGAATGGATGCGAACAGCGAAAAGCCGTGGTTGCGGTCAGCGTTCAAGCATCCAAACCTGATGCAGTGGGTTCGTGTGCATCGTGATGAGTTGGTGACGGCAGCGGTTACGTTGATCCAAGCCTGGATCGAAGCTGGTCAGCCACAATTTCAAGGGCGCGCCAAAGGATCCTATGAATCATGGGCCGGTGTGATCGGCGGCATCCTGCAAACCGTAGGCATTCTGGATTTTCTGAATAATGAGGATGAGCTTTACGAGCGGGTGACCAGCAAAACAGATATGCTAGCCGATTTTGTAAAGGCATGGTGGGAGAAGTTTGGCACTGAGGCAACATCGGCGTATGAGCTGTTCAAGCTGGCGAGCTTTGCCGATAGTGACGCTGAAAATCAGTTAAACGAATGGCACAACCTGCTGGGCGAGATGTTGACTTCCACGAAGCAACGGGGCCGGCAAACCCAATTGGGTAAAATTCTGGCTGAAAATCAGGATAAGGTTGTGGCTGGATTCAAAGTTCAGTTTGCCCACGCTGCCAACGGCGTGAAATTCTGGATGCTGGAAACTGCCCATGTAGAACCTCACGTAGAACCTGTAGAACCTCTTACCAATATGCGAAATGAGGTTCTACATAGCAATGACAGTGCACTACCACCTGTAGACGGGGTCAAAAATGACCGCCATGCAGAACCTGTAGAACTTGTAGAACCTTTTAACGACCTCCGCGCATGGGAAATAAAAAATTTTTCTCACGTCAATAACAACGGTAAGAAAAAAAATAATTTCTATATAGAGAGTGGGGGTAGGCAAAAAGGTTCTACAGGTTCTACAAACGGGCAAAAATCGCTAAAACACAGGTGTGAGCGACATGTAGAACCTCAACCCCGAGGTTCTACTGAGGTTCTACATAAATCGGGTGAGGTTCTACCAGGTTCTACCGAAACCGAGGTGCAGACATGGTAACCGACGCATTATCCAAGATGATGAGCGAAGCCGGGGCGCTGGGGGTTACGTTTCAAGTTGTGGATGACCATTTGCAAGTAACTATGCCCAAAACGGCAGAGGCGACGGCGTTGGCGCAACGGATGAAGCCGCACAAGGATGCGCTCAAGATTATGCTGGAAACTGCGCAACCCCCACCACTGCCAGCTACACTATGGGTGACGGGGTTGGCAACGTTTGCAGAAGCGCGCCGGCTGCAAAGACGCCTGTCAGAACGCTATGTAACGCGACTGGGCATGGGTGATACTGGTTTTTACGTAGCAGGGTCAAATAGCGGCCTCTGTGCGGTATACATGCCCTATGAAGAGGACATTGGCGCTGATGATCAGGCATTGCCGAGCGACAAGGTGGTGATATATGCGTGAACGCTGCCTCACCCGTCGAAAGCTTACCCTGCTACGCCGCGCCTGTACCAACGCCAAAGAGGATTGCACGGCCAAACTGTTAGCGAAGCGGTTGGGCCAGGCCATGTTTCAGAATCACAGAGAGCCTGCGAACGTTGATACTTTTGACACCACAAAAAGGGAGGAGCCCCGGCAATGAGCAATGCACAACGCGAGTTTGCGATTCTGGTGAACGCCACTGATCGCAGTATGGCGGAAGTGTCCACCGATGACCCAATTTGGATCGCTGCCTGGAGAAGCGCTACGCACCGTACAAGGTGAGCGGCGAAGGCCGGTTCTAACCAATTCCCACGACAGAGGTTGTACGGGTGAGCCAGTTGCAGAGTGCACCAAAGGATTAACCTATAGCATGGCCTGTTTGGGGTGTTCAGCTTGTAGATAACTCAAGCTAGGATTCCCCGATGGCTTGTTCGTGGCTATTTGGACGGGCCGGCTGGTTTAGCGAGCGTTGGTTACTACAACTACAATGTTCATGCTGCTCAACCGGCTGTAGCGCTCTTGAAGCTCTCCAGCAAGTCATCTACAGAATGAAAGCGGTTATCTGGCTCATCCGCTATACAATTAACTATGATTTCTCTATAACAAGGTTCGACCGAATTAAGTTTCAGATTAGGGTACTGGATTCTGCCAGTCACACAATAGTAAAGTATTTTGCCTAAAGAATATATATCTGATTGAAAGTTTGCGTCCTTGGTAGACTCAAGTTGCTCAGGTGCAGCATAATACAATGATCCCAATGAATCGCTTGAGTTAGTCAACGATATACCACTATTTGAGTCTACCAATTTCCCTAAACCAAAGTCTCCAATTTTTACCAACAAATTCTCAAAGAATAGAATATTCTCAGGCTTTAAGTCTCGATGAATCACCCTTTTGCTGTGAGCATACTTTACGCCTGCCAGAATTTGACCGTAGATATGATTTAGTAGTTGGCTATCCTTAATGACACCACTCTTTTCAATCCATTCCGCAAGGTTACATTGCGCTAGTGGCATAGTAAACCAGGGTGGAGATGCGGATAGATCATGATCGAGAATGGCAACTACGTTTGGATGCTGTAATTCGGATTGAATTTCTACTTCTTGTTTGAATCTATCATACTCATGATTTTGAAAGCGAATCATGCTGGTGGTCAATTCTTTATATGCAACTACTTTTTTGGATCCTTTCTTTTTTGCTTGATAGACAACCCCAAATCCACCTTCACCTATTAACTCGATTTTCTTATATTTTTCTTCTTCAATTAACTGATTAAAGTAGGGAACTTCTGTCCAAAGAAAATCCTTGTAGAGCTTTGCTTCGGGACAACCGTTGAATCGTCCATGTGACCATCGAATTTCGTCATGAAAAACAAGAGTTTCTTGCACATGGGTAGCTTTATTTTCTAAACCTACATGAAACTTCACAACGGCCTGTTCGCGAGCTATCTCTTTGTCAGGCGATGCGTATACTGTTTTTACTCGCCACTGTTTTATAAAAGTGGATATACTTGGTATTTCTACAGCAAATTCCCTCTCATGATCAAGTCCACATAAAATATACTTTTGTTCACCGATGCGAAAGAAGGCCCTAATAACATGCTCTTGATTATTTTCTGACTGCGCTAAATGCTGATTAAATAGTTCGGCTGAAGATTCTGAGACTTTGCTGCACATTTCTATATACAACTGCTTATACTGTTTAAAGGATGCATCCTTTAAATTCTCGGCAGTATTAATATAATCAGCTAAAACCCGGCGTTCTGGCTCTTTTACTTTCTTGTGATAATCCGTCACTGAGGCCGGGTAATCAGGACACCAAGTATTTCTCGCAAATGAGTACAGTGCCTGATATTCATCAGGTGCAGTTTTTATATACCAGCTTTCTCTCTCTCTACTTCTAGTTAGAATAAGACCTTGTGGAAGACGGATAAAGAGGTTTTTTGTTGAGGGGTTATTGGCAACGTCACTTGTAGCTTTAACGCTTATTGCTGTATTAAGCACCAAAAGATCTTGAGAAATAGTCACGCTACCTGCTGCCTTATTGGGTCCTTCCCACTGCACTTGCTGTAGATTACTATTTCTAAAGTGTGGATAGGAGTTCCGGAGTTGCAAGCCGATAGTGAAGAATCTATAGTAGTATGCTTCATCCCGACTAAACTCCTGAAGAAAGTCGTTATACTTTTTAAAGCTCAAAGTGCTTGAAAAATATGTGCCAACTTCAGATTGTGTAAGCCTTCTATGAGGCTCAATTTCTAAAAGACCAAATCCAATAGATAACTCTGTGCATTCAGTTTTTAAGCTAGCCATTAAGATCTACCTCTGTAGAATGTAGACGAAGTAAAAGAAGTCAAGTTAACTATCGTCAACTTCGTCAGAGTTAGTGGGTGCAACAGAGGTGGGGTTAAGTTGAGTTAGTCGACTGTAAGCTATTTTACAATATTCTTTCGAGACATCATAACCGACGTAATGTCTTGATAATTGATGGGCAGCAACACAAGTTGTCCCTGAACCTAAAAAGGGATCAAGAACAACATCATTGACATAGGAATACAATTTAATTACTCTACTTGCAAGCTCCACCGGGAAAGGGGCAGGGTGTCCAACCCTCTTAGCTGATTCTGGAGGTATTTGCCATATAGACAAAGTGGCCTCCATAAATTCATCTCGTCCAATATCAGACATTCCTTTATCGGGCCGTGAGTACACATCTTTTGTGAATACTAAAAGATACTCATGTATGTCTCTCAATCTTGGAGCTTTTGCACTGCGCCAACTTCCCCATGCGCAACTGCCATTTGCGCCTTTGCCTTTTTGCCAAATAATCTCTCCCATAGGTAAGAAATTCAATTCACAATGAATTTGGTAGAAATAGGAATGGAGAGGGATGTATGGTTTACGGCCCAGGTTAGCGATATTGATAACGTACCGACCACCAGGCACAAGTACCCGATAGACTTCTTTTGCCACCCGCTCAATTAGTCCTAAATACTCTTCCATAGCCATATCATCATCATAATCCTTACCCACATTGTAAGGCGGCGAGGTAAAGGCAAGAGCTACACTGTTACTTGGCACTTTGGCCATATTTTCAGAAGATGTCTCATAGATCTTATCTGCCCATTCTTCAAATGGGGGTAATTCCACCTGCTTATCGCCATTACCATATTGAGGAGCATGTTCAACTAGACCATTATACATGCTCCTCTTATAAAATGCAGATGAATCGTGACCTTCTCGCTTGGGTGTACCAAAAGATTTTGTCTTACTCATTACTCCCCCATTGCCTTGATTAGAAGGAAATTATCCTCAATTCAAGTACTCAACAAAGATAGAATTTAAATCATAGAACATTTGTACGCATCTGTCAAAGCAAAGAATTTAGGGAAAATTCTACCGACAAAGTACAACTATTATTATAAACTCTAATTAGCGATAGATGAATTTAGCGCCCGTGTGCTCGTCGGTGTTTCTTTTACTGATAAAATTGCTGTATGTCTGAACCGTAGGTAAGTTACAAGGTGCCACTTTGTCTAATTGACAGGTACCGCTGTGGATAAGCACAGTGACAAGGGTCGAGCACGCTATACCTGTCACGTGTAGGCTTGAGTCAGCCCCGAATATACATTGCTCTGGAGATTACCAAAGTTTATCTTGACGTCCGATGTCATCTGTATTACACTGAACTCATGTCATCTCAGCAATAGACGATAGTTTTTGCTCCATTGATTATCCAACAATAAACAGCATACATCCTATCTACCCACGGTTCGTATACTTAAGGTTCGCTCTCTGAATAAATCCGACAATACTAAGGCGTTTTTGATGTTCTACCAGAGAGCGTCGAACCGTGGGTATTTATGGCACTTAAAGTGAAATCTGGTAGAAAACGATACTTTTCCAGTGAACGCTAGTTGAGTAGGCTGCGGCGTTATACGACCGTATCGAAGCGGAGTAAGCGGTTGCCACCTGCAATGGCTAAACACCTGTTTCAAAGCGGTTTCACTTTAGTTCTCTTTGCATCCGTTAAATCAGCGGCGGCTTCTTGAAACTCAATTTTATTTTACGTGCCAACAATACAGGAATGAATACTTTACTGGTCAAACGACCTAAGCTTTTGCCAAGGAGGATATTGATGACACTGTTTCACCCCGAAACACCGAAGAAGTGCCCCCCAAAAGACGCGATTTCTCCTAATGGAATGTATTATCGTTTTGTACTCAATGATCCGCCTATTGCAGAAGATTTCAAAATTTGGATATTAGAGCCAGAGAACAGCCACAAGCTACCACAGGCGAGTAAAAATGGAAATTGTGGTGAATTTGCTATATCTTTTCTTACAAGCGAAGGGGTAGCACGCACTAGTGAGCTATTTCAGCGTGGGATGAAAGCAAAAGCTAAGGCCAGAGGGGCGATCTTTTCAGGATGGGCTCAGTTGAAACTTGATCGAAAATCAGGTTTGCTTAAGCAAACGGGGAAAAACCCGCATCATTATGACTTGTGGCCCTATGTAGGACAGCAATTTGAATGTAAAGTTGTATCAGTTAAAGGCATATAAAATCATGCTGCCTAGAAATACAAATCTTGGTCAACTTGATATTTTCGAGATTTATGAATATATGGATGGACCGCGGCTTTTTGCTGCAAGAAATAACATTGGAACAATGTTCTTGGTGTTCTGGTGTGACGAAAAAGATAAAGCAACGGGATGGCTGTATCTACCGATTTCAGAACCGAAGCTAAGTAAACTTAGGCGAAAAGAAATAAGTTTAAATACAGCCTTTAGAGAGCCTGAGACACAGTATTATTTAGTTTATACGGGTGTTTCACCACAGGAAGATTCTGCCGATATAATTAGCGACATTGATCCAGATTTTTTTCCACCTGAAGGTTTTTACATTGAATATGTTGATGTCATAAACGAACAAACAGATGGCTGGATCTTTGAAACAATTTTGAAGGGGAGAAAACCTTCAGCAGAAGGATTGTCACAATTTGTTGGCCGTTTTCGTGAGCTGCTAGAAAATATTATGAATACATTTTCTAGCAGAACACTGAAACTGTACCCTCAAAGTGCATTACCGGGCTCTATTAAGATCAAATTTGCTACAGATAGCGACAGTGATTCCATAAGCTCCTTACGAATCATTAATCAACTTCTTGGCTCTAGTGATGAGAAAGAATTTCGACAGCGACTTGTTGCTCACAAGATCAATCCCTCTCAACTCAAAGATTTTCTTATTTCTATAGTCAGAAACAAGCTTGATGTAGAGATTGTACCTAAGTTAGCTTCAGATGGTGAAGCCTTTAGTTTGTCAGTAGAGCGTATTCAACAGTATATCAAGTATTTAGATAACGTGAACTATATTGTTGTTGATTCGATCAAGATACCTCAGGCTAATGATATAGATAAAATGCTTGATATATTAGAAATGATGAATAAAGGAACTACACTTAATCCAGAAAACATAGAAGGATTAACAACAGATCGGCAAGTAAAGTATTATACAGATGCAACTTATGCATATGGTTTAGCAACAAAAGATAAGCAACTAACTGCTGCCGGGAACTTTGTAATTCTACATTCTGATAGAATTAATCAGTATCAAATTTTGGCAGATAGGTTTGAAAGCACAGATTTTGGATGGGCTTGGATGAGGTGGGCACAGGTTCAGTATATGACAGAGTTAGATCCCGATACCGCAGCAAATTTTCTGCTTGATTCAGCGCCTGATCTATCTGAAGTTACTGCTAGACGGCGTGCAAGTACACTGAAGAAGTGGCTATTAAAACTTAGGCCGTATCATAGAAAGTATGGGTCGGAATGAGGTAAGTAAAGAAAGTTATTAGAGATGATACTTTATATATCTTTGTATGACTTCGTGAATTGTTCCTCTTAGCACTTTTGAACTTTGTGTAATGGGTAAAAAAGTAAATGGAAGCAAGGCACTGGCTTCGGACAAATGATTATAACGATATTGCAGACATGATAGATGAAGTCATGAATGAATGGCGGACAGCAGGGTTAAGGACAAGACGAAATTGGTGGGATGTTTTAGCCGGACGCAAAAACGGCGAACCATGCATAAGAGGTGGAAGAAAATTCCCTGTACTTCGTGCCGCACAGTTGAGACAAGGGAAGCCTGTAACAGCAAATGCTCTCTCCCGTAATCCGGAGGAAGAAATTCCTCCCGTACGGTCAACAGGTAGATGGCTCAAAAATAATGTATGACCTGTACCCCTTAGTTATTCTGTACTATCAAGTTGCACGCAAGGAACATGCGTGCTACAATCTTGCTAACATACGCCTCACTGTAGCTCCATTAATTAAACAACAGCATTACTCATGCCACCATCTAATAAAAGAAGTGTAACATTTCATAAAGACACTAAGCCATTTCTAAAATGGGTTGGTGGGAAGCAACAACTGTTATCCCAACTTGACTACTATTTTCCAGCAAATTACGATAGATATTTTGAACCGTTTCTGGGAGGTGGTGCTGTATTTTTTCACTTATGGAAAACTAACAGGTTGCCTAAAAAAGTATTTCTGTTTGACGACAACGAAGAGTTGATAAATGTCTATCTTATTATACGCTCTAAGTTAAATGATCTTATTAGTTTGTTAGCCGCTCACCAAAATAATCATAACAAAGAGTACTTCTATCAGATTAGAAGTCTTGATAGACAAGATGTGGCTCTTACTGACACTGAAAGAGCTGCACGCACGATTTATTTGAATAGAACTTGCTATAACGGGCTTTATAGGGTGAATAGTAATAAGCAGTTTAATGCCCCCATAGGAAGTTATAAGAACCCACAGATTCTGTACAAAGATACTCTGGAAGCAGCGAGCCTCGCACTTAGAAACACATTAGTTGAAGTTAAGGATTTTAGAGAAGTCACAACTTGGGCAAAACCTGGGGATTTCTTTTATTTTGATCCGCCCTATGATCCAGTCAGCAAAACAGCTAGCTTTACAGGGTACACTTCCAACAGTTTTGGGGACAAAGATCAGCAGGATTTGGCCAGAGTGTTTCGGGAACTTTCTGAGCAGGGATGTCTCTGTCTGCTAAGTAACTCTTATACTCCATTCATCCTTAAATTGTATCAAAAATTTAGAATTGAGATAGTGAATGCAAGACGTGCTGTAAACTCGAATGCAAACAGGAGAGGTTGTGTTAAAGAGGTTGTAGTTCTAAATTACTAGATTGAGCACAAAGATAGGAATATAAAATAAATCTTTACCTTCCAGTACTTACATTAAACAGCTGGCGATTTCCTTTATAGCACACCAACCGACGGCCCGTCATCACGCAATTTCGCAAGTTAAGTACAAGCGAAGCGCCAGGCGTCATTTACTTTGATCTTCTCACACCTCCACAACCTGTACAGAGTTTGACTAACTCCCATACAGACATACAGCTTACAGGCTGGTCATTGATGCGGGATTTGTTTCACACCGCCAAGTGCAGCGCGCTGCTATCCTTGCGTTTGCTGTGCAAGTACTTGTTGGTGGTGGCGATGCTGCTATGACCGAGCGTATCGCGCACGGTGACCAGACTCGCCCCACGGTCCAGCGCGTGGCTGGCGTGGCTGTGGCGCAACCAGTGCGCAGAGGCATCGGCACTAACACCAGCACGAGCGGCTGCGATTTTGACAATGCGGTGTACCTGGCTTGCGGCCAGCGCGCCACCCTTCTGACTAACGAAGATCGGCGCGTCGACATCCGCGCCACGGCGAAACACCCCCAACCGCTCGAGCATCCCCTCGGACAGTGTCACAAAGCGATCCTTTTGTCCCTTACCAGACCGAATGTGCAGAACACCATTGTCAAGCAGGTCACCCCAACACAGGTTACATGCTTCTGCTACCCTCAAACCGGCAGCGTAGATCAAACGAAGCAGCAATCGATCGCGTTCACGCTGCGGCGCGTCACAGAGCTTCAATACTTGTTCCTCGGTCAATATCCGTTTGTGCGTTACCTCGGCTGGCGAATCTGGCTTGATGGCAGCGAACACGTTGGATCGCACGTAGTTGACACTGAGCGCAAACCCCAGCAGCGCTTTGGCAACGTTCACATGGAGCTTGACGCTGTATATGCTGCTGTATTTCGCTTTCAGCCATTCATGGTAATCTACAGCGTCTTGCAGCGTAATCGCCTGTAGCGGTTTACCTACGAACTCACACAGCATACCAACGCTATGTCGGTATTGGGTCTTCGTGTGAACGCTACGCTTCGTGGCAATGAACAGTTCTATCAGTTGGCTATCATTGCCGGCGTTGTCGATGATCGTTGCGGTCGTCATAGTTAACGCTTCTGTCATGGTGCAAGCCCCTCCATTCATAATGCAATATAAGCTGAGTTATATTGCATTATTTTAGCACATGTTATGCACTGAAACAAATTGGTTTGTGTACTAAAAATTTGCAAAATTATAGGTTTTGTGGTATGATACAAAAATAGATAAGCAAGAAGACATTAGTATAAAAGGTTCGGCTACATGGCAAACGTACGCACTGTACTAAATCTCACACCGGAGGCTGTTGCAGCCATTGAGGAAAACACGCCCAGCCCCAACAAAAAGGGTGAATGGGTAAGTGGTGTAATCACTGACTATGTACGGGTAACGGCTGGCGTCAGTTCGCTAGGGGATGACGAAGACGGCATTCTAGAACGCATAGACAGCCGGCTGGCGCGGATAGAGAAGCAAATGGGGCTGTTGTTGGCGGGTCGCCAGTAAAAGCGCTTGACGCCCTGGGGAAAGTGCAGTATAGTTCTTTAACAACTAAATGCGGTAGAATTTTCGGATAAAAATATCTGCGATCTACAGCAATGTCTTTTTACAATCGGATAATGGTTACAATTCAGGACTTGAGCGGCAATCCCACCACTCTATGCTATAGTAGACAGCGCTGTGGGCTCCTAGCTCAATTGGCAGAGCAACGGCCTTTTAAGCCGTGGGTTCTGGGTTCGAGTCCCAGGGGGCTCACTTTTACCGTCTGGTTTTACCACAACGCATTTTCTGCAGAGTCACTCGTTTATGGGCAAGAGAACTTGTCTATAAGTGGGTGACTTTTTGTATTGGTACTATCATACCGTGTGCGCTATCATTATCGGCATGGATAAACAGCGCTACCGACCACTCTTTCTGCTGTTGACCGTTGGCATCATGCTGAGCGCCTGCCAGACTGCTATGCCACCATCAGCCACAGTGCAAGCAGCGGCAACCGCACGCCCAACCGTTGCCAGCCCACCGCCCACCAGCAATCAACCAATGGATCAACAAACGATGAATGAAATGCTAATTCAAGCAGCCGAACAAGGCGATACATCAACCGTGTTGCAATTGCTCGCCGCCGGGGCGGAGATCAACAGCCGCGATGCGCAAGGACGCACCCCTGTGATGGCGGCCACCCACGGCAACCAGGTGGAGACGGTCCAGGCGTTGATTGATGCCGGGGCTGATATCGACATTCAAGACAATCGCCAGGACAATCCTTTTCTCTATGCTGGTGCAGAAGGCTTGTTGGCGATCCTCCAATTGACGATTGACGCCGGTGCCAATCCCAAGCTCACCAACCGCTTCGGCGGCACCGCGCTGATCCCGGCGGCCGAGCGCGGTCCGGTCGCCGTGGTGGCAGAACTGCTCAACCAGACCGATGTCGATATTGACCACATCAACAACTTGGGGTGGACGGCCTTGCTAGAGGCGATTATCTTGGGTGATGGAGGGGCCGAACGCACTGAAGTGGTCCGCTTGCTGATCGAAGCTGGCGCGGATGTAAATTTGGCCGACGGGCAAGGGGTAACGCCATTAGCCCATGCGCGGCAGCGGGGCTACACGGCAATGATCGAGTTGCTGGAAGCGGCTGGGGCGAAGTAAATGGCCGCAAAGTAGTCGATCGACCAGGTTGCGGGCAACCCGAAAGAAGGAGATGCACGCTATGCCATTGCCTGATCTTTTCGGAGCAAATTGTGTATAAACTACTGGTAATCATTCTTTTACTCTGATTAACTGACAAAGCTAATCCAAGGCCCAGAGGACACAACAGAGGGCACAACAGAGGACACAGAGAAGGAGATCTATTTTTCTCTGTGCTCTCCGGTGTCACTGTGGCAGTAACCGGCGATCTGTCAGTCAATCAGCTCATTACGATAAGTATCGCACGTCAATCTGGAGTTGCACAGTTCGCTGACTGAGTAGACAATATATCGGCATGTTCGATATCTACCATTTTGTCGCCCGTCGAAGGGAAGATAGGAAGAGAACTTTATGAGCAAATCAACGCGCACCTATTTAATCTTTATTGGCTCCTTGCTGCTTGTAGTCGCCGTGGCTTATGGCTGTGCTCAACCGAGTGAGACAACCGCCACCGGAGGCCAAGCCGTGGCTGCAACCGCCGCGCCCGCGCCAACCGCAACCGCGGATCAGTCCCAAGCCAACAATGCAACTGTACAACAGGCGGGATCCTCACAGGCCACGGAGAAAAAGGGGGTAACCGTCACCAGCGACGAAGATGTCACCACCCCGCGTGATCATTCTGGTGGCGAATACCATGATGTCTCCACCTCCGATGCCGTCAGCTTTCACCCCTATCTGACCACCGACACGGCCTCCAGCGGCTACCAAGCGATGGTTTGGGCCGGCGGTCTCTTGCGGCTTGATGAGAATTCACTGGAGTATATTCCCAACATGGCCGAAAGTTATGAGATTGCAGAGGATGGTCTCACCTTTACCTTCCATCTGCGCCATGACATGCTGTGGAGCGACGGCCAACCAATCACGGCCGAAGATTTCCAGTGGACCTATGATCAGGTCAAGAATCCCGACAATGGGTTCCCCTATCTTTCGCAGCTCGATTTTATCGACAGCTATACCGCCGTTGATGAATATACGCTCCAGATCACCATCAAAGAAGTCTATGCTCCCGCCTTGGGTCAGATGTCTGGCTTGATTACGCCATTGCCCAAGCATATTTGGGAAACCTTGGATTGGCAAGATCCGGAAAAAAATTCAGAGATCAACAGCCCTACCGTCATCTCTGGCCCCTACAAGTTGGTAGAATGGAAACGCGATCAATATGCTACCTTTGAGGCCAACGACAACTACTGGTATCACGGTGCGCCGAATATCAGCAAGTATACGATCGAGATTGTGCCCGATCAGGATGTGGCCTACCAGAAGATGAAGAGCGGCGAAAGTGACACGGGGGATATCACGCCGGAAAAATTGGACGAAGCCCGCACGCTGCCCAATATCAATGTCTATGAATGGTGGCCCGCCGCTGCCCGTTGGAGCTACATTGGTCTGAATATGCGCGATGGCTTTGCAACCAGCGATGCCAACGTGCGTCACGGTCTCTCCTATGCCATCGATAAGCAGTTGCTTACCGATCAGGTGATGCTTGGCCAGGCCAAACGCCTCTGCTCGATTTTCCCAGAGACTTCCTGGGTCTATAACCCAGATGTGCCCTGCTATGACTACGATGTGCAAAAAGCGACCGATGCCTTTGCCCAAGCCGGCTATACACTCAAAGATGGTCAGATGGTCGACAAGGATGGCAAACAGTTGGAACTCAAGCTCATCTATGGCCCCAATACCAGCAAGGTGCGCGAACTGATCGCCGTTACGGTGCAAGATTATCTGAGCAAAATCGGCGTAAAAGTTGATATTCAGGCCTTAGAGTGGTCGAGCTTCCTCGATGCGATTCATGCCGATTCACCGGATTGGGACATGTACATCGGTGGCTGGGCGGCCACGATTGAGCCGCACATCATGTACACCATCTTCTCGGAAGCAAGCATCCCGGATTTGAATTCGGGTGCCTATATCAACAAAGATGTCGAGCAACTCTTCCAAGAGGGGGGCGCAACCTACGACACCGCCACCCGCAAGGAGAAATATGGCGAAGTCCAACAGATCATTGCCGCCGACGAACCCTACATCTTCCTCTTCTACCAAAAGGCGTGGAGTGGTCAGAACAAACGGATCCAAGGCATCGCACCGACCGCCCTTGGCATTGGTTGGAATTCGGAAGATTGGTATATCGAGGCGACACAGTAGCGTTTGACAGAAGGAGAGGATGACGGGACGACAAGATGACAGAAGGACAAGATGACAGAAGGACAAGATGAGATGTGATTATCTTGTCCTTCTGTTGGCGAAATCATCGAGGCGACGGCTGAGCTTGCCGAAGGGGGAGCCGCTTCCCCTTCGACAAACTCAGGGTCCGCTACCTTGTCGAATTAACCAACAGTATCACCTTGTCACCTTGTCATCCCGTCCTTCTTGTCATCCCGTCACCTTGCCATCTTGTCACTGGACTATATCATGACCCGCTACATCATCCGCCGTGGTCTTCAATCGATCCTGCTCATGTGGGTGGCCACGATCATTGGCTTTACCGTCTATCAACTCGCACCGGGGGGACCGCTCCAATTTTTGGATGACGACCCGAAAAAGTCGCAAGCGGATGTCAACCACCTCGAACGGCTCTATGGCATCGATCGCTCTGTGCCGGCACAATATATGGCCTGGGCTTTTGGCGAAGATTGGCTGCCGGCGACGCCAGCTTGGCGCAGTGGGCGCTGTCTCAACGACCCAACCGCCTGTGTCCACGGCATTATTCGGCTGGACTTTGGCCGCTCGTTTCACTATCAAGGGCAACCGGTGCTCGGGCTCATTCTGGAGCGGATCCCTGCCACCTTTTTGCTCGCCTTCTCCAGCCTGCTGCTTAGTGTGCTAATCGGCGTGCCGTTGGGGATCATCTCGGCGCTCTATCGGGGGCGGTGGCCCGACAATGCCGTGCGAGTCACGACGGTGCTGCTCAACACCGTGCCCGAATGGTGGATTGGCCTGCTGCTGTTGATTGTGCTTGGCGGCTACTTTGGGCTGGTACCCCTGGGGGGGATGCAGACGATTGGCGATGGTTCCTTCTGGGATCGCTTCCATCATCTCATCCTGCCGGCAACGGTTAGCGCGATTGGTGGGTGGATCGGCTTCTCGCGAATTCTACGCTTTGAGATGCTCGATGTCTTGAGCCAGGATTATGTGCGCACGGCCCACGCCAAGGGGCTTGCGCCCAAGATGGTGATCATCCGCCACGTCCTGCGCAATGCGTTAATGCCCTTTGTGACAGGGCTCGGTGGCATTTTTCTGCTGGTGCTCTCTGGCTCGGTGCTCTTTGAAATTGTCTTTTCCTGGCCCGGCATGGGGCGGTTGACCATTGATGCGATCAACAGCCGCGATTACCCACTCATGATGGCGCTCTTTGTCATCAGCTCCTTCTTGGGCATCTTGGGGTTGCTGCTCGTCGATATTTTGTACGGTGTGGTTGACCCGCGCGTTAGCTATGAGAAAAATGTCGGGTAGGAAGAACTGACACAAGATGCTGGTTTCGATACGGCAAAAAATGCCTACTCAACCGGCGTCTCGTGTCAGTTCTCGGGGTTGACCACAAGTTGGGCTTTGCTCCTGTGAGGTACGCAAGAATGGCCGAAGATGTACTGATCGCAACGCACCGTAACCGCAGAGAAGATGCGAAATTGGCCGTGGCTGTTCAGAGCTATTGGGGAATTGTCTGGCGCAAATTTGCGCAGGATAAGATCACCCTATTTGCACTGGGATTGCTCACGTTCATGGTGGCAATTTCACTGGGTGCGCCCTGGCTTGGCAGCCATCTATTGGGTTTTAGTCCAACTTCTACGGATCTATTACACCGCAACACGCCACCCACCTGGGCGAATGACGCTTGGCCCCAATTTCAAGCCTTTACCCAAAGTTGCCAGAGCAACGCCCATTGCGATTGGGGCCAATGGGGCGGCATTCTGGCAAGTTCGGCCACAGGGATAGGCCATTGCTTTTCGGCGGGGGTGGGCAATTGCCACTGGATGGGTACCGATGATGCCGGGCGCGATGTGTTAACCCGCGGCGTCTATGGCGGACGCATCTCGTTGCGAATTGGCGTTTGGGTCGCCGGCGTTTCGATGACCTTGGGGGTCTTGATGGGGCTGATCAGCGGCTACTATGCGACCACCTTTATCGATGACATTGTCAACGCAATTATCATGACGCTGGGTAGTATTCCCCTGCTCTTTCTGCTGATCATTCTCGCCCGCATCTTCCAACCCGGACCAGAAGGGTTGGCGATCCTGATTGGCGTCTTTAGCTGGATGGGGCTCTCGCGGTTGATTCGGGGCCAGATCTTTTCGGTGCGCGAACGTGATTATGTCACCGCTAGCCGCGCCATCGGCACGTCGGCATGGGGCATTATGTTCAAACACATTTTGCCCAATGTCTCCTCGATTATCATTGTCTCGGCGGTCTTTAACATTGCCGGTGCGATTATTGCCGAAGCTGGGCTTAGCTATCTTGGTGTGGGGATCGGGCCGCCCCTGCCTAGTTGGGGCAACATGATGCAGGGTTCGCTCGGCAACTTTACCGACGCGCCATGGCTCGTGCTCACACCGGGCATCTTTATCTTTTTGACGACGCTGTCGATCTATCTGCTCGGTGATGGGCTGCGTGATGCGCTCGATCCGGCGTTGCAGCAGACAAGTTGATCGTTGTTCAAGCCTGGCTGAACATCGCTGAAGCCGTCCACTAAAGTTCATCTGTGTGTGGTTTAAAGTCGGCTTTGGTAACCAATAGACAATTCTCGCTGCCGAGACGATTGGGCACGTAGCCATCTGCGCTGCTGTCATTCATCCATTCCCGCCCGTCACACAGATAACGGAACTGATAGATCTGGTCGATTGTCATTTCCAAGGTGATCGACCGATCGCCATTGTGATCCCGTTGAAATGGATGGGTGAAGTGGTTCCAGTGATTAAAATCGCCCACCCAATGGATCGTGTTAGACCATTTACAACTGGGGATTGTAAAGGTCACTTGTACGATCTTACGCTCATTATCGGTGATAAATTGTTTGCGGATCATGATGTATTCGTACCTCCATTGGTATGACAACTGTCTACCGACAATTGATCATGGGGAGAGCCTGTGCGGTAGGGCGAGCGCAAATTGCCGTTGCGCAGGGGTGTATCTGTAACTGTACACAGAAACCATCACGGCAGATTCCGCCGACGGAGTAGTTTCGTCACCCGTCGATGGTACAGTTTTACCAGGTATCGATCGGCCAGGCACGGCAGCACTGTAGCTTATACGCTTTGGGGCAGGCCATGCCCCTTGGGGAAAGTTGAAAAATTTTTCACTCTGTTGCACAATCATCCGGGATTGGGCGACTATCATTTCCCAATCGAGTTCCCCTTATCCATTGCACGTAACAGGATCAGAGCAGAAAGGTGAAAGCTCATGACACAGGATCGACCTGGCTATTCCGATACCCCCCAAATCCCCGGTTCCCAATATCTCGTCCATGATAAAGCACGCCCGCGCCCGCGCATTGTGACACCCGGCGCGGCCAATCACCAGCCACCGTCTGACGCGGTGATGCTCTTTGATGGCACCGATCTCTCTGGTTGGGTAGCCCGCAAAGGCGGTGATGTCGGCTGGAAGGTGGAGAATGGCTACATGGAAGTGGTCCCCCGCACAGGGGACATTGAGAGTAAAACTCACTTTGGCGATTGCCAATTGCATCTCGAGTGGGCCGCGCCGGCGGCGGTGAAAGGCGACTCCCAAGGGCGCGGCAACAGCGGCGTCTTTCTTATGGGGCGCTATGAGATCCAGGTGCTTGATTGCTATGACAACCCCACCTATGCCGACGGCACCACCGGCGCGATCTACGGCGAATATCCGCCCTTGGTCAACGCCTGTCGCCAACCAGGCGAATGGCAAAGCTATGATATCATCTGGAAGGGGCCACGCTTCGAGGGTGACAAGCTCACCCGCCCAGCGTCAGTAACCGTCTTCCTCAACGGTGTGCTGCTCCACCTCGACCAGGAATTGATCGGCCCTACCGGTCATCGCGATGTCTACGCCTATGTGCCCCACCCTGAAGAAGGGCCGTTGGCGCTCCAGGATCATGGTGACCTCGTGCGCTTCCGCAACATCTGGTATCGCCCGTTGACGGGGTATGATGAGGGTGGGGCGTAGGGTTTAGATAGCAGTGGGACAGTAGGACGGTGGAGCGGCGAGAGAGTAAAACGACCGCTGTCTACTGTCTACTGGCCTACATAAGTTAGTTTCTCCACATACGTGTGCGACCGAAGAATTGACTCCCAAAACAGGGGCCTCTAATGAAGGAACAGTGGCGAACTGCACGTCAGCTCCTGGGCTACTATCCGCGGGTTCTCCACTTGATTTGGGCGGCTAGCCCGCGCTACGCCTTCTGGGCCATTCTGCTCTCCAGCCTAAGTGCCCTGGCCACTCCGGCGCGGATTTGGCTAACGCAGATGATCATTGACCGCGTTCTTGTGCTGATCAAAGCCCAAGTGCCGGGCCTGTCTATCGCCTGGTCGGGACTCCTTTGGCCCGTTGGCGCGCTGGTGGGTGCGTTGATCCTAGGCGAAGTGGGACAACGGGTAGCCAATGCGGTGGAAGAGATTCTCCGCTTCCGCGTCGAACACCATGCCCGCTATCTGCTGCTCCAGAAAGCGGCGCAGTTGGACATTGCCTTCTATGAGTCATCCGAATTTTTCGATCAATTAGACCGCGCACACAATGAGTTAGCCCGAACAATGAATCTGGCCAAGGTAACTATCGATTCGATTGGACAGGTACTTTCGTTGACGGCGACGTTGGGATTGGTGACGCGACTCCATCCGCTGGCAGGCCCGTTGATGGTGCTGGTCTCTGTCCCACAACTGATTGTGAGCGGTCAGTATGCGGTCACCTTCTTTAGCCTGCTCAACCGCAATACCCCCGCCCGTCGCATGGCCGACTACCTGTCGAACTTGTTAGCCTCTCGTGACGCCGTCAAAGAAGTACGTCTCTTTGGGCTACAGCAGCGCTTCCTGGCACACTTCCGACACTACTGGCAGACCTTTTTTGTGGAAACGCAGGCACTGATCTTTGCGCGGGAACGCAAGAGCAGTATCTATCTAATATTCTCCGCGCTAGGGGCCGGTGCAGTCTGGGTACTGGCCATTGTGCAGGCCGTGTTGGGGCAGATCACGATTGGCGAGCTGACATTGGCCATCCAAGCGGTCGAGCGCGTGCGGGCCGACTTGGGAGGCCTCTTTCTGCGCGGCGGGATCTTCTATGAAAATATGCTCTTTGTCGGCAACTTCTTTGCCCTGCTGGATCTGGCGCCCACGGCGGTTGAAGGTGCCTTAACCCGCAGTGGGCAGGAAACCCTTGAACCGCCGCGGTCACCTCCTCTAGATGCGCAAGGCATTGAATTCTGCAACGTTTCGTTTCACTATCCGGGCTCGGACCATCTGATCCTCCGCAATCTTTCATTTGTCATTCGTCCCGGTACAAATGTGGCGCTAGTCGGTGACAATGGGGCGGGTAAAACAACCCTGGTCAAGCTTTTGGCGCGCTACTATGATCCGACTGCAGGAGCGATCCTGTGGAATGGACAAGATTTGCGCGACTACGATCCGACAGAGCTTCAGCGCACCATCGGTGTTATTTTTCAGGATTTTGTGCGCTATCAGTTGACCGTACAGGAAAATATCGGCTTTGGCCAGTTGGACCAACTCGACGACATGACACAGGTACAGCAAGCTGCGGCAAAAGGTGGAGCAGTGCCCACCATCGAGACGTTGCCGAATGGCTACGCGACGATGTTGGGCAAGACTTTTGAAAATAGCGTTGAGCTCTCCGGTGGTGAGTGGCAAAAGCTGGCGTTGAGCCGGGCCTTTATGCGTGACGCCCATCTGTTGATCCTAGACGAGCCGACGGCGGCGTTGGATGCCAAAGCTGAATACGATGTCTACAAACGTTTTGCTGAGCTGACAGCCAATAAGACCACCCTCTTTATCTCACACCGCTTTTCGACTGTTCGCATGGCCCAAAAGATTCTGGTCTTAGGCAATGGGCAGTTGATCGAGGAAGGTACGCATGAGGAACTGATGGCGCTTGGTGGGCAGTATGCCGAGATGTTTACGCTTCAAGCGGACCGGTATCGGTAGGCACAACCATGGCCCCCTACGCGCCCAGCCGATAGGCCGGCGCATAGCCAAAGCTCTGTTGTGCATGGTTGATCGAGAGCAATGGTGCCCGCCCGACGAGCGACGGCGCAACTGTCGCCGCCAGATCAGGACGCAATCGCTGAAGCAGTTCCATCGTCGGCTCGGGGCAGCGTGTATCGCCCGCGCCCAAGGTGTAGACGCCAAAGCCGGGTAGATCAACCGTTTCAAGCGCCTGGCGCAGGCCAGTCACCACATCGGCGACATGCACCCACTGATAGAGATCATCGGACCAGGCGGTCGTCGGCGCCAGCCCATCGACCAGCGCTTTTTCGTACCGTTCGTGCGACCAGACGCCGGCAAAGCGAAAGGCCGCGGTCGTCATCCCATAGGCGCGGTGGTAGGCGGCGCAGCTCTCTTCGTTGACGAGCTTGCTCAGGCTGTAGGGATCTTCGGGAATCGGGGGAAAGCTTTCATCGAGCGGCAGCTTGGTATAGGGAACCGGTTTGCCGCTAAGCCGCCAGAAGAAGGTGCCGTAGGCGTTGATGCTGGAGGCACAGAAGAAGCGCCGGATTCCTACCGCGTGCGCGGCATCGATGGCGACAAAGGTGCCCAATGCGTTGGCGCGGAAGGTCTCCACGCCGATTTCGGGCAGACCACGCGGCTCGCCAGCCAGATGGATCACCGCATCCATCCCTGCCATCGCCTCGCGCATCGCCGCCGCATCAGTGATGTCGGCCTGGATAAAAGGCCAGTCGCTCTCCAGCGGAATCGCCGTGCGGGTGGCACCGGCAAAGACAGTTGCCTCCGCAGGGAGGGTCTGGTCAAGCAGGCGCAACTCGTGATTCGCTTCTAACTCGCGAATCAGATTGCGCCCAATGAAGCCACAGGCACCTGTAATTATAACCTTCATGCTGTTTCTCTCCAATCCGATGTGATAAAATCATCACAGGTGAGTTTTTTGACTGAGAATTTACTGGTGGCCACGCCGCCGTTCCTGGTCACCAAGCGGATGAAGACCTTGTGTGCGTAACAAGCGTCGTAGATTGACGACCCCTGTGCGGTTCAGATGCAACTTTATTACCGTTGCCCGGCCCGTTGCGGATATCCCGATAATCTGCGTTGCGTCTTCATTCCAAGCAAAATGGTCCGACCATCGATCCTGCCGCGGATGATACAGTGGCACGACTTCACCTGTCAGTGGATCGATAGCCTCTGTGCTGGCATACTTATGGTTGTTGCATTGTTGACCCGCATTAGCAAGGTTATCCGACGTGCCCGCTCCGCCTTTTGCAATGGGAGGTATGTGATCAATCGAAAATGTGTCTGGCGAAAATTCTTCTTGCGAGAGGCAATATTCACAACAGGAATGAGCGCGCGCTTTTACCGCACCTCTCAGTCCTGCTTGTACTGGCATTCTAGCCATGATCGATTGGCTTAATGTCAAGCGTCTTCATGAGTACAGGGAGTGTGGTATGGCGTAGTTGCGCTAATTCGAGCAGCAGTTCAATCCGCTTACCATTTGCTTCTTCGACTTCATCGCCTAACGCAATCAACGTAGAGTGCTCATCAGCCGTCAACGTTTCTGCTTGACGTTTATCGATCAATGTTCGATAGCGTTGCCAGTCAATGTGCGCCATACTGTGGTTGATCGCTTGCAGCAGTTCCGATTCGCGTCCAGCAAAGTGTTTCCCTGGAATGGGCTTTGGGCGGCGTAAACGGTCTGCAATACTTTCTAAAATGAAGGTATCGAGTGATAGCCCTTCATGCGCGGCGGCTTGGCGGATCTCTCCTTCAAGTTCGGGCGTAATTTCAACAGTTAGCGGCATGGCATCGCTTCCTTTTTCGAACTCTTACCGTACTCTTCAACATCCTGACTGATTATACCATGCGTTATGGCGTAGCGGTGTTGCATTGGAATTGATCAAGAGATCTGTATGCCGATGACGCAGATCTCTTGATCCAGTTGCGGTTGATTAATCGTTTATGGCCTCATTTCCTCTCATCCCCGAGACAACTCCTCCACCGCTTGCAACGCGGCGTGAATATAGCCAAAGGTATAAGCAAAAGCCACCTTGCGCGGCTCGGGTCCGCTGATTCCCGGCACATGGTCGGGCATGATCATGTACTCGTAGCCGACATCCTGGTAGACCTTTAGCGCGCGGATCATGTTGATATCCCCTTCATCGGGGAAGACCTCAACAAAGTTACCCAGTCCGCCTTTGATGTTGCGAAAATGCACGTTGAAGATCTTCTTGCGCTCGCCAAAGTAGCGGATCACATCGAAGATCTCTTCGGCAGGATTCGCCAGCGCCTCGGACATGCAACCCTGACAGAAATTCAAGCCGTTGTAGGGGCTATCGTAGAGATCGATGAACTTCTTAAAGCCTTCGACCATGCCCATCGGCCGCGCCACGCCACGGTAGGTGTTGCCGACGCCAATCCCTGGATCGGAGGGATGACAGGCCATCTGTACTTTGTACTCCTCGGCGACAGGGATCACCTCGCGCAGCCAATGGTCGATGCGTGCCCACATCTCCTCTTCGTCGGCTGGGCCATCTTCAAATTCGCCGAGGGTCTGATCCAATTTATCCAACTCAAACGTCGACAATTTTGCGCCACCCCGCCCCGTCTTCGATGGGGTGCGTAGGTGACCGAGGATCGTGATGTTGTAATTCAAGCCGCGGATGCCGGCCTCGCCGGCCATGCGGATCGTCTCTTTCACCCAGTCGATCTGCCGATCGCGCGCGTCGGTCGGTTTGCGAAAGATCGCGCCCGCTTCGTCTTTATAGGCACCGCGTGCGCTCAACGGGATGTGAATCATCTCCATGCTGATGCCATGGTTGGCCCAGCGCTCTTTCATCTCCACCAACATGGCGGTCGTCCAATTCTGCCAGGGTTCCGTTGGTGTTTGATCGACGTGCTGAATGCCTAGTTGGGCCAGCACCTGCATCTCTTCATCGGTTTGGGCACCAAATTGTGATCCGATATACATGGTCTCTCCTCCTCGTCTCCTCGTCAATAATCGTATGAAATGATGGCTCTCCAGGATGCTAAGATTTTCGTAGGGGCACGGTATACCGTGCCCCTACGAAAATCTTAGCATCCCCACCGCACATGTAGGCCAAATTATCGGTTTGGCAGCAGCCTTTGTCAAACGAGCAAAATTTGCTGCCGTTGACACAGCAGGGGATCAATGCTACGCTTCTCGGCAATTTTGTAGAACCCGTCCGCCTCTAGCAATGAACCTAAATCGTAACGATTCAGCCATCCAAGTTTAGTAAACCTGTCTCTCTACAAGCGTCTCCAAGTACTCCAACCTGGAAGATTCTTACAGAATGACAGGCGGTCCATAGGAAGATGGCTGAATCGTTACCCCAAATCAATAAACAGCGATCGGAGCATCACGATGAATCAACAAGCCTACTTGGCCAAAGCCGCACAATATTTTTCCGGTGGTACGCTCGGTGCCTTTCACCTGCCTGCCGATGTGGAGATGGTCTTTGCCAGTGCCCAGGGCACCAAGATGATTGATAGCGACGGCAAGGAGTATGTGGACTTTCTCATGGGCAGTGGCCCGATGATCCTGGGTCATTGCCACCCCGCGGTGGTCGAAGCCGCCCAGCAGCAAATGCGCAAGGGCACCACGTTCCTGACCCTAAACCAACCGATTATTGAGTTGGCCGAGCAGATTGTTGAAGCGGCCCCTTGTGGCGAGAAGATTCGCTTTGTCAGTACCGGCTCAGAAGCGGTCTCCTATGCTGTACGCATGGCGCGCGCCTTTACTGGGCGCGAAAAGATCCTGCGCTTTGAAGGGGGTTGGCATGGTGTCAGCGACGCGCTGCTCTTTGGCGCGCGCCCACCCACCCCCAGCGATTATCCCCACGCCACCGCCGATAGCGCCGGCCTGCCCAGCGCCTATGGCCGCGACGTGCTCGTCTCCCCCTTTAACGCCGCCGGCGAGGCAGCCGAGCTCATTGCCGCCTACGCCGATGAGTTGGCGGCGGTGGTTGTGGAGCCACTGCAACGCTGTATCCTGCCTCGCCCTGGCTTTTTTGAAACATTGCGCGCAGAGACGCAGAAACGGGGCATCGTGCTGATCTTTGACGAAGTGGTGACCGGCTTTCGCATGGCGTGGGGTGGCGCGCAGGAGCGCTATGGGGTCGTACCCGATCTGGCAACCTACGGCAAGACGATCAGCGGTGGTTATCCCAGCGCCGCGATCTGTGGGCGGGCCGATCTGTTGGAGACGGCCAACCCACGACGCAAGTCCTATCCCGCCGATCCACAGAGCATTATCGCTTCGGGCACCTTCAATGGCAATCCCTTTTCCGCGGCCGCCGGTCTGGCCACCCTCAATGAATTACGCAAACCGGGCACCTACGAACGGCTCTTTGCGATGGGCGATCGCATCACGCGCGAGATTACGGCAATGGGCGAGGAGTTCTCGATCCCGCTGCAGGTTGGCGGCGAAGGGCCGGTGCTCCAGGTCTTATTCACTGAAACGAAGGAGATCCTCAATTACGAATCGATGCTCTACGCCAATCGAGCCAAAGCCTACACCTTTGGCGTCGAGATGATCCGCCGCGGCTTCTTCATCTCTCCCTTTGAAAAGATCTATCTCTCGACCGTACACAGCGATGAGGATCTGGATCGAATGCTAGAAGCGGCGCGCGATGTGCTGCGCAATGTAATCCGCTAACCATCCATGGCATGATTGTTCTTGACTGGTTGCATAGTGGGTATTGCAGTGGATATGCCTGGGTACAAGATCTGCACAAGTTCCATGACAATGCTATACTTCACACTCGTAGGGGCACGATATATCGTGCCCCTACGAGTGTGAAGTCGATTATTTTATCCTTCGCAAAGCGGTGGCATTGGTGAATGCAATGCCGATAAGACCCATTCGATGTACCTAGGAGACCGATCCTTGCTACTTGCGCTCGACACTGCCACCACAACCGCCTCCCTGGCCCTATACGACCTCACAGTTGACCGCCTGCTTGCCGAGTATACCTGGGAGGCCCGCCGTCGCCAGACCCAGGATCTGTTGGTGACCGCGCAGCAGCTTTTGACCCAATTGGGCTTGACCCCGCGCGAACTGACGGCTTTGGCGGTGACCACCGGGCCAGGCAGCTTTACGGGTGTGCGCATTGGGATCAGCACAGCAAAAGGTATCGGGGTCGGATTGCCAACGCCCCCCTTGGTAGTCGGCCTGCCGACCCTCTCCATAACTGCCGCCCCTTGGCTCGATCTCCTGCGACAAAGCGCACCGGATGCGCAACTCTGCGCGCTGATCCAGGCAGGGCGTGGCCGTTACAATTGGGTCTTCTTTGGCGGGAACGCCCTCCTCTGGCGTCCGACCGTGGCCGATCACCAGAGCGGCACGATAACCGATCTGGCAGACGCTCTGCGCAACCGTGGCGCGCCCCAGATCTGGCTGGCCGGGGAGAGTGATGCGCCGCTGCGCCAGGAATTGACCACACTCTCCCATGTAATTCTCATCGACCCGGTCAGCAGTTGGCGACGTGCCGGTCAACTAGCGCGCCTGGCGGCGTTGCACCTGGCTGCCGGTACGGCCGACGATCTGACAACCTTGCAGCCCCTCTATCTTACTACCCCATAATCTTAAATTTTTACGACTTTGGGCGAATCCACTTGACTTTTTGAATAAAGACTAATATCATTAGCCTTGAAGGTTAACGATATTAGTCTTGGCAAGATAGGAGAACCCACATGATCACTGTTTCGATTGCTACGGATACGGCAACTGCGTCTACTGCGTGGAGCGCCCCTAAGCTGCTACTGCATTTGGAAGGACTCACTGTCCTTGCGACTGCTGTTACCCTCTATGCCCAAGGTCACCATAGTTGGTGGCTCTTTGCTGCGTTGATCCTTGCCCCCGATCTGGCAATGCTCGGTTATCTGGTCAACCCACGGATCGGTGCCATCAGCTACAATCTTTTTCACAACTATGTCGTGATCCTGCTCTTCTTGGGGCTGGGCTATTTCAGTGGATCCTCTTGGCTACTGGCGATTGGCTTGATCTGGCTCGCCCATGCGGGCATGGATCGCTTTGCCGGTTATGGCTTGAAGTATAGTGATCGCTTTAAACACACCCATCTGAATGAGGTCTAACCGATGCCTTACCCTGGACAGGTCGATCCAGCGCAAATTGTCGAGCAGGCGCGTGCAATGATCGACGCGGAAGGAGCCGAGGCGCTCTCGCTGCACAAGCTAGCCGCTGCCTTAGAGGTCAAAGCGCCTTCACTCTATCGCCACATTGGCAACAAAGCGGAACTATTGCGTGCTGTCAACGCCGGTACGATTGCCCAACTCATCGCTGCCATGCACGAGGCCGGCAACCAACAGGGGGGAGCACCACAAACGCAACTGTTGGCGATCTTGCAAACCTTCCGCCACTTTGCTCATCGCCACCCCCAGTGTTACCAGCTTGCGTTTACGGCCCAAGTCGGTGAGACACGGCCAGACGAAGCTTGGCTGGTCGAGATGATATTGCCCTTGCAGGGGTTGATGGCCCAAATCAGTGGCGAAGCAACTGCGCTGCGCGCGCTGCGCGGTGCCTTGGCGTTGGCCCACGGCTTTGTTCTGTTGGAGCTAAATCAGCAACTCCAGCGGGGGGGTGATTTGGGGATGGCCTACACAGCGGCGATCGAAGCGTATCTGCGCGGCGTGGGCTCCGCAGCGTAGTGTTCTGTCAGATACGTCCTGACAGTAGCACCGGTCGAGCGGTGTCCTGAGTTCATCGAAGGGTAGGTCACGCTTGCAGCGTGACAATCTGCCAAGCCATGCACGAATTTCGGTGTACGCCGCGTTGATACAGTCTTTGTCACATTTATACTGTGACCTACGATTCATCTATCATGTCTTCTTTTACAAAACAGAAGTACGCAAACCAGCAAAAAATCACACATTTTCAAAGCGTCTAAAGTTTAGTATACTGGGCTTGGCGCATCTGTTTCCATTTATCCCAAAGTCCCCAGAGAGTCACCAGAGAGTCCCCAACGGTCTGTATATTTCAGTGAATTACCAAGGAGAGACCCATGCTAACCAAAGCCCAAAAACGCCAATTTGTTGAAGAAGGCTATCTAAAAATCCCCAATGTTGTGCCCAAAATCATGATCGACAACGCGCTGCGCGCCGTCAACCACTCGATCGGCCATGTTGGTCTGGGCGGCGAAGACTTAGCCAACAACCGCTCGGCCTTTTTCTGTGCCGAATTGCTCGAAGCGCCGGTTATTCTTGATCTTTTCCACAAGACGCCAGTCTTTGGATTGGCCGAAGAGCTGATTGGGAACGGCAATGTGCTACCGTTGACACGCGCCAAGCCCTACCCCCGTTTCCCCGATTTGATCAATGGCGAAGATATTGTCCACCGCGGCCACCTCGACGGCATCGGCAATGGGCTCAACGGCATGCCCAAAGGCTACTACAACCGTGGCTTTACCGCCTTTGCTGTGATCTATTTGGCCGATCTGCTGGAGCCCAATGGCGGGAATTTTACCGTCTGGCCCAAGTCCCATCGCACGCTCAACCGCTACTTCCAAGAGAATGGCCATGAAGTGCTCGCCAATGGCATGCCCAAGCTCGACTTTCCCGAGGAGCCAGTGATGGTCACCGCCAACGCCGGCGATCTGATCCTGGCCCACAACCTGATCTTTCATACCGGCGGCGTCAATAGTTCACCCAATGTGCGCCACGCCGTCATCGCCCGCTTCAAACACAAAGCGTGCGATGAAATTGGCAAGGATGGCTATACCGATCTTTGGCGCGAATGGTCCGGTGTGCAGGATGTGTTGTAGACAGGGAAACAGGTAGACGCAATGATTATTACCGACATCAAGACCTATCTCGTCAATGCGAATGAGAGCAAGCGGGCGGAGCGACCGCGCGGTCGCAATTGGCTCTTTGTCAAAGTTTTTACCGATGGGGGTGTCACCGGCGTGGGCGAGGGCGGCGGCTGGCCTTTTCTGGTTGCTCAAGGCATTGAGGAGCTCAAGTACTTTCTGATCGGCGAAAATCCCTTTGAGATCGAGCGCCTCTGGCTGCGTCTCTATGATCTGCTCCATGGCCACGGTGCCACCGGCGCGGTGCGCGGCGGCATCATCAGCGGCATCGATATGGCGTTGTGGGACATCAAAGGCAAAGCGTTGGGGGTGCCGGTCTACGAGTTGCTGGGCGGTAAATTGCGCGATGCGATTCCCGTCTATGGTCATGCCAGCACACCGGAAGCGGCCAAATCATTGCTCGACCGTGGCTACAAAGCGTTCAAGTGCGCGCCAAGTGCCGACGTGCTAAAACGGCTGCGCGAGACGATTGGCTACGAAGCGGAGATCGGCGTCCACTGTCATGCCGAGTTCACCCCCGGTGCCGCCATCCAACTGGGCAACGCCTGTGAACCCTATCGCCCGATCTTTCTCGAAGATCCGGTGACGCCGGAGAATATCGAAGCCTTTGCCAAGGTCGCCGCCAAGGTCAATATTCCACTGGCGACCGGCGAACGCTTTGCCGCCAAATGGTCCTTTACCGAACTGCTGGCGCGCAATTTGATTGACATCGTCCAGCCGGAAACGACGCGGCTCGGCGGCATCACCGAACTGAAGAAGCTAGCCGCAATGGCCGAAGCGCAGTCCGTCACCGTGGCCCCCCACGACGGCTCGGTTGGGCCGATTGTTGAGATGGCCAATGTGCATGTGCTGGCGTCGATTCCGAACTGTATTTTCCTGGAGCACAAAGCCAACGATGTCGCGTGGCGCTATGAAGTCGCGCCTGGGGCCGTGCCCGAAGTTGACGGCATGATCCGTGTGCCCACCGCGCCGGGGCTCGGCCTCGATATTGACGAAGAGGCCATTGCGGCCCACCCCATTGCGCCGGTCGAAGCCTTCGAGTACAAGTTCCGCACGCCGGAACAGATCCAACAATCGTTTGTGCGCTAGCATTGCTAGCGCGTAGGCTGAGCTTGTCGAAGTCGGTCAAAGCTCAGCCTCCGCTCGTTGCCTGGTTATTTTCTTGACTCATGTTACGCAGGAAAGAATTTTCCCCCCTAATCCCGCCCCTGGGGGCGGGAATTGGTCAACTTTGTGTGAGTTTGGCGGCGAAGCCGCCAAACTCACACAAAGAAAGAAATTTTTCTCCCCTTCTCCCCGTTGCGGGGAGAAGGGGTCGGGAAAAGAGGGGGTGTCGAATCTGTACGTAATATGAGTTCTTAACTTATACTGCGTTCAGAATGAGAACCGGAGTTTTGCGGACCAACGGGATCGCGTGCGTCGCACTGACCGCCAACTGCTTCCAGTCCGCTAGATGCTTCCGTCAGTGCGACGCACGCTGGCCGAAACTAGGGGTTTC
>DAOUCA010000178.1:0-87901 GCA_034432375.1 Caldilineaceae bacterium
GCCAATTTCAGAAATTAGAGCCGTCATTCCTGCGCAGGCAGGAATCCATCTTCATGTTACACGAGTAGATTCCTGCCTGCGCAGGAATGACATCTGGAAATTTCCGCCAAAACAAGGTTTGGCGAAGGTATTAAAAAATGTAAGTATTTTACTGGCTATTATACTTCGCTCTGAATGGGAACCGGAGTTTTTAGCGCTGTCAAAAACTCCGGTTCCCATTTCAACCGCAGTATAGCACTAACTCTACCTGATTCTTTTCGCAACCTTTGTTCGCATCTCTTGAAGCCACAGGAACAGTTTAAGCAATCTGCTAGCAAAGCAATGCGCTACGTTGTGCGCAACGCGTAGCCCATTGAAGCGTGACCAAACGGAAATCTTATGAGTGCTATTGTCGGTTTATATTTTTTTAAGAATGAACCTGTTCTCACAGAACAGCTTACCCAGATGAGTACAAGCCTAGCGGCGCATGGGCCGGACAGATCTGGCACTTGGCAGCAGGAGGCAGTCGGGTTGGCGCAACGCCAAATGGTGATTACGCCGGAAGATCAATACGAATACCAGCCACTCCTCCGTATGGATGGTCAACTGGCCTTGGTGAGTGACGCTCGTTTGGACAATCGGTCTGAACTGGCCGACAAATTGCGCATTGATCCTGCGGAGGTCGCGACATTACCGGATTCAGCCTTGATCCTGGCTGCCTATGAACGTTGGGCAGAGGAGGCACCCAAACATCTGCTGGGTGACTACGCCTTTGCCGTGTGGGATGGTCGCCGGCAACTATTATTCCTCGCCCGCGGACCTTTAAGCAACCGTCCGCTTTACTATTATCAGAGCGCATCTGCATTTGCCTTTGCCACGATGCCAAGTGGACTGTTTGCCCTGCCGTGGGTTCCTCGTACGCTTGCCCTGGAAAATTGGTGGGAGTTTGACCCGCATCGGCGTGTGCTCTTTCGTGACTTAAAAAAAGTGCCGATGGGGCATTGGGTGCGGGTGAGTAAAGCGGGTGTGGAAACGCGCTGTTTCTGGCAACTGGATCTAGAGCGTCGCCTGCGCTTTCAACGTGATGAGGAGTATGTGGAAGCCTTTGACGAGCTTTTCACCAGGGCCGTGCAGTGTCGGTTGCGCAGCCTCTATCCGATCGGCATTTCGATGAGCGGCGGATTGGATTCTTCCTCGGTCGCCGTGACGGCAGCACGCTTGTTGGCAGAGCAAGGAGAATCCTTAACAGCTTATACCGCAGTGCCGCGCCCTGGTTTTGATGGCCCGGTGCCGCCGAGCAAATACAGCGATGAAACCCCCTTTGTCCAGGCGATTGCAGAGATGGTTCGCAATTTGCAGCTACAGTTGGTGCGCACAGAAGAGCGCAGTCTCTTTACCGATCTCGATCAATTTTTTGCAGCAATGTATGGGCCATTTCAAAATGTCAGCAATCGCCCCTGGATTGAGGCGATTCAAGCCAAAGCGCAGGCGCAGAAAGTGCGCGTCTTGCTCACCGGGGCAAGCGGCAACCTAACTGTGAGTTGGTCGGGAAGCAACGCTTTGCCCGCTTTGCTGCACCAACGGGCTTGGGGTCAGGCATGGTGCGTGGCACGTCAGCAGGCCGGAAGTCCGCTCAAGGCTGGGCGTTCACTTCTAGGCCAAGGGGTGTTGCCTCTTTTCCCCAGCCGGTTGCAGGCTGCCATACGCCATCTCCGCAAGGGGGATCTGCGCCCCCTCTTCACTACCCAACCATTGCCAACAGCCATGCACCCACAGTTAATTCAGGCCAAGCACCGGAAGGGATGGGCTAGTTATCAGTTTCCGACGGCTGGCGCGCAACGACAATTGCGTTATGACAGCTTGTTGCACGGTATAGAGCAAGATTACGCTGCCGCCTCTGCTGCGCGTTTTGGCCTTAGCTGGCGCGATCCGACTAGTGACCAACGGCTGGTGGAGTTTTGTTTTGCGGTGCCCGAAGAACAATGGCAGCGGGGTGGGGTGAGGCGTTCGTTGATCCGGCGGGCTATGACAGGCCGGTTGCCGGCAACGGTGTTGCATAATCCCCAAAGTGGCCTACAAGCCGCCGATTGGTACGAGGAATTGTTTGCCCAGCGTGCCACCATCCAGTCTGACCTGGCGCGCCTTGTCCAGAGTGCAACTGCGCGACACTATTTGGACCTGCCATCCATGCATCGGTTGGTTGACAACTTACCGCAAACGGGGTGGGAAAATCTAGACCAGTTTGTTGCCTATCACTGGGGTCTGTTAGAGGGACTCATGATGGGACACTTTATTCTCTGGTATGAGGCCAATATTTTGCACGAGACAGCGCAGGAGCTTGTTCCATGAGCGAATGGCATTACCGTTATGCTGGTGTAGACGTCTCTTCCTCGCTTGAATTACCTGAATGGTCAAGTTTTGCCATTGTGCCTACTACCCAGGCGGCAGAGGTTTTGATCCGACAAACCGAACCAATAGAGGGGTGTAGCGGCTACACGCTGGACGTGGATAGAGAAAAACTTACATTCGGTTTACCCAAGCTAGGATATTACTGCATCTATGCTGGGCATAAGATTGTGTTGACACCTTGTGTAGGCGCCGCGGCAGCCGAGTTGCGGCTCTTCTTGTTGGGGTCAGCCTGGGGTGCTTTAGGCTATCAGCGCGGCTGGTTTCCATTGCATGCCAGCGTTGTGCAGATTGACGATGGTGCAGTGGCGTTTTGCGCACCCTCTGGCAGCGGCAAATCGAGCCTTGCGGCGTGGTTGGTTGCCAAAGGCTGCCCATTGGTCAGTGATGATCTCTGTCGGTTGGATGTAACCGGTGACCAGCCGCCACGCGTCTGGCATTCTGCCCCCCGGTTGAAGCTCTGGCAGGATGCGCTGATGGCGTTGGATTGGCAAGATAAGGCGCTTTGTCGAGATCAGATGTGCGTCGATAAATTTCACCTGCCTGCGCCCATGGTTCAACCACCAAAAAATAAGCAGGCGCAACCCCTGCCGCTGCGCGCCCTTTATGTGTTGACGTGGGGTGAAGAATTTGCGATACAGGTACTGCATGGGCTGCATGCTGTGCAGACGGTGATGGATGCCGCTACCTATCGTTCTGAATTTGTCGCTGAGCTTGGGCAGCCGGCCGTTTATTGGCAACAGACGATTGATCTTGTCCGTCACGTTCCGGTCTTCCGCCTACAGCGGCCACGCGATTGGCGCACGATGGCGGCCGTAGGCGAAACGTTAATTGAACATGTAAAAAGGCTACAAAATGAAGGAGAGATTAATAGATGAATTCAGCCACCATCATCCAACGTAATAGCGCCATACTCTTCTCCCAGTTGCATGACGAATACCTAGCGCTCGACGCCGAGGCCGGCTTTTGTTATAGCTTGACCCTGGTTACCGGAAGCATTTGGCAGTTGATCGAACAGCCGACTACGCTGGCTGATCTTTGTACTCAATTGCGTCGTGAATACACCGTTGATGAGGCGGTCTGTCGCCGTGATGTTGGTGAAGTACTAACCGAGTTGGCGAAAGCCGGACTGGTGATGATTCATGCGCCGCAGGCTGCATAGCTTCTGGCAAGTATTGATGGTGCGCCGCTGCTTGCTGCTCGAGGCAGCGCTCCTCATCATGCTGGCACGTTTAGCCTTGTATGGATTGCCCTTTCGCTGGTTGGTATGGTGGTTTGAGCGACCCACCGGCCAGCCTGAGCTGCAAGGGAAGGCACGTCGCGCCACTTGCCAAAACGTACGCATGGCGATCCTTTCTGCCAATCGGCGGTTTGATCTCCATGCGGTCTGCTTTCCGCTCAGCATCGCAGCGTGGGCCATGTTGCGCCGGCGTGGCGTCAGCACGACCCTCTACTATGGTGCGGCGACTTTGCCCGAACAAGGCAAATTGACGACCCATGTCTGGCTCCAAGATGGCGACGAAGGCATTATGGCGCACGAGCATATTACGCAGTTTCATATACTGGCGTGTTATTCATCCTGCAAGCAGCCCAAGCACAACAGTAGATGAATATACAATCCATCTTTTTCTTTTCTGTTTTTTCTTTTCAGGAGGTTTTATGCAAACACCAGAATCTAATCTGTCCCTCAACCAGACGCAGCCGACCCAACCTGCGCCCGCCACCCCGTCTACACCGGCGCTCCGATCCTGGGTGAAACCCACGTTTGAACGGGTGCCGCTGAATGACGCCCAAGCTGGCGGAGCAAGCGTTAATGATGGTGTAGGCACCTATAGCTCTTAGTGCTTGTTATACTTGTTTGACTCTTTCGCCCTTATCGGCGTTCACAGCACCGTAAGGGCGAAAGAAGATGGAGCATGAGATAGAAAATGATGCTACAACCGCTGCGTAATGGGGAGCTTCAATGGTAGGATCTGTGGCCGTCAAAGAATTTGTCAAATTGTTTACACCACCAGTGATGATCCAAGTAGCAAAAAAATTGACGGATGGGTATCGGCCAGTTGAATGGGAATACATTCCCGAAGGGTGGCGCTATGCGGCCAAACATCCGGAAGTCAAGGGATGGAATATTGACGCGATCCGTAAAGTGTACCAAGAGAAGTGGCCGCGCTTTGTCGCGCTGGTAGAGGATACAGGCCCGCTGGGCATTGCCCACGAAGCCCCGTTGATGAACAACACGAATGTCAATAGCCACAACACCATTATGACATTCGCCTATGCGTTGGCCATCGCGGCGCACCAGAAAGATCAGCTGTCGTTATTGGATTGGGGGGGCGGGATTGGACACTACTATCGATTGGCGCAGACGCTGCTACCAGATGTGACGATAGAATACCACTGTAAAGATGTGCCAGTACTAGTTGAATATGGCGCGCAACTATTTCCCCACGCGCACTTTTATACAGATACAACCTGTCTGGCGAGAACATATGATTTTGTCATGGCAAGTTCGTCTTTACACTATTCAGAAGATTGGCCGACCGTGCTGCATGATTTGGCAAAGGTTTGTAAAGCATACCTCTTTGTCACGCGTTTGCCAACGGTTCTTCATGCCCCGGATTATGTATTTATTCAACGCGCGTATCCATTCGGTTATGATACAGAATATCTCGGCTGGTGTTTGAACCGCACGACTTTTTTAAACACGGCTAGTGCTCTGGGGTTACGCTTGGTGCGCGAGTTTGTTATCGGTGAACGGCCGCCCATCGTCCATGCGCCTGAGCCATGTCAATATCGTGGTTTCCTGTTTCAAATTGATGGTAAGTAACATGTATCATTTCTGCACCTATTTTGATCGAAACTATTTAACGCGTGGGGTGGCCTTATATCAGTCACTTGCCCAGTATTACACCGACTTTAGACTCTGGGTGCTCTGTTTGGATCCAGAAACTTACGCAATTATGACGCAGTTGCACCTGCCGGGAATTCAGCTCATTACCCTCGATGCGTTTGAACGCGATGACGAGCCTCTACGCCGCGCCAAGCAAAATCGTTCCTGGCTCGAATACTATTTTACCTGTACACCCTGCCTGCCACTCTATATTCTGAAGCATTGGTCGGAAGTTACGCTCATTACCTATTTAGACGCCGACCTCTTCTTTTTTGCTGATCCAACCCCTTTATTTAAGGAAATGGGATCAAAATCGATTGCAATCATTGCGAATCGTTTTCCCCTGCGCCTAAAGTTCATGGAAAGCGTTGGGATTTACAATGTTGGCTGGCTTTCCTTTCGACGGGATGAGAATGGTTTAGCATGTTTGCAGCGGTGGCGGGAGCAATGTCTCGATTGGTGTTATAGGAGAGGAGAAGAGGGACGTTTTGCCGATCAAAAATATTTAGATGAATGGCCAAGTCGCTTTCAAAATGTAGTCGTATTAGAACACAAAGGCGCCAATGTTGCGTTGTGGAACATTGACAATTACCGTCTGCACGCACAAAGGGAAGAATCCCTGCTGGTTGATGACCAACCACTGATCTTTTACCACTTTCATGCACTGAAAAGAATTAAAGCTTGGTTGTATGATCCTTACTGGCGAAAATACAATACCGTCCCCCCAAAGTTGCTACGGCAAAGAGTCTACGCCACTTACATCCAAAAATTATCAGCTTTAGAGCAGCAAGCAATGTCATCCGTTGGCCTGCAGGCTGGCTTGGGTAATCACAAGAGCAAAACAGAACGACAGCGAAAACAGGTTTATTCCATCCAACAGATAAGTAGACGCTGCAAAAACTTGCTTGGCTTCAGTAAAAACATTTTGGTAGGCAGGTATATTTTTGTGGTCAGAGGATACCCCCTGACTTATCTCAACCGTTATTAGTATCTATCCTAAAATTCTCTGTGGCGATCTCTCGTGTAGGTGTAGTCTGGATAGCCACAACCGATTTTCAGGATAAGTTCTTAGTGCCACTCGTTGCTCTTATGCTAGGTGTGGCATCCTATCTATGCTGGCTTTACACAGCATCCCATCACTCTCGCACTGATTGTAGAGCGTTATTTGTGATATGTGGATGAAAAACGAGGACCATAAGCTTGTTCGCCAAACTCAAACAACTGCGCGCCCAACTGCCCTATATCCCTCGCGCCGGCCAACTGATTTGGGCCGCAGCCGGACACTGGACAGTGGCCTGGATGCTGCTGCTTTTGCTCCAGAGCTTATTACCGGTCGCCACGGTCTACCTCACCCGCGCTCTGGTAAATGCACTCAGCAGCGCCTTGCGCAGCACAGGGATGTCTGTCACCTGGTCAATGGTACGCCAGCCTGTGCTGTTGGTATTGTTGCTGGCGGGAGTGCTGTTGGCAGGCGAGGCGTTGAGCGCGCTCGCCGGATGGGTGCGCTCCGTTCAAGCCGAACTGGTGCAAGATCATCTGAGTGACCTAATCCACAGCAAGGCGCTGGCCCTAGAACTGGCTTTCTATGAAACGCCAGCTTATTACGACCGGCTGCATCAAGCCAAGGTTGATGCCTTGAACCGGCCGATAGCGCTGTTGGAGAATCTGGGCAGCCTCCTGCAAAGTGGGCTGACCTTTGTGGCAATGACAGGCGTGTTGCTCACCTTTGCCTGGTGGCTGCCATTAGTGTTGATTGTCGGCCTCCTGCCCGCCCTGCTCGTGATTGCTCGCCACACGCTGCGCGAACATGCCTGGTTGCAACGGACCACCAACGCCCGCCGCCAGGCCAGCTATTACGATTGGTTGATGATCAACGGCGATGCCGTGGCAGAGTTTCGGCTCTTTGCCTTGGGTGATTATTTCCAGCAGCGCTATCACACCATTCGCGCCCGGCTCCGCACAGAGCGCTTGCACTTGACCCGGCAAGCAGCGCTCAGCGAATTTGCTGCGAGCGCCATCGCACTCATACTCAGTGGGCTAGTCATGGCATGGATGGTCTGGCGGATGATACAGGGCGTCGTTTCGTTAGGCAATCTAGCCCTGTTCTATAGCGCTTTTACTCAAGGCCAGCAACTCATGCGCACTTTGTTGGGAAGCGTGGGGCAGATTTACAGCAATCTGCTCTTCTTGGAGAATCTATTCCAGTTCTTGGCCATCCAACCCCAATTGGTGGATCCGATCCAGCCTGTCCCAGTTCCTACCCAGCTCCAAACCGGTATCTGCTTTGACAACGTGACCTTTCGCTACTCACATAGTGAACGAGCCGCCTTGCAAAACTTCAATCTCACCCTACCGGCAGGGCAAATGGTGGCGATTGTCGGCGAGAATGGCGCAGGCAAAAGCACCCTCATGAAACTGCTTTGTCGCTTGTATGACCCAACGGCCGGACGCGTGACGCTTGATGGCATTGATTTGTGCGCCTTTGCCGCAACTGAATTGCGCCAACGGATTACGGTGCTCTTTCAACAGCCAGTCTACTATCAGGTGAGTGCGCGAGACAATATCGCCCTGGCAGATGTAACCGTGCAACCCTCCCCGGCCGAAATTCACCGGGCTGCTGTTGCGGCGACGGCGGATGTGCCCATTGCCCGTCTGCCGCAAGGCTATGAAACGGTATTGGGGAAATGGTTCGGCGGCGTCGAATTGAGTGGGGGTGAGTGGCAACGGGTGGCGTTGGCGCGCGCCTTTTTGCGCCAAGCGCCCATCGTCATCCTCGACGAGCCGACCAGCGCCATGGATTCGTGGGCGGAAGCCGAATGGATGGCCCGCTTTCGCACGCTGGTGGCCGGGCGCACCACGCTTATGATCACCCACCGCTTTACCACAGCCATGCACGCCGATATGATTCATGTGATGGTGGGTGGCAAGATTGTCGAATCAGGCACGCATCCGGAATTGCTCCAACAAAATGGTCGATACGCAACCTCTTGGCAGCAACAGATGCAAGGTGAACGCATAGAACATAACCCTTATGCGCCAACTGGTTATTACACTTTCAATCTGGAATAGCAAAGGCATTTGAACGAAATCTACCAAAACCTATCATTTGAGTAGCGTTTGAATGCTCAAACGCATAGGCAATCTGGCGTTGTTTTACAGCACCTTTACACAGTGTCCGCAACTCATGCGCACGCTTTGGAAGATCGGATTGTCACCATCAGCTGGGTCAGTGGCTCTCTCACCTTTCCGGTGAACTTTGTCCTCTTGGCGGCGCTGAACCCCTGCCCTTATGACTTCTTAGGCGCGATTGTGGGAACCCTTGCCGTTATGGCTACCCACAATTGGCTAGCACTGTCAATTCCGCTCTTGACGATTCTCTGTTCAGAGCCATCGATACTCCTCTAGGCTTATTCCATCGAAATACTTTTCGAACATCAAAGTTTCGACCCCACAGGCGAAAAGGATTCAGGGCAGATTGACCAACGACTTGTCTCTCGGCTGGGTATAAATTCCACTTTCAGAATTTTGGACAAAGTCGAGATCAAGCGTTATACATGATTGCGAACAAACAAAGCAATGCAAGTCGGTGGTCGGTGCAGATTGAGCGGAAGAACCAACCCGTGATGGGCTGGGTGCGCACCGACGCGGAAGCAAGCTACTACAACCGTGGCAGTGGTCGCTCTCCTTTTTTAGCCGGGAGCAAGTAGCCGAGCTCGTCCTTTTGCAGATAATGAGCTAATCTAAAACTGGTTATGGTAGTCTGACTATTACCTTTTTTGGCAGGGGTAATTTTATCTTATTAATTGGTATTGGCGCTTTAGGGCAGGTCGGACGATAGGGAGCTTCCATATAGAGATCCCACTCGGTTTCAGTCATGTTGCGCGGCACCCACTGACAAGCAGCATCAATCAAGTCTTGAATGCGTACATACCAGATGCGGGCAGTACCATCGGCGCTGCTGGTCAGAATCTTGCTTTCATCACGGTTCCCCGTCGCAGCAAGGACAGACTGTGTATGCCCGGTGAGCCTGACTAACTCTTCACCGCTGGCTGCGTCCCAGATGCGGGCAGTACCATCGTCGCCGCTGGTCAGAATCTTGCTTTCATCACGGTTCCACGTCGCAGCAAGGACAAAACGTGTGTGACCGGTGAGGGTGACTAACTCTTCACCGCTGGCTGCATCCCAGATACGGGCAGTACCATCGTCGCCGTTGGTCAGAATCTTGCTTTCATCACGGTTCCACGTCGCAGCAAGGACAATATGTGTGTGACCGGTGAGGGTGACTAACTCTTCACCGCTGGCTGCATCCCAGATGCGGGCAGTACCATCGGCGCCGCTGGTCAGAATCTTGCTTCCATCACGGTTCCACATCGCCTGATCGACAGATTGTGTGTGACCGGTGAGCCTGACTAACTCTTCACCGCTGGCTGCGTCCCAGATGCGGGCAGTACCATCGTCGCTGCTGGTCAGAATCTTGCTTTCATCACGGTTCCACGTCGCAGCAAGGACAGACTGTGTGTGACCGGTGAGCCTGACTAACTCTTCACCGCTGGCTGCATCCCAGATGCGGGCAGTACCATCGGCGCTGCGAGTCAGAATCTTGCTTTCATCACGGTTCCACGTCGCAGCAAGGACAATATTTGTGTGACCGGTGAGGGTGACTAACTCTTCACCGCTGGCTGCGTCCCAGATGCGGGCAGTACCATCGTCGCTGTTGGTCAGAATCTTGCTTTCATCACGGTTCCACGTCGCAGCAAGGACAGAATGCAAGATCATTCTGATATGCCAGGGGTTGGCAATCGCACCCCGTATAGCCGCAAAGGCTTCCAATGTATCTGTGGCTCGACCAGATTCAATAGCCAATAAGATAGCTGATTCATAACGATTACTGTTGAGTTCGCTGGTCGATTGGGCAGCCAACTGACGCGATAGAGCAATTTGGGCATTATGTTGTGCTCTGGCGCGTTCGGCTTCAGCCGTAGCCTGCGCATGGCTGCGATTTATCACTTCGATTGCTTGGGCCGTTACAACAGCTTGCGCCTCTTGCGCTTTCTGATCCGCACGCATACTTGCGGCCTGGGCGATCACTTTTTGTTCCAGGGCGACTGTACTGGCTGCCTGTGCTACGGTTGCATTATGATTAGACTGGATTCCAAACCAGCTAGCGGCAGCGGCCAACAATAAGGCCACCAGCCCCATCCCGGCTAGCCAGCGCACCCGATTGCGTTGGACATCAGCTAACTGACGTTGTTGCGCAATTTCATGCTGTCGAGCATCTTCGATCTGTTGCAGCCTCTTAGTTTCAGCTTCATTACTGGCGTCAATCAATTGTTGTGCCAATGCGCTGAGGGTCAATTGATTCGTTTCTAGTTGCTCTTTTGCCGTTTGCAGACGAGCACCCGTATATAGATAGCCAGCATCTTGCTTGTGCTCAATCCATTGCGTTGCATCTTCGCTGATCTGATTTTGAAGTTCAATAAGCGTGCGATTTTCACGAACCAGTTGTTGCAGCCACGGCCAGGCCTCAATCAATTTTTCATGAGCGATAGTGACATTGCGTGTGTTGATACCGGCAGATGTCGCTTGCTCTGACGGTAAATTATCAGTGGTAATCAGACGGGCATTGGCTAGGATCTGCACTACATGCTCCACCTGGTTGACATTTATACCAAGCGGTAACAGCTCGCTAAATGCCGCTGTTCGGCGTGTATCAACCGTCCCGCGTCCGACTTCAATCAAACTCATAAAAATCTGGCGGGCAATCCCTTGCTCTTCAGGAGAAAACTTAGCGAATTGTATATTGGCATGCCGCTCAAGCGCCTGTTGGATACCGCCGCGCGTCAAATATTCTTGGAGGGTCAGGGCAACTGGTTTGCCGGTCTGTTTGTGCTGGGCATCAAAGATATCCTTGAGGGCAAATTGCATTAATGGTAACGCACCTGGCTCACCGCGCATATCATTAATGACTTGGGCAACCAGATCCGCTTTCACTTCAACACCGACCTCTAGCGCCGGCATGGCAATGGCACGCGCCAGTTCTTCTGGCTCCATTGCGCCGACTAGTTCAAGCTGACCACTGATCAGTTGGCGTAGATCAGCATAGGTGGCACACTGCGATAGAAAATCCGAACGCATGCTTATTAACACGCTGACACGCCCATCGGTGTGCTGGACGGCATTCGTCAAAAGCGTCAGAAAGGTCAAGCGTACCGTTTCGTCTTTAGTCTGCGTGAAAATTTCTTCAAATTGATCGACGACTATTACGGCGCGTTGATTCACCTGGTGGCTGAGCAGTGTCTCTAGCTGAGCATGCAGTATGAGTGGTTGTGTTGTGCTAAACCGGCGGAAATCATCAGCGGCCGAGAGCGATTTGGCGAGTCGTCCCATCATCAAGGCCAGATTTTCTAAGGGCTGATTGCCAGGTCTGACCGTCTCAAATAGCCACTGGTCACTACCTGAGAGAGAGCCTGCACGCAATTTAGGAATGAGACCCGCTTGCAGTAAAGAAGATTTGCCGCTACCTGATGGGCCTGTGATGCAGAGAAACCTGGTTCCCTGTATGCGCATAAGAAGGTGTGCAACGAGCTTTTCTCGTCCAAAGAAGAGATGTGCCTGTTGTTCGCTAAACGAGTCGAGACCCATGTAAGGGGTGCGTCCAGTCCAGCCTTGAGGTTGATCCTCGCGGCGGATTTGGGTAATGATTATGGCCACTTGTTCTGCCGTGTAGCCAATAATCTGGGTATTGCCACTACCGACTATTACATTCTGTACGCCAGCACCGATCTCGGCAGTTATCTGATCACCAGCGATCTTATTACCATATATCACATCACCGGCAATATTTCGGTCGCCTTTAATCGAATCGTCAGGTGTTTCGACGTTACCTGTGACAGACGTAACTTTGTTCAAATCATTTGGATTATTAGATGAGTTAATAGGGGATTCGCTCTTCATTAGTTTCTATTTTAGGTATGGCTAATAACAAAAGTGGAAGAGAAAGCTAAATTGGTACTTGTATGTAGGACAAGTAGTTTAGCACAGAATGTACTTCGGAGAAATTGCAGCTTTATAAATGTTAAGAATGCGTCTAGGGCGTTACAAAACACAGAGGTACTACTATCAGAATAGCCTAACTGAACGCCGCTTTTGTTAGGGGTTAGCTCTTATTAAAATACAAATAAGCAAGCCGACAGCCAACTTTGTGTTCTACTAGTTGATAAGCAGAATCGTGATGATGTAATTGAGAAGCTAATTTCAGGAAGATGAGAAAATTGTATGCAAAGTCAGTCACTGTGCAAGCGCAGTTTCAAATCTACTCCTTGAGACATTGGAAATCGGAAGCAAAGGATAAACAAGAAGTCGCTTATCCACTCTCCATTTTATACGGTGGACCGGCCAACGCAGAAACCACCGGCTTTCAGCTAGCGACCAGAACAGAGTCACGGGTACATTGCGAGAATCCTTGCCCATGCATATCGCGGATGGAAGGCCGCATCATTACAGAGGCGGGATGACCGCCTGCCTTCGGCTGATGCAGTAGGCGAGTGCGTACCTCTGCCAATATCGGTACGCACTCGCCTACGTGGAGCAATATTCGGTGCTTGCATCTACACTGTCTATTGTACGACCCAGGGCAGGAAGAGTCTGCGTTCGAGTGCGGGTTCGGCACGTGGGTCGAGGTTGGTAGGTTGCAGCGTGACGCTGACAGGCGCACTGCTGGCCTGGACCTGACCGAGCACGCCGAGGCTAGGCTGGGCAGTCACAGTGGCGAGCGGCGTCGAGGGGTCAGAGACGCGCACCGGCCCCAGCAGTGGGAGATCCGGACTAATGACCTGGAGACGTTCGCCCGGCTGTAAGATCACATCGGGCAGCGCCACCTGCTGGTCAAAGACCGTCAGCACAATCTGCTCCACGGGCAGCGCACCCGTGTTGTGCAGCTCATCACCAAGCTGGAAACCAGCCGGTTCTCCGCCAAAGACCAGAGCAGAATCACAGGTAAATTGTGGGAACCCCTGCCCTCGCGGCTACTATGGCGACGACCGGAACACTTACACCGTATCTGCTAGAAACGGTGATGCCAACGATTGCAAAGGTGCGGCATTTCGATTGGCGCTAGCGTACGGCAGTATGCACGGTCAAAAGGTTGACCGGGCATACTGCCATGTGTGCGATGGACACTGCTTAGCGATTGACAAAGGGCAGGAAGATGCGATTTTCCAGTTGTACCTCGCCCACATCGTTGCCATTGGCAATCAAACCAAGCAAGATTGGATCGAACTCCGCTTCCGTTAGCCCCACCAAGAATCCACTGTTGGTTACCACAATGGGGGTTTCGTCACTCAACTCCTGTGCAGTGACGAGATCTGAGACCTTTACCAAACTGACCGCGTCAATCCAGTAGAGGTCGCCAGCCTGGGTGAAAGGTGCCAGCCAGAAGCGTAGCCGGGCATTGTTGACGGTACCGCTAAAGCCGCGCGTCGTGAAGTCGATGGTATAGAATTGCCAGCCCGTGCCCAGGTTTACCTGATCAACTGCCAACCCATAATTTTCATAGGGTGATGTGTGGTTGTGCAGATAGATCGCCAGATCCGCACCGGTGTTTGAATAGGCGGCAAACTGTAGCCGATATTGGGTGTTGGCCTCAAGCGTGATCCCTCGCTGGTAAAGCTGAATATTGTCGCCGAATTGATTGATCTGAACGCTAGCTGCGCTCTGGCAATCGTAGGCCGGTGTGTTGGTTGTAAAGCTACCAACTTTGGGGTCGTAGAATTGCCAACCTGTGGTGCCCCCTTCAAAGTTGCCATTGCCCAGTAAATTATTGGCCACCGGTGCACAGGGCACAGCAGTGGGGGTCATCGTGGGGGTAGCGGTTGGACCCACCGGCGTGTTGGTCACGGTAGGTGTGGGGGTGGGCGTTGCGACGTCGCCAGCAAGCCGGGTGAGAGTGACCGCGTCGATCCAGTAGAGATCGCCAGCTTGGGCAAAGGGTGCCAACCAGAAGCGCAGACGACCATTTATCGCTGTGCCGCTGAAACCATTGGCCGTGAACTCCAGATTATACTCCTGCCATCCGCTACCGAGGTCTAGCTGGGCAACGGCAAGTCCATAGTTTTCATAGGGTGAACGATGGTTGTGGAGATAGACGCCAAGATCGTGGCCAGTTGAAGAGTATGCGGCAAAATGTAGGCGGTAGCGGACGCCAGCTTCGAGTGTCAGGTTGGGCTGGTAGAGTTGGACATTGTTGCCGACGCTGTCAATCTGAATCTGGGCGGCATTGAGACAGTCATAAGCCGGGCTCTTTAGTGCGACATGGCCGCTACCATTGGTGTAGAAGACCCACGGTGTCAGACCATTCTCAAAGCTGCCATTCTGCACCAAATTCTCCGCCAGCGGTGTGCAGAGTGTGTCTGTCGGCGTTGGCACCGGGGTTGCCGATGGCATGGTTGGCGTGGGAGTTGGGGTATCGCCGCCACCGGTTACTTGGGTGAGTTGAACATCATCGATCCAGTACATATCACCGCTTTGTGCAAAAGGCGCAAGCCAGAAGCGCAACCGTGCGTCATTCACTGTGCCGCTGAACCCACTGGTCGTAAATTCAAGGGTATATTGCTGCCAACCCGTGCCCAGATCGATACGATCCTGGTGTAAACCATAGTTGGCAAAGGGCTCATTGTGTTTGTGGATGTAGACACCCAAGTCATGACCGGTTGAAGAGTAGGCTGCAAAGCGCAGTCGGTAGGTTGTATTGGCCGTTAAGAGAAGATTTGTCTGATAAAGCTGGATATTGCCACTGCTGCCGGTGATGTCAATGCGGGCAGCGGTGAGACATTCATAGGCTGGTGATGCAAGCGTCCATGCACCACCGCTGTCAGCATAAAATTGCCATGGGGCCTGGCCGGCTTCAAAGCCACCGTTCACAATCAGATTGCCTGCCACTGGTGCACACGCGATGGCGGTGGGTGTCAACGTTGGTGCTACCGGTGTATCAGTTGGTGTGTCGGTCGATGTCGCGGTCGGTGGCACCGAAGTGCTGGTCGCTGTGTTGGTTGACGTGGCGGTTGCCGGGACAGTCGTGCCAGTTGGTGTGTCGGTCGACGTGTTGGTCGACGTGTTGGTCGACGTGTTGGTCGACGTGGCAGTGGGTGGCACGGAGGTGCTGGTCGGCGTGTTGGTCGATGTGGCGGTTGGTGGCACCGAAGTGCTGGTCGCTGTGTTGGTTGACGTGGCGGTTGCCGGGACAGTCGTGCCAGTTGGTGTGTTGGTCGCCGTGTTGGTCGATGTGGCAGTGGGTGGCACGGTGGTGCTGGTTGGTGTGTTGGTTGATGTCGCGGTCGGCGGCACGGAAGTGCTTGTTGGCGTGTTGGTCGACGTGGCGGTCGGCGGCACGGTGGTGCTGGTTGGTGTGTTGGTTGACGTGGCGGTTGCCGGGACAGTCGTGCCAGTTGGTGTGTTGGTCGCCGTGGCAGTGGGTGGCACGGAAGTGCTTGTTGGCGTGTTGGTCGATGTCGCGGTCGGCGGCACGGAGGTGCTGGTTGGCGTATTGGTCGATGTTGCGGTTGCGGGCACAGAGGTGCTCGTAGCTGTGTTGGTCGCTGTCGCGGTGGGTGGCACAGTCGTACGGGTTGGTGTATTGGTTGCTGTCGCAGTCGGTACCGTCGCTGGTCCTTCAATCACGGGCTCGTTGCCATTCACCCCATCGCTTGACCCCTCGCTGTCTTCAAAAAAGATGTTGCCCCCAAAGCCGAGCGTGCCACTGCCACCATCGATGCGTAACAGAAAGGAGGCAAGCTTATCACCGGTGCGTTCTGTTTCCAGGTAGGCACCGACGGCGGCCGCGCTAAAGCGGAGCTCGCCCGTGGCTCCAGCCAAGACCGAGATGGTCTGTAACTGGGTACCCACCGTCGGCAGTGTGGCAAAGGTGACCGTGGATTCGTTCCAATTGTCGGCCAACCCATAGAGTCCAAGGGTTACCGTGGCGCCGACGGGGAAATTGTTTTCGACAATGGTGAGGACCAGCGGTGTGGTGCTCAGGGGATCCGTAATGCCATTCAGGTCGAATTGCAGCAACGTGCGCCGCGAACCTGTTAATGTCGGAAAGTTGCTGTAGGCAAGTTCCAAGCGGTTGCCATTGTAGGCGGTGGTTGCGTTGTTGGGATCGACAAAGGTGTCTTGTGTCGACACAAGTGCGGTCTGGGCCAAGGCTGGTGTGGCATACCACTGGCTGGCCTGTGCTAACAACAGCCCTGCCAGAAAAAGTGCGAGCAACCGGAGTAGGCGCACTCTGCGAATCGGTGTGCAATTATACAACATGAGTAAAGGGCCTTTCCGGCTAAACGCCAGGTTTCAAATAGCTGTGATTCCGATTTGTTTTGACCTGAATTCACACGGTTTGTAGATGCGTGTTACTGATTATGAATGAGCGGTAGATAGAGTCGCTCCATGGGTTGCGCGTTGGGCAGCACCAGCGTGGGCTCGTTGCCATTCATGCCGTCCGCACTGCCTTCCCGGTCCTCAAAAAAGAGATTCCCCGCAAAGCCCAATGTCCCTTCACCGCCATCCAACAGCAAATAGACCGATGCCACTTGATCGCCTGTGCGCTCACCTTCGAGATACGCACCAACCGTGGCCGCGTCAAAGGTAATCGCGCCGAGCGCGCCACCAGTTACGGTGACGGTCTGTAGCAGTGTCGCTTCCAGCGGGCGGGTTGCCCAGGTCACTGCGGTTTCGTTCCAATCATCGGCTGCCCCATAAAGCGCTACCACCACCGTGCCGTTGACATTGATATGGTTCTCCATGACAGTCAGTTGCAGCTGCGCACCGGTGAGATCGCTCTCCTGGCGCGCCAAATCAAATTGCAGAAGCACGCGACGCGTCGGTGCAAAGCTGGGGAAGTTGCTAAAGGTTAGTTCCAGCCGCTCACCGTTATACACCGTTGCGGCATTGTTGGGATCGACAAAGCCATCTTGCGTTGGCAATGACCAAGACTCTGCCCAGATAGGGGTGGGTCTCCACTGCGCCAATAGCAGCAACAGGCAAAGCGCTAGCTGTGCGCCCACTCTGCAATAACGCCAACGTTCCAATTGTTTCAATCTTCTCTTCTCCTGCCCTGAAAATAGCGAATGGTAAACGGTGAATGGTAAATTGTGAATGACGCGCGACCGCCATTATCATCACTCTTGAAATTTTCATCCTTATTGGGGTCGCAAGCATGTGACCTAGCCTTGAAAATGACGTGGCGGCGGCGTGCGTCGCACTGGGCACAGGCGACCGGTCAAACGGGCAACCACTGCCCAGTGCGACGCACGCGGGTTGGCTTCCGTGGGTAGCGCGTCTGCCGTTCTCATTTTCATCGCTATCGGTGCCGGTAGGTACCGTCTAGGCATGAACCCTGTCATGCAATCGATCGTATCTAAACCGCGTATTGAGTGCGGATGGGTGGCATCCCACCCATCCGCAATTTCTCTGTTACGGACCAACTGCCGGCCAACTGGTTGGACCGTCCGCGGGCAGTTGGATAATCACAGCCATGCCTGGCTGCACCGCAAAGTCATCGCCCGAGCGCGGCGGTGTGAAGAAGCGGAAGAGTTGCGTATCCGCATTCCACGCCATCAGCGCCTCTACATTGCCAATATCTGCGGCCAACGCCGAAGCCGTGGTCAAGGTGGCCTGGCCGAGGGGCACGGTGATGAAGTTGAAGCCGCCCGGGGTCAGCGTATAGTGCAGTGGCTGCACAGGGCCGGTCAGCGTGAATTGGCTGGGACCACCGCTGTTGATTACAACAAAGAGCGCCATGCCAGGGGTCACGGCAAAGTTGTCGCCGGAGCTGGGCGGCGCAAAGAACCGCAGGCTTTGAGTCTGTGGGTTCCACGCCAGCAGCGCACTCACATCTCCAATCTTCGCGGCCACCTCGGCTGCGGTGCTCATATCCGTGGCGAGGAAGGGCAGCCCGAGCAGGCTATACTGATCACCGCTGTTGTTAAGCGCATAGGTCAGTGCACCCACTTGCGCGGTATCTGCCGTGGTCGCGCCAGCCACTGCCCGCACGATGTAGTAGTAGCCCGTGCTCGGTGTGGGGGCGGCACCGGTATCGATGTAGCCGGTCGCGTCCGCACCCAACGTCGTCAGCAGCGTCGTCCCATCCGGGGTAAAGAAGGGTGTTGTGCTGCGATAGATCTCGTAGCCGCTGTTGACGCCATTCGGTGTCCAACCCAAGATCACATCGCCATTGCTTGCCGCAATACTTATCACTGGTGCCACTGGTGTAACAGGCATACCTATCGGCGTGTTTGTTGCGGTTGCCGTGGGTATGGATGTGTTCGTAGCCGTCGCGATTGGCGTTGCTGTGCCCACTGGCGTCTCTGTGGCAGTTGCCGTGTTTTCTGGCGTGGCGGTCGCAGTTGCGGTGTTGGTTGGTGTCTCTGTAGCAGTTGCCGTGTTGGTTGGCGTCGCGGTCGCGGTTGCCGTGTTTTCTGGTGTCGCGGTCGCAGTTGTTGTAGCGACAGGTGTCGCTGTCGCAGTTGCCGTGCCCGTTGGCGTGGGGGTTGCGAGAGTCAGTGCAAAGGTGGCCGTGATCGATTGGTTACCATCAATGGTTAGCGTAATGGGATTGCTGCTGCCCACAACGCTGCCACTCCAACCGACAAAGCTGTTGTCAGCGTCGGCAATAGCACGCGCGGTGACGACGTCGCCATAGTGATAGGTCGTCTGCTGCGGTGCCAGTTGGATCGTGCCGCTGCCGACCGTCGCGGTGATCATGGTGTAGTTGTTCTGGGTAAAGGTGGCGGTGATGACCTTGTCGCCATCCATCACAAGCGAAGTCGGGTTGGCGGTGGTGACGAGATCGCCCGACCAGTTGACAAAGGACCAGCCAAGCCCGGCGGTCGCCGTGATGGGCACCACGGTGCCGGTGAGATAGCTGCTTAGGCTCGGTGTCACACTGCCATTGCCCACCAGGAGTACGGTCAACGTATTGTAATCAGGAGGGATCTCGGCGAAGAGTGCATCGATTTCGCCAAGCACCTGTACGGCTTTATTGCCCGCCCGATCGGTCGCCACCATCACAATCTGATAGATCCCCACCTGGTCAAAGAGGAAGGAGCCTGCCCAGTTGGTGCCATTGCGTTGCGCCGCGGCAAGCGCACTGCTGCCATCCGGGCGCACCACCAGCGTCTGGACCGTTGCCACACCGCCGCCGTCGGTCACGGTGCCATAGCCAAAGAGAGTGGCACTGCGTGAGATGTAAAGACTCTGATTGATGGTGGTGGGGCCAAACTGTGGCCCCACCGAATCGATCAGCACGGTTGCGGTGGTGGGTTGGCTGGCGTTGCCCGCCAGATCATAGCCGACAAACGTGAGCGTGGTGGTCACACCGTCGCCCAATGCCGGTGCGAAGAGCGTCCAACTGTTGTCGGGCGCAACCAACTCGCTTGTACAGGCCGCCGTCCCATCGTCCAGACAGAGACGGGCATGATCGGGGGCAACATTGTCGCTTAGCGCGCCGGCCAGCGTACGTTCGGCGTTGTTGAGGCGACCATCACTGAGCGCGGCCAGCGTTGCCGCCGACAGGCTCAAGGTTGGTGCCGTGCCATCCACCGTTGCGACAACGGGATTACTCCAACCAACGTTGCCATGGGCATCGGTGGCGCGGCCGCGCAGGTTAAAAGTGCTGTTCTCTGGCGCGTTGCCCGCATCCCATGCGCAGGCAAAGCCACCGTTGGCCGCCACACAGGGATAGAGCGTGCCATTGACCTCCAGATCAAAGCGGGCAATCGCCGACTCATCTTCCGCACTGCCAAAGATGGTGTTCAGGCCGGGATTGACCGACGTGACAACCACCGTCACATTGATAGGCGGCGTCACATCGACTTGATAGTTCAGCGTTTGCAGCAGGTAAGGTCGGTGATAACTGTCCGTCAGCTTCAGCGCAACCTCGCCATCACCGTTGATCGTGCCGTTGAGGGTCAGCGCGACCGTGCCCGATGGAACAATCGAACTCGCCACCTGCGGCGAATTGTTCAAGCTGACACCGCCGCTGGTCACACCTTCGATCTGGAGGCTGGGTAATGACGCGCTGCCGATGTTGGTTGCCTGCACGGTCACACTCACCGTATCGCCCACACCCACGGGTTGATCCGAGGCGGGGTCGGCGGTCACGACCACGTCGAGCAGGGTGTCGTCCCACACGCCGCTGGCCGGGACGATGCCATTGCCCAGTGCCGTGAATTCGACATATTGGGCCCACGGGCGTCCCAGATTCTGGTCGGGCAGGGTGGCCCACACCGCCAACGGGTTGACGGTAGCGGCCACGCCCAGTACTTTGAGCGAAGCGGCGCTTGGGTTGGCAATGCCGAGGTCGGTGAAGGAGAGCAGCACATCCGTGTGATCCCCGCTGGTAACTGCACTGATCTCCTTCAACTCACTCCAGCCACCATTTGCGCTGTAGAGCGTTGGCGCGGTGCCAGCCGCCAGGCGCACCATGTAGTTGGCAGCAAAGGGCAACACCCCACTTTGGCTCGCGCCGTTCGGGTCGAAGAGATCGCTCGAACCGCCGCCGCCAGTACCGAGATAGAGATAGAGTTCATCACCGCCGCTGGGGCTGGCACCTTGCCAGCGCAGCCGCAGGTTGTTGGCATCCCAGCCCGCAAAGAGCTTCTGCACACCCCGTTCCGACACCATCTGGCCTACCTGTTTGCCACCGCTGTCGACCCAGTTGTCGATATTGAGATCGGCGATCAGGTCGGACGTGACCGCGCTATCGAAGTAGAAGGGACCGGCGCTGTTGGCACGCGGATTGCCATGATTGTCCACCGCGATCACATGGGCATAGAGGACGCTCGCCTCGGGCATGGTTTGGTCGTGATTGCCAGCCCCTGTGCCATGGGCGGTCAGTTCGGCCAGCGTGGCCGTGGATGAGACCGTCCAGCCCGCATAGATCTCCACGGCACCGTTGACCGCGGGCCAGGTGATCCGTGCGCTCAGATCGTTGATCACCTGCGAAGCCGAGATGACCGTGCCATTGAGCAAGGTCGTTGTCATCGCAAACGGGTCGGGGGGCGTGATGTCCACAAGCACGTTGGCGCTGGCGGTGGCACTGCGACCAGCTTTGTCGGTCGCCCGTGCATCGATGGCCAGCGTGCCACCGTCGATGTTGGCGGCGCTGCCGGGCGAGAGCACGAAGGACCAACTGTTGCCATTCGGCTGTGCGAATTGCCAGGCACCCCCATCCAACCGCACTTCCACCCGGTCGATTTGGCTGTCGTCGCCCGTGGTGCCTTGCAGCAGATAGCTGCCATCCGCGGCCAATTGCGCCAGGGTGATCGTCTCGGCGCTGATGGTCACGCTGGGGTCAGCCAGATCGACATAGATCGTGTTGATCGGGCTGGTAGCGGTGAGATTGGCGCTGTCCCGGACCACGGCACGCAGCTGATAGACGCCGGCTTGTGCCGGTGTCCAGGCGGTCGTCCAGCTTGCATCGTTGCTATTCGGCGCCGCGCTGTAGCTGTCGACCGTCACCCCGTTGACCAGGAATTCACCACTCTGCAGCCCATCCAGCGCGTTCAAGCCAATCGTCACATCGACGGGTTGGATCGCGATCAAGACAACCCCATCCGCCGGCGTGATTACTGCCGCGCTGCGTAATGGGGCATCATGGCCGGGTGGCAGCGGGGTGCCCACTGCGGTTGGCACGGGCGTGACGTTGGGATTGACAACCGTCACGCCGATGCTGTAGCGGGTGTCACAGGGGGGCGTGATGCCGGCGTCGGAGTTGGCGCGCAGATAGTAGATGCCATCGGCACTCGGTGTAAACGCGACGCCGTTGCTGCCGGTCGCTAGATGGGTCGTGCCGTCGATAGCAAAGAGCGAAAGGGCCACGCCATTCTTGTCGCTCATCCGGTTGACAAAGAAATCGTACTGGAGGTTAGCCGAGAGCGTAACGGTCATCCAGTCGGAATCACCGATGGTGTCGAAGGTGCGCACACTGCTGCCCCGATTGGCCACGTCGAAGAGCTTGGCGGTGGCTGGCGTGTCGTCATCCTCGTAGTCGTCGGCGGTCAGCGTACAGACCGTCGGCGTTGGCGTCGGTGTGACTGGTGTATTGGTGGCAGCCGTGGGGATCGGCGTACCATTGGTTGGCTGCGGTGCGGGCGTGCTGGTTGCGGTGGGGGTTGGTGCGGGCGTGGGCGAGTTGCCATTGTCCACACAAAGCTCCAGACTCCAACCATAGAGGTCACCCATCGTATCACCGATTTCGTCATCAGGGTCAGGCAAGAGATCATCGCTGACCAACAGCTTCCAACTCCCGTTGCTGGCTTTGCCGTTGAAAGGCGCAAAGCTGTTGCGCGTGGGGCGGTAGGTGTTGCCGTCGTTGGGGAATTGGGGCGGGACCAAGCCCTCAATCGCGCCATCGTCAATCGACAGGTGACAATCGCTGTTCCCACAGTCGAAAAAGGATCGACTATAGTCGTCGAAGTAGAAGAGGTCGACTGTCGTGCCATCCGGTGCAACCAACCCAAAGCCAAGATCGGTCATATGGCCATGGGCAAAAATTAGATCTTTGATGCCGACATGGGTTACGGTACCAGTCGCCGGTACAGTGACGAGCGAGCGAAGGGTCGTCAGATTGTCGATGTGCAGCGGTACATTGCTGCTGGGATAGGTCGTGCAGTTCCAGTTATTGGGCAGTGGCGTCGGCGTTGGCACAGGCGAAATCTCGATGTCGATCTCGTAGGCCAGATTATCCTGCTCCGCTTGCGAGTAGATGAAGAGGATATAATCGCCATCTTGCGACGCGACCTCATTACTTGGCCCGCTCTCCTCATAGAAGCCACCACCCGGATAGCGGCGGACGATGGTCACACCTTCGGCCATAATGCGGGGCGTGAGCTTGATGCGCTGCCCAGTCAGCATGGGGAAGGTAAAGTAGTCGAGGTCCGACTGTTCACAGAGCGTGCCGCGCAACGTCAATGTGGGAGTGATCACCTGATAGGCGTCATACTGATACTCGTTTGGTTCGTAGGGATCCAGCCCCGCACAGGCCGTATTGACACCCAGCAGGAGTTGATATTGCTCGGTGGTCGGTGTGAGATAGGGGTGCCAGACCACCACCGTCCAACGCCCGCTGGCGCTCAGCGTCAACCTGTCGCCGTAGCGCAGGAACGAGTCGGGGAAGATGCCATTGACATAGTTGCCCGCCGGGTCGTAGATCGTGAGATAGTAGTCCGCCGGTCGCGTCGGCAAGTCGAAGGTTACGTTCTGCCCGATCAGACCGTCGAAGGCATAGTAGTCGCGGTCGCCGGCATAACAGAGCGCGGCCGTGATTGGCGTGTTGTAGCTGATCGGTGTCGCCTTGCTGCGCGACCAGTTGCCAAGTAGTCCAGGTTGATCGTACGTATCATACGGCGCACAGCTATCGGGAGCTGGCGGCGGGGGCGGTGGTGGCGGGGGCGGTGTACCGATGGCCACGGTCAGGCTGTAGGGGACACGGCTGCTGGTTGTATCGCCAAAGCGTTCGACCAGAATCGTGTAGACGGTCGCCGTGCTATTGCTGTTGACATGCGCCGCCGTCTTGTCCATCACGCCCGCTTGATAGTTCGTCGCTACCCACTGATTGCCGATGTACAGTGCAACCCCATAGTTCTGCGGCAAGTCGCTCAAAGTCACGCTGAGCTGCTGGCCAGCCGGCACCGAGATCGAGTAGAAGTCCTGCATGTCGAGATGATCGAGATCGCTGGTGCAGAGCGCCGCCTGGATGCGACCGACGCCGATGGCCGCAGCCGTGGCCGCGCTGTCATTGGGTTCATAGTCATCGACCGCGCTACAGGGTTGGGCAAAGGGCTGGCTGTAGCCCAGCACCAGATTCGAGTCACTCTGACCAGTGCCCGGTGGCGTGATGGTGGTTGGATAGAAGACGTTGGCGTCGAGATTGCTGACCCCGTTATAGGCACCACTCAGTTGCGCAATTGTCTTGGCATTGCTGCCATCGAGCGCCGCGCGATAGAGCGTATTGCCATCGCTAAAGTAGATCTCATTCTCCAGCGCCCGCACGACAAAGCCGCGTGCAACAGAGCCGACATTGCGCAGCACGGTTGCCTCGCTGCCACCCGCGGCATCCAACCAGAGGAGGCGGTTTTGTGAGGGGTCGCGCCAGTAGAGCTTGCGCGTGTAGGGATTGAGCGCCAATTCGCGGATTTGGCGACCGACGGGTGCGGCATAGATTGTCTGCACATTGCTGCCGTCGAGATTGCTACGGCGAATGATATCGGCGTTGCGGACGGTGTCCGTCGCGGCCCAGTAGAGCAAGCCTGCCACCGAATCGACCACGATGCCATGATCATAGACCACGTTGCCGATCACCTCGCGCACATCGCTGCCGTCGCCGTTGGCGCTGAGGATGCGCGTGACCACACCAAAGCTCGGCTCGGACCAGTAGATGCGACCGCTCATCTCGTCCACGGCAAGCGATTCGGCAATGCGCAGCACGTTGTTGGGGTTGACATCGTCCACCACCGTCGTCCGTCCAGTGCCATCGAAGTTGACACGGTCGATCCGGTCTTGATGGTCACGGATGTAGAGCTTGCCACGCACCGTGTCGGCTGCGATCACGGAACCACCCAGCGTCGTCACGTCGGTGAGGATCGGCTCAACGGTGCCACTCTGCACATCGGCACGGATCAGATCCGTGACCCGGCTGTAGTAGATGTAGGGTGACCCAGTCGGCGGATTGGACGGCGCACCGAGCAACAGTTGGAAGAGATAGGGCACATCGCGGCTGCTCAGGCTGTTGTTGCGCACCGACAGGGTGTAGGTACCGGATGCGTCAATCGTGAACTTGCTCTGTGTGCCAGCCGTCACCGAGCCGATTGGTCCGCTACTGTTGGAGAGAACCACCGGCGCGCCGCTGGCATTGACCGGATAGTTGAGGATCAATTCCTGCCCGGCGCTGGCATTGACGCGATAGAAATCAACATCACTGCTGCTGCACAGGCTGGCGCGCACACGGCTGCCATTCGCAATCGTGCTGGCATGGTTGGGATCGTTGTTGGCTTCGTAGGGGTCGCTGGCAACACAATTTTCGTCGGTCACGAGCAGTTGATACTGATCAGTGGTCGGCGTCAGGTTGGGTTGCTCGACGGCAATGGTATAGCGCCCGTCGGCAGCAAGCTGGATCGAGCCGCCATAGGCGGGTGCTGTCGTGGACGAGATGACCGCAGTCGCGGTGCCATTGGGCGCAGAGAGGGTCAGATTGTAATCCTGTGGACGGGTGGGCAGGTCGATCGTCAGGGTCTGACCAGCCAGGCCGTCAAAGGCGTACATATCGACATCGTCCACATAACAGAGCGCGGCCGCAATGGGGGTATTGAAGCGCAGATCGGTGGCGGTGGCCAGGGTGCCGTTGCCCACCCCCGGTGCGTCATAGCTGTCCACCGCACCACACTCTTGGTCGCTTGGGTTTGGTGGCGGCGGCAGATCATCCAGCGTCAGCGTCAGTTTGTATTGTTCAGTGCTTGGGTTGCCAAAGCCGTTGAAGACAATGACAGTGTAGGTCACGGCGGTGCCACTGTTGTTGCTGACGACACCCAGCTCATCGGCCAGACCGGGGTTATCGCTAAAGGCGGCGCTATACCCAGCGGGGTGGACGATGATCAGGCGATAGTCGGCAGGCAGTTGGCTCAACGTCGCGGTCAGCACCTTGCCACTGGCCACCGTCACGGTGAAGTAATCCTGGTCGACCGGCCCGTTGGCCACGGCATTACAGAGCGCGCCATAGAGCACCGTTTCGGTAATGACTGTCAGCGGTGTGGCCGTGGCGTCATCGTTGTTCGGCTCGTTGCCATCGGCGAGGGTACACGGGCTGAGGATCGGCGTACCTAGCCCCAGCACCAGATTCGATTCGGGCGTGCCGATATGTTCGTTGACGAAACTATTCGGGTCGAGATTGAAGGGTCCCACATAGAAACCGCCCAGGGTCGCCACGCTGACGGCGTTGCTGCCATCGAGGGTGGCCCGCCACATGGCATCCCCGCTGCTGTAGTAGAGTTCGTTGTTAAAGGGGCGGATGACCAGACCATGCGCGTCGCTATGCAAGCCGGTGCTCAGGGTGGTGACACTGCTCCCATCGCTGTTGGCGCGGGAGAGCTTGCCCTGGGCCGGGTCGAGCCAATACAGTTTCTGCACATAGGGGTCGAGGGTGAGGTCGCGCACCTGTTCACCTGTCACCTTGGCGCGTAGCAGTTGCACTCCACCGTTGCCATCCAAGCGGCTGCGATAGATTGCTTCGCCGTCGACGGGTCCGCCAGCGGTGCTCTGCCCACCGACCCAGTAGAGATAGCCTTTGATCGGGTCGAGGATAAGGCCGCGCGGCGCGTAGATCGGGTCGCTCAGCAGCTGTTGCACGTCGCCGCCGTTGAGATTGGCACTCATCAGCACAGTGGCGGTGCTGGCGACCGCGCCTTGCGCTTGCAGCCAATAGATGCGGCCGCCCAGTTCGTCGACGGCCACGGCGATGGTGAATGCATTAACCCCGTCGGGGTTGGCGTTCGGAATGATCACGGTGCGGTTGTGTCCGTCAAAGTCCACGCTGATCAACGCCTGGGTGCTGTCGACCATGTAGAGCTTGCCCAGCACGGTGGATGCAGCCAGCGATCCACTGCTGACACTACCGTTTTCCAGGAAAATTGGCTCGATGTTGTGGTCATCGCTAAGCGCAACGCGGACCACCTTTGGATAGTTGACGTAATAGAGGTATTGCGTCGCGTCGGCGGGTGCGGTCGGCGCATCGAGCAGCCATTGGAACATATACGGCACATCGTTGCCGACGAGATCGCCCTTGGCGACCAGCAGCCGATAGGTACCCGCACTCGCCAGCGCAAAGTTGCCCTGTGTGCCCGGTGTCACCTGACCGAGCGTTGTGCCAGCCGCGCTTTGCACCACCAATGGCGCCCCCGTGTTATCGTCGGGATAGTTGATGGTCAACTGCTGTCCTGCCGTCGCACTGAATTGATAGTAATCCTGGTCTGCCCCCGAACAGAGGGTGGCGAAGACGCGCGGCTGAGTATTGATGTTGGCTGCCAGCGTGGCCACATTGTTGGGTTCATAGGCATCGTTGGCACCACAGGTCGTGTCCGTCACCAACAGTTGATATTGCGCCAACGTCGCTGGCAGACCGGGCCCAGCCACCTCCACCGCCCAAGCGCCACTGGCATCGAGTGTAAAGGCGGTGCCAAAGGGGTAGGGTCCGCTGGCATTGTAACCGTTGAAGAGCGTGCCATTGGGCCGATAGAGATAAACCGAATAGGCATCGGGGCGCACCGGCAGATCGACGGTGAGGATCTGACCACTCGCGCCGCTGAAGGTGTAGAAGTCCTGGTCAAACTGATAACAGAGCGCACCGGTAATCGGCTGCCCCACGGTCAATGGCGTGGCGTTGGCCTGGCTGCCATTGCCCGCCGCGCCCGGCGCGTCGTGACTATCGACCGCAGCGCACTGGCTGTCGGTGAAGGTGGTCTGTGGCGGCGCATCGCTCATCGTCACATTGACGGTGTAGATGGGCACGGCATTGGTCAGGGCAACCGTCGTGGTGAGAATGCCGCCGTTGCGGAAGCCATTGACCACGGTGAAGAAGTAATCGGAGACACCCCCGTCATAGTTGGCGACGGTCACCGTGTCCACAGCGGGGTGTGCTTCCTGACTGAGATCGACGGTAAAGTCATCGGCCTGTAGGTAGAGATCCACATCGCGTTCCGCCGGTGATTGCAGCGTCACGGTAATCTGCTTGCCGATGGGTACGTTCACGCTGTAGACATCCTGATCCGCGGGTTGATCCAGCCGCGTGGTGCAGAGCGAGGCGGTAAAGGTACCAACACCCACGGCGGTGGCTTGGCTCTGGTTGTTATTGGGTTCGTTGCCATCCGCCAGCGTACAGGGGGGCGGCGGGAACGCGGAGGCAAAGGAGAGCACCAGATTGGACTCAGGCAGGGTGACAAATTGGGAGAGGAAGCTGGTGGAGAAGCGGTTGCTCACGCTGGGATAGCGATAGCCGCTAAATTCGGCCAACTGCGTCAGGTTGCTGCCATCCAGGTCACTGCGCACGATCCAGTCGCCCTGCGTGAAGTAGAGGCTGCCTTCCCCCGGGCGCACAACGATCCCGCGCGCGTCGCCGCCCAGATACTCGTGGAGTGCAGCCACCCGTCCGCCATCGCTATCCGCCCAGAAGAGGGTGCCGTCGTTGTAGTCGGGGTCGATCCAGTAGAGCTTCTGGCTATAGGGATTGAGCGAGAGATAGCGCAACTGCTGGCCATCCGGTGCGGCGTAGATCACTTCGATGTCGCTGCCATCGAGCTTGCTGCGGAAGATGAGATTTTGCGCCTCGCTGCGGTCGGTGGCGACCCACAACAGTTCGCGGCGCAGCGGATCGAAGATCAAGCCGCGCTGGTTGAGGATGCCGCTGACGTGGGTGGTGACATTGCTGCCATCCAGATTGGCACTCTTGATCGTGGAGAGATAGAAGGTGTCGACTTGCGTCCAGTAGACGCGACCGGCTGCCTCGTCCACGGCCACGGCCAAGCGTTGGGGCTGCGTGCCAGAAGGCGAATTGGGCGTGGTGTTGGCGATGACGCGATAGTCGCTGCCATCGGGGTTGACGGTGACAAGCTTGCCGTCGAGGTAGCTGTTCAGGATCAGCTTATTGTGTACCATGTCGGCGGCGATGGTAAAGCCGCTGTAGGCATCGCGATCCAGATCGACCATTTCCGGCGTCTGGTCGTTGCCAACGAGGGGCACACGCACCAGCCGCGAGAGATAGGAGCCATAGAGATAGGGCGTGCCGGGCAGCTCCGTCGGATTGGCGGCGGCGATGATGTTGGTGTGGCTGGTACTGTTGTCGCTGGGGTCGGCATCGGCAAAGCGGTGGGAGACCTGCGCACTGGCGGTCAATGCTTGTACCGCGCTGGCGGCGATGGTGAAGCTGATCACGACGCTCTGTTCGCGCAACCCCGGCAGCGTACCAAGGGCACAATCGACTTGCAGCGCGGCGGCACTACAGCCGGGCTGGCTGGCACCCACATAGGTCGCGTTGGCGGGCAGGGTTAGATTGACGACTGTATCATAGGCAGGGATACCGCTCTTGTTGTTGACGCGCACGACATAGCCACCACTCTGCCCATCGAGCAAGACCAGATTGGGCGAGGTGAGATTCACCGCCAGATCGGACTGGGTTTGCACGGCTTGCGCGGTGCGGATCACACTCATCGCAGTCAGCGAACTGCTGCCACGGGTGGTCAACAGGTTGTTGCCGCCAGGGGTGACGCCGTCGAAGCGGCTGAATTGGGTAAAGCTGCCATCGGGCTCACCGCGCACCACTTGCCGTCCGAACATGGCAAAGACACCGACTGAACCGGGGGCAACATACAGATGGGGCAGCGGTGCCATGCGCACGCCATTGATATTGCCAGGGTACTCTGGCGCCAGCGCGAGCGGGGCAACGGTAAAGGGTGTCCCATCCGCCTCTAGCCCATAGACACCGGAAGTGGCAAAGCCTTCGTTAAAGGCGGCGTAGTAGAGGTTACCATCGACGACAAAGAGCGATTCGATATCGATCCCGCCCTTGGGCACCGAACAGGTCGAGGGCTGTTGACCCAACCCCTGGCCACGCCCGAGGCTTTGGTAGTAGTTGGCATAGGTACAATTGGGGCCGGCACCCGCCACGAAGCTAGGATTGTTGCCATTGAGGTCTGTGCGCACAAGGAGCGAGTGGTTCCAATAGAGATAAGCGTTGTTCCCGATCCCACGATAGCGGCGCTCGGCAACGTAGAGCCGATTATTGGTGAGGTCGAGCGCGATATCCCCGATCTGCTCGATGGTGTAGCCATTGATGTCAGGCGGAATCTGGTAGACAACCTCAGGCAGGGTGCCATCCAGATTGGCCCGCCAGAGTTCTGCCTTTTTCGTCCAGTAGAGTTTGTTGCCAACGGGATCGATGGCGATCTGCAAGGCTTCGGGGGCATAGGCACTCAGCCCGCTCACCAACTGTTCCATCCCTGAACCGTCGAGGTTGGCACGCCAGACCTGCGCGGCGGAGGCATCTTCCTGCACCTCGCCCCAGTAGATCTTGCCGCGCGCCTCATCGATGGCGATGTCGGTGATGATCTGGCCAGGGCGTTGGATGATCTGCACGCGCTTGCTGGGGTCGCTGAGGACGGTGCGCTCGATGGCGTTGGGCAGTTTGCCACTGGGGCTGAGATAGTTCATGCGCGTGCCGATGTAGGCAACGCTTTGTGGGGCTGTGGCCGCGCCGCAATGGCCGTATTTGTCACAGGCATAGGCTAGCTCTGAACTGGAGGAAAAGCCAGGGCGCACACAAGTTGAATCGATGCCCATCAACTGGTCGCTGGAACCGGCAAAGGCCAACTGCGTGGGGTCGAGGTTAAAGCGCGGTTGCGCATCGCTGGCCGCGCAGGCGAAGTGGAAGTCATCGCGCACCAGGTTGCGGTCACGCACGTTGGCGGCGAAGGTGGTCTGCGCCGCCGATCCCGAGCCGCTGTAGCTGATATTGATGTCGAAGGTCGGGTATTGGGTGTCGATGGGACCGCGGAATTGGCCCCACGCGCTGCGTTCATCGCCATAGTTGCCCGCCGTATCCGCTGCGCGCATATCGATCTGATAGACGCCCTCCAACCCTTCGGGTACGGTGAATGACCACTGCCCGTTGGCAAAGGCGACTGGCTGCCATTGGCGATAGAGTGCAGCCGCGGCTTGCTCAGAAAGTGCGCCTTCATAGATCACCAGCTCATCGAGCGCGCCGGTCAAGAAGGGGCTGCCCGCCGACGGCGCATAGCCGATCAGCATGCCATCCTGGGTGGCAAAGTTGGAGGCGGTGGTTGCGCTGCGCACGACCAACGCGCCATCGACATAGAGCGCGTTACCGCTGGCACCCAGCGTGTGGACGACCTGATGCCACTGGCCGTCGGCGTAGCTGTTGCCAGCGCTACAACGCACTTCGCGGCTGCTGCCGACGAGGAGCGACGAGCAGACTTTGCCCGTATCGAGATACAACTCGCGGTCGCGCTCGGTAATCGCAGGATAGACCCCCTGCGTCATGCTCATCAGGCCACAGTTGGCGCAGGTCGTCTTGAACCAGAGCGCGGTGGTGAATTCACTTTCAGGTAGGTCAAGCGCCTCGAAGTTGCGCAACAGGTCGTCGCCGCCAAAGGTTGCTGCCATGCCGTCGACACCGTCGACACCGCTGGTGGGACAGGAACTGTCGAGACAATAGATGCGTGTCTGTGCGCTGGCTGTGTTCTGGAAGAGCACGGTTTGCGGCAGATCGTTCAAGGGCAGACGCAACAGGGTGTCGCCGGTGGAAAGCACCGTACCGGCGGCAACAAAGGCAACTTCCAGGCTCTGCACCGGCGAATTGGCATCCTGCACGGTGCCGGTGAAGACCGCGCCATCGGTGATCACTTCCTCGCTGCGGTGGGAAAGCAGGGTTACGGTGGGCGGCGTCATGTCGATGACGATCGGGATCTCTTGTGTCACTGCATTGCCACCAGGCAGCGCATTGTCACGCACAGAGACGGTGACCGTGTAGTTGCCGGTTGGGCGCGGATCGGCGTTGAAGTTCAGGTCGTCAAAGGCATAGTCGAGACTCCAACTGCCGTTACCGGCGATGGCACTCCCGTCCAACACCACGTTGGAACTATTGCCAATTTGCACGGTTACAGAGTCGATACCGGCCAGGGCGTCGCTCGCCGTGCCCGCCAGGTGGAGCGTCCAGTTGCCAGCCGCGTTGCGGCGCACTTGGCGGATCGCGCCGGGGTTCAAATCCACCGTCAGGAGCGGGGAGACGCCATCGATGGTCAGGTCGAAATTGGTGCTGCTGGTATTGTTGACCGCATCTGCCGCGCGCACCGTGACCGGCACGTTGCCGCTGGGCTGATTGGGAATATCGACGGGGAAGGCCCACAGACTGGTGCCGGTGGCGGGGCTAAACGCGCCGCCGTTGACGCTGACTTCCACTCCGGCGATGTAGGAGGTGGGGTCACTGGCGGTGCCACCGATGATCACGCTATAGCCAGGCTGGACAAACGCGCCCGCGGTCAGCGCGGGCAGATTGGGTGGATCGCTGTCGATGGTAATCGGTAGATCTTTGTCAAAGATAATGTCATCCGGCGCGCCGCTGGGGGTCGTGCCAATCGGTGTCACATCCGCCGCGGCATTGCTGGTGGCGGAGAAGACGCCATTCGCCGCGGCTGCGGTGCCATTGAGCACGATGGTGCGGCTAGCAGCCGGTAACAGTGCGAAGTTTTGCGACTGGCTGGCACCCCCCAACTGCGCGGGTAATGCCGCGGCAAAGAGGCCGGTCGCGAGCAGATTGCTTTCAACCGCCGTGCCGTTGACGACGGTCGTCGAGTAGGTTGCGCTGGCGCCGGCGGCCAGAATGCCATCGGCATCGCTCAGCGAGGTGTAGAGGCGAACGGGCGGATCGTTGAAGACGCGGGGATGGAAGGGATAGCGCACCGGATCAAGCGCGTTGAGTCGGCGTTCCGCGCCATCGCTGATCCCGTCAAGGTCGGTGTCGCGGCGTTGCGGATTGCTGGTCGCCAGGACAGTCTGCCCACTGAGGGTCAGCAAATAGCCATTGATCTCATCGCCATCGCTGATGCCATCACCATCGCTGTCGGCCCGGCGCGGATCGGTGCCATATTGGATTTCGGTGCGGTCGCTTACCCCATCGCTGTCGGTGTCGGTGTTGGCAGAACGGGGGTCTAAGCCGTTGCGCACTTCGAAGGCGTCAGAGAGGCCGTCGCCGTCGGTATCCCATTTGCTATCATTGGGGTCAAGCGTGTTTGTGTTGGTACCACTGGTCAAGCCATCCCCATCGCGGTCCACCTGGGCACCGAGTTGATCCCACTGGACAAAAGCATCCAGGGTGGCAGGCAAAATGTCGAGGACAAAATTCTTGCCCATGTCTTGACTCGTCGTGCTCTGAATCGACTTATGCTTGCAGACGCCAAACCAGCACTCATAGGTGGGCAGCGCCATCGCGGTGGTCAGGCTGAGGGGAAAGCTCTGGTTGATCTGCGGTTGTGTAAACTCGAGAACCGGCGAAACCACGGTGTCATCACGGATCGCCAGCCAGAGATTTTTGCTTCGGTACAGCGGCACGAGCCAACCCAAAACGGGTGACGGGACCTCACCTTGGGCAATCCCGTAAATCTTAGAAGCACGCCACTCGGTCTGGGTTAAGGCGGTCTGGAGCTTTTGCGGTTTTGAACCAAGCGCGTATTTTACACTGGTCGAGCGCAGATCCTTGTCCGTGAAGAAATCGCCATCGAGATAGACCGCGCTCGGTTCCGGTGAGGCGTGACGCACGAGGGTGGAAATTTTGGCTTCAAACTGAATGCCGTTGCCGGCAACCAGCCCCTTGTTGGGGTTGGTGAGCCGCATTTTCAAATCACCAATCGTCGAGATGGGCGGCTTGCCCGAGGTGTCGATCATCACGCCACCGCCATAGATCGCATCGGTGATGGCTTTGTTCATCGCAGCGGTGATACCAATATCACAGGCTGTCTTGGCCCCAGCTTTACAGGCAATAAAGGCAAAGAGATCAAAGACCGCAAAGATCGCCAGGACGACCGCGCCGACGACAGTGAGCGAGAGGATGACGGTCATGATCACCACAATGGTGCCCGCAATCGCCCCTGCCAACAATGAATTAAAGGCGAGGCTGCCCGGGGCAAATCCGCCTGATCCCCAGGCCGCGAAGAAGACAACCCAAGTGATACCAATGCCGATGACGGCGCCAATTGCATTGGTTTTGGCAATGGTGGAGTTTACGCCAAAGAAGAGCTTGTTGAGTTGTGCAAGCCGTTGCGCCGATGTTGCCTCACTGCCCAACGGGGTGAGACTGTTTGCGACCTGCGCTGTGGTCAATACTGCATCATGAACAGCGGAAATCGCACCAACCGAGAGGGCAATCGCTTCGCCCGCGGTCTGCCCGGCTTTGCTTTTCGAACTGAGGGCAAAAATACTGCCCACGCCGGCCATAAACAAGAAGGCATTAAAGCCGGCTAGGGCGAAACGGGAGCTATGAAGTTTGCCTTGTTGTTTGGCTTGCTTATGAAACGCATCAAGGGTTAAAGTACCAGATTCATCGTAATCGGATGCAATAAGGTTCTGTTGAAATTTGAACAATGTCTTCATTGTATCATCGGAGAAGAAGGGAAATTTGAGTTCTGCGGCGTTAGATCTTGGGAAAATCACGCTCATCCACACCAACCGACCAATGGCTTCGGTGCCAGCTTGCATGTAATAGGAACGCAGCTCGCTGTCGTTGAGATTGAGGCGAAAGAGGTCAAAGGGATTGAGCATGTTGCTCGACGACGAAAAGGCACCAGCATTGGTGTTACTGCTGAGGACCTCGCTTTTGCCGTTCATATTCACCACAACATTGACGGCAGCATAGGTCGCTCTGGCGTTGGTCAATTCGACCTCATCCGCCGTGGCATTGGGGTCGGCATCCACGCCTTCCGCTCCATAGCGGTTCACCATTGTATCGGCATAATCGGCAGCAGAAACTGGTTCCCACCCAGTTGTGTTGCTGCTCTGGCGGTAGGGTGCCAGGCGATAGCTGCCAACGGAGGTGACCGTTTGTCCACCAAAATTGACCTTCATCTGGTTGCCACTCCAGGAGAGATCGTTCGTGGCTGTGCCGCCATCGGCATTGAGTGAGCGCAGGCGTGATTCCTGCACAAAGAGCAAAGTCGGCACCGCGACCTGACTGTTTTTAAACGCAATGTCGAGAATCGCCGTGGCGTGCGCACCACCACCGATCATCGTCGCTTCGTCCTGGGTGGCATAGGTGTGCTTTTCGGCGCGCAAATAGTTGCCGATCCCCCAGCGTTGTTCTTCGGTGATCCCCGCGTTGGTGGTGCGATCCCAGCGGTTGACAATCGTGTCGATGGTGATATCGCGCTGGCCGTTGCCGACACATTGCCCGCTGTTGTCAACCAGGTCGCAATCGCGATTGGTGAAGTAGCTGTGTTCTAACCCCTGGGAGATCATAAAGAGAGCATCGTCATCGTTGAGTGCCGGGTCGACCTGGGGGTCTTCGTAGACGATCGCCAGGTCTACGCCCCGATCTTCGCGCACATTCATGCCGGTTACCTGGAACTCGTCATAATAGGTGTGCAGGATGGTGACTTTGTTATCGCCTTTGCCACCATTCTTTTTGATCGTCTCCGTCGCGACCGATGCATCCGCATATTGCTCGTTGAGCATGTTGACTGCCCAGACCAGGCGGGCCTGTTGTGGTTTCCAGGTGCCCCCGGCGCGGTACACCAGATTGGCGTGAAAGGCAACCTTGTTCTCGGTGATGGGGTCTTGCACCAGCGTCAACGGCGTGTAGACCAGCCAGTTGCCGTCGCCCGCGGGTTGGACGGCAATGCCATAGTTGTTGAGATACTCCTGGTCGAGTTTGCCATCAGCGCGGCGCGGCAGGTTGTTGAGATCGGGCATGGTCACCTCGAGCATTGGCACCAGCTTGAGATCACCGTTGCCCTCGGTTGCCATTTGACAGTTGCTGCCGCCGGTGGCGATACAGTTATCGTAGAAGGTCGCGTTGTCCCAATCCTGGACATTGCCGAGCAGGTCCTTGGGCCAGTTGAGGACATTAAAGGCATACCAGAGATGGTCGGGGTTGGTGGGGCGCAACTGAAGCTCGACAAAGGTATAGCTGTTGGCCTGCAAGCCATCGACCGTCAATTGCAAGGGGTTGGTTTCGCCAAAGGTGATGGCGACACCGTTGCGATCCTTGGTGCCCACCAGGCGCGAGAGGTCAACTTCATCGGGTACGCCGTCGTTATCGTCGTCTGTGTCATAGAGGTCAGGGGTGCCGTCACCATCGCGGTCGGGCGCAACGGGGTTCCATTCCAGACCATCAAAGATGCCATCCTGATTGGTGTCGGCGAGCATTGGGTTGCCATACCAGCTCTTACCCGCGTAGGTAAAGCCCGTGATTTCCTCTTTATCGGAAACCGAATCGAAGTCGCTGTCACGGTTATAGGGGTCGGTGCCATAGAGCTCTTCCGCGGCATCGTTCAACCCGTCGCCATCCGAATCTGCCGTCGCTGATAAGGCAGCAGCCGGCATTGCCGGTAGACTTTCGACCACGGCTTGCGGTTGATATGGCTCGGCGGCCATCTGCGCCCTGCGTGCATCCAGCAGTTGTTGCCCAACCGAGCTTGCATTCTCTTGCTGGGTAACGCCAGCCTGCCGTATATTGTAGCGATCCAGCGCCAGCGAGCTGGCTTGCACTTGCAGGGTTGGGGTGATCACGATGCAGAGGACCACCGCCACCGTTACACCCGTCTGCAGCAGGCGATTGGGGCGGATCAAGGCTGCCATCGTGATCAGCGCCAACGCCAGAAAACCAAAATTGAGCGCCACGGTCGACGCTTCCGGCAGCGCAAGGTGGGCGATGGGCTGGAGCAGCGGTTGCAACCAGGGCGCGGAGGCCATGAGCGGTGGCGCAAGCTGGTAATCGGTGAAGTAAATATCCATCACCGTCTCCGAGCGGTTGTCCGCACCCGGCGCGGGCGGCATGGAGAGGAAGATCTTCTGGCGCACGGGCAGACCGCGTTCATCGACCCACAATTCGCCGCTGCCCGTCATCTTTGCCAGATGATCAGGAATCTGAATCGACGCGCCCGCGGGCAATTCGCCGCTGCGCACCAACTGTTGTTGGGTGATGCGGGCGAGCTTTTGGGCATAGGCTTGGCTATCGATCTCGAAAGAGTAGGCGGTCAGGTTTTCAGTGCGTGTGCCTTTTTCGCCTCCGGTGTTGGTTGGCGTTGACTGGTTGGTCAATTTGACATTCTTTGCCAGCTCCAGAAAAGCCAAAAAGTTGCCTTCGGGTGCGAAAGCAACTGCATTTTCCTGGCTCGATTGCCATTCACCATCGCCAACTCTTGTCTGGTAGGCACCATCCTGCACGCGCACTTGATAGGCGTTGGCGCGGTCGGCCACACTGACACCGCCCCCCCACAAGGCCATCTGCAGGTTGCTCTTTTCGAGATTATTGCTGCCTTCGAGATAGAGGCTGTCGGTCTTGCTAAAGCGGCCAATATTGCCGGCGGTGGGCAGCGGGATGCTCTTGATCGCCACATTGGCAGAAAAATCATAGCGCTGGCTATTGCGCACATTCTCCCACACCTGTGCGACCCGTTCGGCATCCGCTGGCGCAGCGCCAATGGCGCCCACGGTTGCTCCTGATGTCTGTTGATAGATCAGCAAGGCCAACAACAGCAGCCCAGCGCAACCCAGCCCCTTCCACAAACAGCGCAAAGTTCGTTTACCGCTCATCTCACCGCTCCTTTGATATGTACGTTCGACAACATAAATCAGTGGCGTTTGTGATGAAGGTTTTCATTGCGCTGCGCATCTGCGGAAGTTGGAGGGGTACTGGTGCCGCGATTTGCCCTGCCGGTGCGTAACGTGCCAGATTTTGTTAGGAGTTACGCAGTTCCGGCTTTGGCTTCGACAAGCTCAGCCAGCGGGAACTGCGTAACTCCTATTTGTATTAAAAAATAGCTATCACTGCCAGTTATTGCTGATTAACCTGTGATATGGCGTCCAGCGTAGCAGGCTACCGTTGGCAAATCATTGGCAGAGTGGCGTTGGGTGAAGTAAGTGGGGATGCAATCATTCACGATGCATGATCGCGATTCGCAAAAGAGGGTATTTCTGTTTGAGGGCGAGATTGTATAAGGCAGCCACTAGAAGACCGTGTAGTGTTCTGTCAAGTAAGTTCTGATAGGTAGTATGTCATTCCTGCGCAGGTAGGAATCCAGCGACATGGACCCTACCTGCGCAGGGGTAACAACCTACCATTATTTACTTTACAAAACAGTAGTGACCATTCTGTAAATTAGATGAGAGTACAGAAACGCCAATAGATAGAGACCTTGAAACCAAGCTTATTCATTGCTTATTCATTCAATGCCTGCCACAGTGCACGTATTTTGTGATGAATAGGGGCTTGCCAGAAGCATTCCAGCAGCGAACGGTCGGTCACTTTGTTGACGTTGGCCTGGAGTTGATTATAGGTGGTATTTAGCACTGTGTTGGCACGCGCATCGCCTACGGCCGCTAAAATCTCATAACAGGCAAGATGCATCTCGTACGGTTCGCTCACGCCTACGGTGACGTGATCCAGCAGGTTCGGCAGAAAGGGTGCAATGCGCTCAACCGCATGTTTCGGTTTGCCCTTGCGCAGCTCGACCATTGCTAACCCGACAAGTGCTTCCCAGCTTGGGGTGATGGCACCCTGCGCCTGCCAACCTTCATAGGCAAGTTGAAAGGCGTGCTCTGCTTCCGTCAAGTTATCAGATGCCAACCAGACCAATCCCAAATAAATTCTGGCACAGTTTATTTCGATGGGCATTTCATGGACAAGCGCCACGCGCAAGGCTTCTGCCCCACATTCCTCTGCCAACGCCAGATTCCCCACTTTGCGATGTGCCGTACACATGTGGCGCATCGTATGACTCTCCTGAACCGGTTGATGAATTTCTTGGGCGATGCGGTGTGACGCCGCATGATATTCAATCGCCTTTCGATAATTGCCGACAAGACCATAATTGATACCCAACGCATCGAGCAGCCGCATCTCTACATGGCGATTCCCAGTTAGTTTCGACAAGTCAAAGGCCGCGGTCAGATAGGTCCAATCGCCTTGAAAATCCCCCTCTTCCCGCTTACAGGTCGACAGATAGAGCAGGGCGCGTTGTTCGATGAGGCGATTACCCTGTGGGCTGCGTTGCAATCGTAAGCTTTCCAGCAAGACTTCTTCGGTTTCGCGGCGCTTGTTCAATGCGCGGTAGGCATGGCTCAACTCAATCAGGATATTGCCGATCAGGGGGATGTTTGCCAGTTGGCGGGCGGCGGTCAAGGCTGCCTGATATTTTTCCACCGCCTCGGCGGCCCTGCCCACTTCATCCAGCGCTTTTCCCCAGTGGACAAACGCCCGTGCCACCAATTCCTGTTCATGATTGGCAAGTGTTTGTGCCACGGCAGCCATGGTTTGAGCCCAGTTCCGGGCCTCAACGAGTTTCCCCAGCCACTGCAACGCGTGGCAGACCTTGTCAAGCAGATGGACACAGAGCAGCTTATCAATTGCGTCCGCGCCATCTGCCCCGTCCACGCTATCCCACTGTGCCAGTAAGCGCTTTACCAATGGCAAAAAGCGCGTCGCGCATTCCGCATTGCGACCCGTAGAGGTGTAATAGCCACCCAATCCAGCGACCCCTTGCAATAAGAGATCTGTGCGACTGTAAGTGGCCGCCCACTCCCAAGCTTGTTGGATATTGTCCAACTCGCGTCCAATGCAAAGGAGTGCCTCCTGTGGCGTCGCCCCTTCGAGTGCAGCTTGTTGCTCAGCCACTCGCGCCAGATAGAGCGTTGTCAAGCGCTCTTCTGTTTGTGCATGGGTTGTGGCATCCAATGTGGCCAGCGCAAAGCTCCGGATCAAGGGGTGAAGATCGTAATAACCGGCATCGGCAATGCGCAGAAAAGATTTGTAGCGCAAACTGGTTAGATCAAGTAACGAAGCACCAGTGAGTTGCGTTGCAATCTGCGCCGAAAAGCGTCCCTGACAGAGGGAAATCTGGCCCAAAAACTGCTGTTCGCGTGCACTGAGCATCTGCCAAGAATGGTCAATGACGGTCTGTATGCTGCGATGTCGGGCGGGGAGATCGCGTTGGGTTGTCGCCAGCATTGACTGGTTCTCGGCAATCGCCGCGGCCAGCGCGGCACAATCGAAATGCCCTAGCCAGGTCGTTGCCAGCTCAATTGCCAACGGCATCCCTTCTACCAATTGGCAAATTTTCACCACATCTGGGTAAGTTTCCTCGGTCAGCTTGAAGGTCTTTTTGTGTAAGCGATAGGCCCGATCACAAAAGAGGCGCACCGCGGCATAATTACCGGCATCGGCCAGATTGATCTGGCTGGGCACAGCCAACCCACTGAGTTCAAAGGGATCTTCGGCCTGACAGTTGAGCTGTTCGCGCGTGGTCACCAACAACGTCACCTTGGGTGCTGCCTGTAACAGGTCGAGCAGCAAATCAACCCCGTCCATCAACTGTTCAAAGTTGTCGATAACCAGCAAAAGATGACGTTCGGCAAGCGCGGCCAGAAGTTGTTGCGTCGGTGAGGCGGCACCTGATTCAAACGGTAAATTCAACGCAGCCATGATCGCGCTTGGAATCACACTCGCATCCTGGACGCCGGCCAGCGGCACAAAACAGACCCCATGCGCGAAAAGGTGCAGATTGGCTGCGGCAATCTGAAGGGCCAACCTCGTCTTGCCGATCCCCCCTTGCCCCACCAGTGAAATTAAACGCGAATCGCCCCCTTGTAGCCGCTGTTGCAACTGTGCCAATTCTGTCTCGCGGCCAATGAATTGGGTTAATTGGTGTGGCAGGTTATGGAGTACGCGCGCAAAGGGGGTGGGTCGCGCCAACTGCGCTGAACTCACCTCCGCTGGCGCTGCGAACGCATCTTCGCTGGCCAAAATCTGCATGTGTAAGGCCAGTGTCTCGGGTTCGGGGTCGAGACCCAGTTCGGCATTCAATAGGCTGCGGCACCGTTCGAAGATTGCCAATGCTGCGCTGCGGTCCCCTTGCCGGTGCAAGATGCGCATCTGCTGCCGATAGGCCGGTTCGCAGAGCGAATCCAATGCGATCTGTTGTCGGAGATAGGCCAGGGCATCAGTCAAGTCGTCGGTCGCTTCCGCATAGGTCGCCAAATCGCGGTAGGCTTCGCGGACCAGCAAATACAACTGCTCGCGCTGCATAAAGAGCCACTCCTCAAAAGCGGCGCACTCATCCAGACTAAATCCGGCCAGAAACCCACCCTGATAAAGCTGCACAGCTTTCTGCAGGGTCGCTTGGCACGTGGCACACTGGCTCCGATCGTTGTGGTTGTGTTGCCGTGTACACGCCAGCAGCTGCTGGAAGTGATTACTATCGGCACGCTCCACCCATACTGGATGCAGCTGCACGGTATGGCGGTCTGTCACGAGTAGCGGCGGTAAAGCGGCTCCGCCTTTTGCCAGTGTCTTGCTGAGCGCACGCAGGTGTGAGAGTGTAAACCGTAACATGTTTTGGGCGCTGGCGCGCGGTTTGTCGGGCCAAAGCAGGGCGAGCAGCGTCTCGCGGCTATGGGCAGTTTGGTGTTCGCTCGCCAGGTAAACGAGCAGAGCAAGCTGCTTTTGAGAGCGTATAGCAACCGGTTGCTCTTGTTGATCGGCCAGGAGACCCGGTCCAAAAAAGCGCAGTAAATGTGAATTCATGGCATTGTTTGATCATCAGCATATGAAGCATCGGCAACTGTTTGCTGATCACTGAAAACTGATCTAACTACCGTAGGATTTGTGTCGCCCCAGGCTGAAGCCCTGTGCTGTTACTAGAAGCCCAGCGAAAGTGCGCTATCCTGTAGCTGCGTTTAGTGCAGCTTCTGCTAGCAGCCCGAGGCTAAAGCCTCAGTATGGAATTCCACCATTATCTTTGCATGTGCCTTTTGCGGTTACGGTTAAGAGATATGTAGTTATACGTACACGGTAGACCTTGTTTCGATGGAAATGCAGAGTGTCTACCTCTACTTACAGTATAGCAGAAAAGTTCAAAAAATACATATTACAATTTACTTACGCCGAAAAGCTCGGATCCCCTCAAACGCATAGAATCTCTTGCCGTGTTTACCCATGACAATGATTTGCCAATGGTACCGAACCATAATCATGAGGAACATAGCAAACATCGTTTTGTCAACAGATCTTTTTCTAAACACTGATAGCTATCCGATGCTTGAATCGCTCACAACCTACCAATCCTATGTGGTACGCCTTTGGCAAGATAGCCCGCACACACTGTGGCACTGTTCTATCCAGTGCATTCAAACGCGCGAGATCATTTATTTTGCAGATTTGGATAGTCTTTTTTTCTTTCTAGCTGCCCAAACAGCAACGCTGCCGCCAAGGGGTTGCCAAAGAAGTTAATATACCACAGATAGGCACAGATGAAAGACGAAAATCTGTGCTCATCGGCGTGCATCGGTGGCAAAAATTTTCATCATTATTGGTGTCGTCGAGACATGTTACCTGATGGGTGAATACTCAGAAGTTTTGAATATAAAGAGGCACGGTAATGATCCAAATACTTCCAATTGCTTTTATCGGTGGGGGGATGGCGACTGGGATCAAGCTTTATCGGCGAACCCAGCTGGAACGCGTGCAGCGTCATCTGTGGCTTGTTCCCGATCAAGCCACGCTAGAAGCTGAGCAGCGTGCGTCATCACCGCTGGCAAAGGTCAAGGCAACGCTGAACAAACTAGACGATGCTTACCAAAGCTATGTCCGTGCGCAGATCGACCCCCTCTTTGGCGCCGCCCGGATGCAACAAATGGAAGCGATGGCAGTGCAGAGTGAACGCATGGTGCTCAGCAGCACGGAAAAGCAACTCAATCGCAACATTGCGCTCTCTTTGGTGGTCGTGAGCACGGCTGTGGTTGCTGGTCAAGCCATGCTGCCGATTGTGTTGGTCTGTTTTCCACTGGCGATTTATATTTCGCAACCGATTTTTCAGCGTGCTTACCATTCTGTTGTCCATGAGCGGCGACTGACGACATCCGTTATCGCTTCCGCCAATGCTATCGCCACCTGGGTGGGTGGCTTTTATGTGGCCGGGGGATTGGGCTTTGTGCTCTATTACCTGGCGGAAAAGCTGATCTACATTACGGAAGACAACTCACGTCAGCGGCTGGTGAATATCTTTGATCAGCAACCACGGTTTGTCTGGGCCGTGATTGATGGCGTTGAGGTGGAGATCGCCTTTGCGCAGTTGCAGGTGGGCGATACGCTAGTCGTGGGGGCCGGTCAGATGATTCCAGTTGACGGCGTGATCAGCGCCGGCCATGGCTCGATCGACCAACAGCGGCTGACGGGCGAAGCGCAGCCAGCTGAGAAAACGGTTGGGGATCAGGTGCTAGCGGCGACATTTATGCTGGCTGGCAAGATCTATGTGCTGGTGGAAAAAGCGGGCCGGGCAACCGCCGCGGCGCAGATTGGCGAGATTCTCAATAACACAGCCGGCTACCAGATGGCAATCGATTCCAAAGCGATGAAGGTGGTCAATGCTTCGCTCGCACCGAAGTTGGCCGTCGCCGGTTTGGCCTGGCTGTTGGTGAGCCTTGAGGGTGCGGTGGCGGTCACCAACGCATCATTTGGCTATAACATTCGCCTGACTGGTCCACTCGCCATGCTCAACTTTCTGAATCTGGCCGCGCGCCATGGCGTTTTGATCAAAGATGGTCGCTCCTTGGAAATGCTCAACGAGATTGATACCGTGGTCTTTGACAAAACCGGCACGCTTACGCTGGAGCAGCCTCATGTCGCCCAAATCCATCTCTTTAATGGGGCACAAGAATGCACCGTGCTCGCGTTTGCGGCCGCCGTAGAAGCGCGTCAGAGCCATCCCATTGCACGGGCAATTGTTGCCGCCGCCCAGGCCCAAGAATTGACACTGCCCATCCTCAATGACAGCCGTTACCAAGTCGGCTATGGGCTGACTGCCTGGATCGAAGGCCGATCGATCCGCGTGGGCAGTGAACGGTTTATGGAACTGGAACAGGTCGATCTGCCAGGAGAAGTCCGTGCCCTGCAAGCAACCGCGCATGCCCAGGGTCATTCCTTGGTGATGGTAGCCTTGGATGGCCAGCTTGCCGGCGTCATCGAATTGGAGCCGACGCTGCGCTCTGAGGCCAAATCTGTCATTGAGGCATTGCATAAACGCAACCTCGCCGTCTATATCATCTCTGGTGATCAGGAAGCGCCAACCCGCATTCTGGCCGAGGAGTTGGGGGTCGATCACTATTTTGCCAATACCTTGCCCGATGAGAAAGCGGGGCATGTTGAGCGACTACATCTGGAGGGGCGTTCGGTCTGTTTTGTCGGCGATGGGATCAACGATGCGATTGCGCTCAAGCAAGCGAAAGTTTCGATCTCGTTGCGCGGCGCGACCACGGTCGCGACTGACACAGCGCAGGTGGTGTTGATGGATGCAACCTTGCAGCAACTGCCTGCGCTCTTTGTGTTAGCCAGCAAGTTCAATGCGAACATGAACGTTGGATTCGCCGTTGCCATCGTTCCTGCGTTCCTTGTTACCGGTGGGGTCTTCCTCGCCCATGTTGGTCTCATGGGTTCCCTTTTAATGTATAACGTTAGTCTGCTGGCGGGGGTTGGCGTTGCCATGCAGCCACTTTTGGCGCTGCGGGCAGCAGACGATCACTAACTATTCCACTTGCAACCCAGTAAAGGAGTACCTATCTATGAAATCGAAATTAGCACGCACGTTTAATCGCCGTCAATTTTTGCAAGCAACAGTTGGCACGGCGGCATTGATTAGCTTGGGGGCTTGTACGCCCGTAGCGCCAGCGGCAGCGGTGCCACCTGCAGATGGCGCGCTGGCCGCAGCAGATAGCACAGAACCCAAGCGCGGTGGTCTATTGCGCTTGGTCGTTGCGGATGATGCGACCTCGCTCGATCCAGGCGTATTGGTGAATTCCACCGATGTAAACTTGAGTTTTGTGCTATACAACAACCTGACACGGCGCAGCGAAGGGGAAGTGGGGACACCCCTTTACCCAGAGCTGGCCGAGGCGTGGGAGATGAATGAAGATGCCACCGTTCACACCTTTTATCTGCGCCAGGGGGTGCTCTTCCATCACGGAACCCCCTTTACAGCCAAAGATGTCGAATATACCCTCAATCGCCTCATCGATCCCATGTTTGGCTCCAACGTCGGCACGGCGTTGGGGGTGATCGAGAGGCTGGAGACAGTGGATGCGTTCACGATCAAAGTTCACCTCAAGATGCCGAATGCCACCTTACCGTTTCTGTTGAGCGAAGCCGGTATGCAAATTGTACCGCATGACCGTACCAGCGAAGAGTTACGCAAAGAAGCAACTGGGACAGGTCCATTTGTGTTGGCGGAGCGCATACCCGGTGACCGTATCGTGGCCAAGCGCAATGAGAGCTATTGGGAACAAGAGCACCCCTATTTGGACGAGGTGCAACTCGTGGTAATGCCGGAGGCAGCCACACAAGTGGCGGCACTCTCCGGCGGTACGGTCGATATGCTCCTCCAGGTCGGGTTTGATACACTGCCTATGCTCGAAAGCATCGAGGGCGTTACAATCTTGGAAAGTCTACAGAGCATTTATCCAATTTTTGCGATGCATATCACGGATAAACCATTTGACGATCTGCGTGTCCGTCAGGCTTTCAAACACGCGATCGATCGCGTTGCGCTGCACAAGGCGATGATGCAAGGGCGCGGTCGCATTGGCAATGATCAACCGATCGGGCCGGGCAGCCCCTATTGGGCTGATATTCAACCCCTGGCCTATGATGTGGAGAAAGCCAAGCAGTTACTGCACGAAGCCGGCTATCCCGATGGCATTGCGATCACCCTCGCCGCGGCCGATACCGGTGGGCCGCGCGTTGTTGACGCCGCAATCGTCATCCAGGAGATGGTCAAAGCCGTAGGCATTACCATGACCATTGAAAAGGTGCCGGTTAGCACCTTTTATGCAGAAAAGTTTATGCAGGCACCTTTTTTCACCAGTTGGTGGCCGGCCTATAGTGAACCCGATGGCATCTTGCCGCTCTCCTATGTTACGCAGGGGGTCTACAATTTAAGTGGTTGGAGCACACCGCGGGTGGATGATCTCGTTGCCGCCGGACGGGGGGAACGGGATGCAGAGCAGCGCAAAGCAGTATATGCCGAAGTGCAAGCGATTATCAGCGAAGAAGGTGGTGTGATCATCCCTTACTTTGCCCCCTATCTACAGGCGATTCGCAGCAATCTGCGTGGCCACATTCCAGGATCGCGTGTTGTTTACCAGCATCTTTGGTTGGCATAAGAAGCAGATGACTAGCCACATCTCACGTCGTATTCACAGGTAACTACTAAGCCACCCCCTAAACTGGGGAAGGTTGGGGGAGGGGTTAGTAGTTACTTCACAGAAGCCATATGCCTTATGCGCCACTTTATCCTGCACCGTTTGGCTGCTCTGTTGTTTATTTTGTTCTTCATCTCGTTGCTTGTCTTTGCCGTCACGGAACTACTGCCCGGTGATGCTGCGCAGATGATCTTGGGGCAAACGGCCACGCCAGAAGCGTTGACCGCGTTGCGTTTACGCCTGGACTTGGATCAACCGGCCGCGCTGCGCTATCTCGCCTGGATCGGTGGGGTGTTGCGTGGTGACTGGGGCGAGTCGTTAATTTTGAATCTGCCGGTGGGGCCGCTACTGGTGCAACGGTTGGGCAACTCGGCGCTGTTGGCCCTCCTCGCCTGGTCGATTAGCGCGGTGTTGGGCATCGGATTGGGCATCCTAGCTGGGCTGAATCACAATCGTTGGCTCGATCATATGATCTCCATGATCGTGCTCTTCTTAGCTAGTTTGCCCTCCTTTGTCATCGGGGTCTTTCTCATTATGCTCTTTTCGCTCTGGCTACGCTGGCTGCCGGCCTCGAGCATGATCGAAGCTAATCGCAATCTATTGACCTCCTTGCGCTTCCTCATCCTACCCATACTCACCCTGACGCTCGGTGCGCTGGCAGAGGTGGCGCGTCTGGTACGAACCAGCCTAATCGATGTGTTGGAGAGCGACTATATTCGTACAGCCAAAGGCAAGGGATTGCGCCCGCCAATGGTTATTTGGCGTCACGCATTGCGCAATACATTGCTGCCAGCAGTCAGCGTGCTCGCACTCAACATTGGCTATCTAATGAGCGGTACGGTCTTGGTGGAAAGTGTCTTTGCCTATCCGGGGCTAGGACGCCTGATGCTGCAAGCCATCCAACAGCGCGATCTGCCACTGTTGCAGGCCGTGGCACTCACAACCGCAGCGATCTATGCGCTCGCCAACCTTGTAGCCGATATTGCCTATGTTTGGCTCAATCCACGCATTCGGTATTCATAGGACTTACGCACTCCTCCCGTTTCGATACGGCAAAAAGCTGACTACCCAACCGGCGTCCTGCGTAAGTCCTATTCATAAAGAAGTGCATCAGTGTGCAACGGAGTCTACTGATCAAGCATGTCAAACACCCAAGACGTAGACGCACTGCCGCGCTGTCCTTTTGTACACCTGATCAAAAGACGGCTGATGCACAATCGCGTTGCACTTATTGGTCTACTGATTGTCATGACTTATCTTGTGCTGGCATTGTTTGGGAGCTGGCTTGCGCCTTTTCCGTATACGGAACAGCACCTTGCAGACGCGCTCCAGCCTTCGTCCTTGCGCTATCCTTTGGGCACCGATCAATTTGGCCGCGACATCCTCAGCCGTGTGATTGTGGGCAGCCGCAGTATCCTCGTATTGGCCGGCGCTTCGACGCTTCTGGCGATGGTGCTAGGAACGTTGACAGGCGTCATCGCGGCCTATTATGGCAGGCTTACGGATATGATCCTTATGCGCATTACAGATGTGTTGATCGCGTTCCCTGCGCTACTCCTCGCGTTGCTTATTCTCAGCACCCTCGGTTCAGCAATGATCTATCTTATTCTTTGCATTGGCGTCGTCTTTGCACCGGCCATTGCTCGTGTGCTGCGGAGCGTTGTATTGGAGCTAAAGACGCGTGAATTTGTGGAAGCAGCGCGCATGATCGGCGCGCAGAATAGACGCATCATACTGCGGGAGATTTTGCCCAATCTGCTCAATACGCTGCTGGTGGAAGCTGCCATCTACTTTGGCTACGCGATTTTAGTTGGTTCAGGGTTGGGCTTTTTGGGAATGGGCGTTCAGCCACCCTCGCCCGATTGGGGGTTGCAGGTGAGCGAAGGTCGCAATTATGTGCTCACCGCGCCTTGGGTGGTGGTTTACCCGGCGTTGGCCATTTCGTCATTGATGATTGGGGTCAATCTGCTGGCAGACGGATTGAAAATGGGGGTAATAGAGTAGCCCCATCCGTAGTCACTAAGATAGTAAACCCATCAGCGTCCTCCCCTGCGACAACAGTATAATCGATCGATGCCGTACCGGATGCACCGGCGTAGGCGTCCCCATAGCCAAAGACAAGCTCACTTTTTTATGAATATTTGGGAAATGATGGGTAAACGCGGTCCGTTGTGGGCTGATGAACATTCAGAATTAAATTCGGTAAACCATTTCGTAGGGCCACGGTATACCGTGGCCCTACGAATATCGGATTATTTTCTTAACCTTCATAATGGAGCTTTAGCAATGGTACAAGCCCCATTAGCCTGTGGCGACCCAAACCTTACGGTTGCTCGGTTCGTGGCCAGTGACTGTCACATTCCTCTTCTTACACGACTTCAGCCGGACGGAATTGAGGATTTTCCACGCCAGCGACCGGTGCCACGGCTGGATTGCGCCGTTCCGACCAGAGCGCATAACCCAGCCAGGCCAGCGCAAACCCCATCGGCATCGCCGCCAAGCGCTCGAGCTGATGCGGCAGCAGGGCAACCATGATCAGTGCCAACGGCCCAGAGAGGGCCAGCAGTCCCGATGCCCAGCGGGGCAGAATGCGGGTGCGGAAGAGCGCAATGCCAAAGAGCAGCAGGCCGAGCAGATAGAGGACCGATACGAACTGATAGATCACCTCGAAAGCACCCAGATTCAGCGGACCGCCGGCGCCACTGGACATCCCCATGACGCTCTCTACAAAGTTGGGTGCCTCAGTCACCAACAGCGGCAAGACAAAGGGTTCCAGGAAGGCATAGCAGATTTGGATGCCATAGAAGAGGGTGAGCAAGAGATAACCAGCCAGCCCCAGCCAACCGCTCTCTTCCACTTGGCGGGCGTACAGGCCGGCAATGCCGAAGATGCCAAAGAGGCACATCACCGTCTTCAAGGTGGTGATGATGATGAAGGCACTGGTGTTGACGGACGCCAGCACGTCGGGCGGGTGGATCGGCTGAATGCCTGCAAAGATGATCCCGGCCGCCATGGCGGATAATCCTGACCAACGGATGAGGTTTGCGGCTGTGATTTTCATGCTGTTCTCCTTTGTGTGAATGGTGTTCATCTAATTGTTTCCTACAATGGTTGTGGTCTGCTGAATCGTAGGTCACGCTTGTAGCGTGACAAGCGTCGTACTCTGCTGATCGCACCGGGGGAGTCTGCTGCTATGCAACGCTTGTCACATTGCAAATGTGACTTGTCTCATGGAGTACTGTAACCAGGCTACTTACTCCGCACCAGTTTGGTGGAACTGAAGGCTACCCTCGCCAAGTACCGGCGCTGCGGCTTTTCCATGCCGTTCCATCCAGAGCGAATAGCCAAGCCAATGCCATGTTCTCCTGCAGAGAGTTGGTGCTCATGGATTTGTCTCCTTGAATGACGGTAAACTGCTTGGTGGTGTTCACGATTCCTCTCCTTTTTGCCTGAAAGCGATCGATAGGGCGGGCGTTGGCGGTGAGAACACTCCCATTGCCTTCTACCTGTCAACGCCTTAATCGTCAAGGCGATTGACTGCAAGCAAGGGGATGCCTAAATCGCGTACTCGTTTCAGCAACCCGTGCAGTGCCGCTTGGTCAACAATCGGTCCGGTCAACATGGTGTTGCCATTAGCTTCGTGCGTGATGGTCAACTCGCCAAGCCACGCTGCCAGCCGTTGCCCTACATGGCCCTGGAGCTGGATTTGATAGACCGTTGGCTGGTCGGCGTTCCATCCTTGTGATTGTTCATTTGTCATCATGCGGTTCCAGAAAAATTTGGCACTTGATCTAGCTGCCGGTTTGGGTTTGATGGAAGAGACTATACAAAGAAAGGTGGGGAGCTGTCGTCCCTACATGTGGGGATTCGTGTGGGGATTGTGATAAGGAGGATGTGGGGATAGGGGAGGGACAACAGCCACGCAAGTTAGGCAGTCGTTCAGTGAGAGAGTGACTGCCACCACTGTCTCATTGAACGACTGTCCTACCGAGCCATTGCCGGTTGCTGTACATGCCGCGAGCTAGATCAGATCAAGCGCAATTGCCCGCTTGACGGCGGCGCGGCGATTGGTGACGTCCAGTTTGCTGAAGATGCGCTTGGTGTGGGTGCGTACAGTGCTCAAGCCAATCATGAGGTGTTGGGCGATCTCCGGCCCGGACAGCTAGGTGGCGAACAAGCGGAGCACGTCGAGTTCACGCTCGCTAAGGGGCTCAGCCAGATGGGAGATGGGAGATGGGAGATTTTCGACGGCTCGGCCCTCACGAATTCGTTCACATTCGCTTGTCCGAGCGTGTGGCAATCTCATTGAGCAGGGGCGTCAGCAGTGATTCAACCGGTGGCGGCTGCGGTGATTGGAGGAGCGCCATTAAGCCGGTGCCCATTTGTGGTGCAACGGTCTGCAACGCCGCGAGGAGGTAGGCCAGGAAACGGGGGGCGTCGTTATCCCCTTCATCCAGCGACAGCCACGCCACCGGCCGGCCGCAGCGCGCGAGCCATTCGCTGAGTACGGTAGTTTTGCCAAAGCCGGCAGGGGCGGCGAGCAGCGTTAGTTTGCGGTGCAGACCCGCGTTGAGCCGCTCGATGAGACGCGGACGGAGGACAACATGCGGCTGCGCTGGAGGAAGGTAGAGTTTTGTGGCGAGAATGGGCGTAACCATAGACCATTCTACGCCTTCACACCTGTCAAGCTGATACCTTGGACAAAATACTGTTGCCCCAAGAAGAAGACGACCAACATGGGAATGACGCTGATGACAGCACCGGCCATGACCAGCTCCCAGCGGGTACTCCATTCGGCACTACGTTGGAGGGTGGCCAAACCCAGCGCCAGTGTAAACTTTTCCATGCTGTTCAGATAGATCAGCGGCGTAAAAAAGTCACTCCAAGCCCAAATGAAATTAAAGATGGCAACGGTGGCGATCACCGGCTTGGAGAGGGGCATCACGATGCTCCAGTAAATGCGCAAAGTGCTGCAACCGTCAATGCGTGCGGCGTCATCCAACTCGACAGGCAGGGTGAGGAAAAATTGGCGAAAGAGAAAAATTTCAAAGGCACCGCCACCCAACCAGCCTGGGATAATCAGCGGCCAATAGGTGTCGATCATCTTCAACTTGGCAAAAATGATGTACCGCGGGATCAATGTCACCTGGCCGGGCAGCAGCATCGTGCTAATTACGAGCAGAAAAAGGAAATTTTTGCCCGGTGCCCGCAATCGGGCAAAGGCATAGGCCACTAAGGAACCGGTGAGAATCGCTGAGATCACATTAGAGAAGACGATCAGCAGCGTGTTGCCGATGAAGCGCAAGAAGGGCAGCCGGGCAAAGAGTTCCGGGTAGTTGCTCCAGACAACCGGGTTGGGCAACCACTCGACCTGAAGCGTAAAGATATGCGCGGTGTCCTTCAGCGAAGAGGAGAGCGTCCAGAGCATGGGAATCGAGGCGACAATTGCACCGATGGTTAAGAGCAGATAGAGCACCCCGTGCGACAGCGTACGCGTGGCGGAGATGCCTAAGGTGCGCGGATTGTGCAGTGAGACTTCGCTCATGCGGTTTCCCCTCCTTCGTAGTAGACCCAGCGCTTGGAAAGCCAAAATTGTAACAGGGTGAACAAGAGCAGGATCACAAAAAGAATCCAGGCCAACGCGGCCCCGCGCCCCATGTGCAGCGTCTTAAAAGCTTCTTGGTAGATATAGAGAACAAGGAAATAGGTGCTGTAGTCGGGGCCACCATTGGTCATCAAAAAGGCGGAAGTAAAGACTTGAAAGGAGCCAATCATCCCCAGCACCAGATTGAAAAAGATCGTGGGCGAGATTTGTGGCAAGGTCACGGCCCAAAAGCGCCGCCACCAGTTGGCACCATCGATCTCCGCCGCTTCATAGAGATGGGTGGGTACGCCTTGTAGACCGGCCAGAAAGATGATCATTGTATTGCCGCCCAGGCCCCACAGACCCATGAGCACAAAGGCTGGAATCACCAAATTGGGGTCAGTGAGCCAGCGCAATTCGGGCAAGCCCAGGTTGTGCAGAAAGGCATTCGCCAGCCCAAATTTGGAGTTAAAGATCCAGACCCAGAGCAAAGCGCTGGCAAAGGCCGGCGTGAGCGAGGGCAGATAGAAGATTGTCCGGTAGAGCGCAACGCCACGAATTTTGGTATTGAGCAAGACCGCCAAGATCAACGAGCCGATTACGTTGACGGGGACGCTGAGCAAGGTGAAATAGGCGGTAACGCCCAGGCTCTTCCAAAAGACACTGAGGGGATAGGTTGCCGTGAAGAAAAAATTAAAGTTGTCCACACCAACCCACGCGGGTGGGCTAAAGAGATCAAACTCAGTAAAGCTGAGATAGAGCGAATAGAGCATGGGGCCGGCCGTTAGGGCCAAAAAGCCCACCAACCAGGGCAACACGAGCAAGTAGAATTCCAGCGCTTCGCGCCACCTACGTTTGCTACGGAAGCCCCGCCTTGCCCCCCCTACGCTGCGCCCAGAATGGGTCTCCACCAGACCTTTGTCAACGACTGCATTCATTGTATGTTCCCTTCTCAGGGTCGGTGCAAACTGCAGATGCCAATCCAATGTTGGCATTCTGTATAAGTGCTGCGTAAAAGTTCTAACCCCACCCCCGGCCCTACTGCCATTAAGGTAAGCGTTGCCATGTCATTCCTGCGGACGCAGGAATCCATTTGGCAGACTTGTGGACCCCTGCCTACGCAGGGGTGACAATCCCACCTCATGTGCTTGCCTTAATGGCAGTGACCCTAACCCGCCCCAGGCTGGGGCGGGAACTATCATGGCATCAGTGAAGATTACGGCTCCTCCCCCAGGTTGGGAGAGGTCAGGAGGGGGTGAAGGATGAGGGCCTAAACGCGGTAAAAATTCGCACCGACCACGCACAGCCTAAGATTTCTGCACCTCGTCGGCCAAGGCCGTATTGATGGCATCACAGACTTCCACCATCGCGTCATCGAGAGATTTGCTGCCATCCGTAGCCGTACCCAAGGCTTGGTAGAAGGGCCCGTCTACGACATAAGTGTAGGGCGATTGGAAGGGCACCCTGGAGTAGCTGACCGCATCAATAAAGACTTGCTGGTGACTCGGCGCTTGGTCGGGCAGCATAAAGTATTGATGGCCGGCTGTCAGTGCCGGCACCGGCCCTTTGAACTCAGTACAGTAAAGTTGTGCTGAATCATCGTCCAGTAGCGTCTCAATAAATTGCCAGGTCTGTTCCGGTACCTTGCTCTCTTTGTAAATCGAGAGAGAGTCGGTGGTCAACACGCCGTGGCGTCCTTTTGGCCCAATGGGCATCGGTGCGACATCCCATTCAAAGTCAGTAATTTTGCGATAGGTGGTCATTCGCCAGGGGCTGCCCGTCTTCATGCCGACCACGCCCAGCATAAAGGGATCGCCACCGCCGGCCAACGCATCGGCGATTTCGGGGGGTGGTGCGACCTTTTCCTTGTGGATCAGGTCGATATACCATTGCAACCCGGCATAGTTGGGAGAATGGCAGAGGAGAAACTCTGTGCCATCTTCGTTAAAATATTCGCCGCCGTAAGCCCAAATGAGAGCACCCCAAGGATTCGCCCACGTTGTCTCACATTGAAAGCCCCACACATCGGGATCGTCGTCGCCATTGGTATCCTTGGTCATGGCTTTGGCCGCGATCAGCAGGTCGTCATAGGTCCACGCTTCGGTGGGCTCAGCAATGCCGGCCTCGGCCAGCAAATTCTTGTTATAGAAGAGCACATAACAGCCAGACCAGAGGGCCACACCATATTGATAGCCTTGATAGGCGTAGTACTGGAATAAGTCGTCGTAGTTCTCTTTGTTAAAGCCGCTCTGCTCCATAAATGGGTTCAGATCCAGCAGCACCCCTTTGGACGAGAGGTTAAAGACAAAATGTTCATCGCCCCACAGAATATCGGGTGCCGTACCGGAGGCGGCTTGTACCAGATACTTCTGCGCATCCCAGTCAAAGGTGGGATCGACCTTCACCGTAACATTGGGATTTTGTTCGCGGTACTTGTCGGCTATCTTTTCAAAGACACTCTGCCCATCATCGCCCATCGCGTGCGGAAAGCGGATCTCGGTTGCTTCGGCAGATGCCGATGCTCCCGCTTCATCGGACGAAGTTTGCGCCGATGGTGCCACAGCCGGTGAACAAGCAACGACAAGACCACCGGCAATGACCGCCGTAGAAACGGCTAAAAATTGGCGACGTGAAACCCTTCCCTGCGTATTCATCGACTTTTCTCCTTTAATCCTTACGACATATAGTGCTTTGCCAAAAGTTTGGGATAGTTACGATAAGGTGGCGCACATGAATAACCTCTGTTATCGAAAATTTACCGTGGACCGTTAGATCGAATGGTCGTCAACGTGCTGGTATGGGGCAGAGTGTTGGCGCCTGTTTGTATAGAGACCGCCGGGGTTGAACTACGCAATGAAGTGTAACAAAGGCGAGAAAAACTGTCAATGTGCTTTTGCGGAAGCGTTGGGACAATCGCACATACTACAAATTGGATTGCGCCCTGCTGTTTACATGCCAATGCTTCATTGCGCTTAATCGTAGATTTTCACCTGCTCATAAGGCCACATCGAACCGATGGCAATGCAATAATTTTGAAATAAAGAAGATGAGAAGCCCCAGTTAGACCGCATGTGTAGTCGATGAATCAATGCGGGCATATCACTGAATATCGAACCTTAAGATCTCTATTCGTCATCGATGAACTTAGGGCCTGTCCAGAAATAACTTGGAGAATTTTTCCGTACGGACACGGTGTACCGTGTCCGTACAATTGACTACTTTATTTCTGGACAGACCCTTAACAGACTACCGAACTTGAGGACGAGCTACGACAGCTTGTTTTACACCAGATTTTCTAAATCAATGTATGGCTCAGGAAATCGATTAGCTTTAAATAGTTTGTCACATCTGCGTCTTCTTTCTGCGGATTGTGTGGCCAAGGAGTTTTGGCGAAGTGAGCAGTGGTAAGATTGGCAACGGCCAAAACTGGTTTTGATGTAACCCGCCGCAAGGATGTATAAGCTTCCCAACCACCATGCCCCATCTCTGGCGAAGGATGGAGCAACACAAGGTCAATGGCGGCATTGCTTAAGATGGCGCAGGCTATCTCCAGATTAGCTGTAGCACAAGTCTGGAAGTTGTGTCCTGATAGGAGTGCAGAGAGATGAGGCAACAATGCCTTCTCTGCCAATAAGAGAAGAGTTGGCCGTCTGTTGGTCTGCCAAGGAATTGTGTTAGCGGGTTGGCGATGATGAATCATTGGGTAGAGAGGGTACGACATACATAGCTCCGATCATTTTCCATTAATGCCACTGGACGCGTAGATCATTGGAATGTTGAAACGACCTTACAAAAATTGCGGCTCGCAAAGCCCGTTTTTCTTTATAATGGAGCATGAGCATATCCAAATCGTCCTAAAAAGCGTAAAAGATACGAGCAAAATAACATAATATCGTAAATAAAATGACGATTTATTTGGGATTGTTGTCAGTTTCTATGATATAATCTTTCTGTATGCTAGATTTTCTACTTCTGTTGCACAATGCACAGTAGCTCCTAATCGCTTCAAACAAGTTTCCCATTCCAGCATTCTATATGGCAGACTCAATCAATTTGTTGCTATTTGGCTATCCAAAGTTACAGTGGCATGGTCAGCCACTTGAGACGGCGCTGCCCAAAAAGGCGGTGGCACTGCTGGCCTATCTATCTGTTGCGGATGGGCCGATTGGGCGAGAAACCGCGGAAACGCTGCTGTGGCCCGATGTACCACCCAAGATAGCGAAACAATCCTTGCGCAACTTACTGTCGCAACTGCGCAAGGAACTTCCCAGTCTGCTGGCCATCACGGCGCGCTCAATTACAGTAGAGCCGGCATTCGCAGAAGCGATAGACGTGGTGCGCTTTCAACGTGGGCTGGCTGCAATCCGAACAGCACAGCGCAATTCGCAAACAAGCGATCTCCAGTTGTGGCAGGCCACCTTAGATCTGTATCAAGATGAGTTCTTAGCAGGATTCCACATTCATCAATCGGCCACCTTTGATGAGTGGGCCGTTTTACAGCGCGAATATCTACACGAGCAGACAACTGCCAATCTGCTCGCTCTTAGCGAAGCTTATGCCGCTGCCGACAACGTTGACCTTGCCTTGGCTACCCTCACCCGCCTTTTGGCACTTGAACCGTGGCACGAAGCGGCCCATCTCCAGCAATTTCACCTCCTGCAGGCGAGCGGCCAACGTATGACAGCGTTACAACACTATGATCGCTACCGACGCTTGCTGGCCGATGAGTTTGGTGTCGAACCAGCGGCAGAACTAACAACGTTATATCAGCAGATCAAACGTGGTGGACTCACGGGGTTTGGAAGCCCCCGCCCTCCAGCGCCACGTACAGAGCAGAGGGGCACTCAATCCACAGACCGTTCCTTGACAGTCGGGACGATCCCCAATAACCTGCACTATCCCCTCCGGGTCTTCTTTGGCCGCAAAACAGAGTTGGCACTCATCCAACAATTGATCACCAATCCAGCCTGCCGTCTATTATCCATTGTGGGGGCCGGTGGTATGGGGAAAACTACCTTGGCGGAAGAGGTGGGATTACAGCTGCTCAGATCCCATGCCGACGACTTTCCCGATGGGATTTTCTTTGTCTCGCTCAGCGGCATCGAGCTTGGCGAAAAGCAGCCCACTGATCACGAAGCAAGCGTCTACCAAAGTCGTAGTGAGCAGAAAGCGCACGCCGGTGATCACCCACCCAAAGATGCTAGTGGGAAGCATTCCAACAGCCAGGAAGCGATTGCCGCGGCCATTGCCAAGAGCATCGGTTGTGATATGCCAAGGCAGATTCCCCCGTTGGCACAATTGCAAGCCTACCTGCGCCCCAAGCGGCTGTTACTGATTCTGGACAACTTTGAACAACTGTTGGCTGGTGCCGGAACCGTAGTGGCGCTGCTAACCCGTGCTCCGGAACTGAGCATGATCGTGACATCGCGATTTGTGCTTGCTGTGCAGGGCGAAACAATCCTGACGCTTGATAGGCTCTCTCTGCCCTCTGCGTCCTCCTGGGTCCACGAGGATTCGGCCCAAAGGAACGGGCATGGCGTGGCCTCAATGAGTGTGCATCAGGCCAACAAGGCAGCATCTGCTGTAAATCATCTGTTGGCGGAGAGCGAGGCCGCGGCCATGTTTGTGCAGCGGGTGCAACGTTACAATCCCCATTTTGTGTTGGATGCCCAGACGATCGGTGCCGTGGCGCGGATCTGCCATTTGGTAGAGGGGTTGCCGTTGGGCCTTGAATTAGCAGCCGGCATCTCACCAGCCCTGGGCTGCAAGACATTGGCAACGGAGCTGGCGCAAGGTCTTGATCTCTTGGCGCTGGAGACAGCCGATTTGCCGGCAACACAGCGGAGCTTATGGGTCGTCTTCGAGCGTTCTTGGCAATTGTTGATTCCTCAAGAACAGCATCTACTAGCCAAGTTGTCGCGCTTTCCCAGCTCCTTTGACCTGGCCGCAGCAACCGCGGTTGCAGGCGCATCTATCCCCCTGCTGCTGCGGCTGATCAATTATTCGCTGTTAAGCCGCGTCGGGGATGACCGCTACGCCATGCACCGTACAATCCGTGAGTTTGCCGACAAACAGTTGCAGCAGTGGCCAGACCTTGCTACGGCCGTGCAGGTTCAATTTGTGCGCTATTATCTAGCATTCTTTGACCAACAGCGTCCGATCCTCCAGGGAAAGGAGCATGCAGCCGCGGTGGCACGCATCTTTACCGAGCTAGACAATATCCGGGTGGCATGGCGCTGGGCTGCAAACCGGCGCATGACAGCGGAACTCAACGGCTGTGCGCGCGTCCACTTTCTGTTTTATGAACCACAAGGGCTCTATACAGAAGCTGGTGAACTCTATGAGCACACGTTACAACAGTTCTCGACAGCTGATGAGCAACAACAGGAGAGACCCGATGACGATGTCAACCTACTGGTCGGGCGTCTGCAATCATATTTAGGGGCGATCCATGCGCATTTTGGACGGTTTGACAAGGCAGTTGTTACATTTCGTGCCAGCTTGGCCCGCTTACAACAAGCTGGTGACCCTTGCGACAGTGCGTTTTGTCTTGCCTTGTGGGGCGCCCTCACACGTGTGACCGATCTAGAAGAGGCCAAGACCCTGGCGCTCCAGGCCATTCCGCTGGTCCAAGGGGTCAATCCTTACTACGAATCGTTTGCGTACATTACGCTTGGCGAGACCAACCGGATGCTAGGTGCCTATGACGATGCCGCGCGCTGCATCAGCACTGGTCACAGATTGGCGCAACAGATCGACTGGACATGGGGCGTTGCCAACAGTCAACGTTTGTTGGGGCAGCTGCACATCAGCCAGGGCAATTATGCCGTTGCGGAAACAGCGTTACGCGATTGTATCAACCTTACGCGCGAACGCCGATTACAGCTGCTGTTGATGGATGCAACCGTCATGTTGGGCAAAGCCCTTCAATTACAGGCACGCTTGGCAGAAGCACAAAACTGTTATGCCGAAAGTCTTCAGTTGGCAGAGGAACTTCAACTTCACTCGGTCAGCGCGCTGGCGCATTGGGCACAGGGCAGCCTGGCCGAACAGCAGGAGAAGTATGCAACAGCCAAAGCACTTTTCACCGATAGTTTAGCGACTGGCAATGTGGTGCAAGCCAACAAAATGCTGCCGACATTGGGGTGGGCGTTGATTGGGCTGGGTGAGTTGGAAGCGGCGCAGCACTATTTCGAGCAGGTCTGTGTTGAAGCGCAGCGCAGACATGCCATGCCTGTCTGCCTCGATGCCCAGGTGGGGTTGGCATATCTACGAGGTCTACACGCCAAACAAGTCACCCAACCGGACCAAACACAATGGCCAGAGGTTGTAAGCATGTTGCAATTTGTTGAGCGCCACCCCGCGGCTACCCAGGAGACACGCCAACGAATTGCCGACGTTACGACGAAACTCGATCTATAGTAGGTATCTATCCGTAAATTCTCTCTTCCCGGTGGGCCACAACCGAATTTACGGATAGATGCTAAGCGCAGAATTCCTCACTTGCCCCCACCCAAGTCACCCCGCCATCCTTTGCCGATCAACCGGGCATTCCTCCTTACTGTTATGCTGTGAAGTGTAGTGATAAAATTATTCTTATAGGATCTATTATCAATATAAAGGAGATGCTCGATGAGTGAAATGCCCAATGCTGGCAGCCCAAAGCTGACCGGTGCTCTTGCCGAAATAGAAGCAATGGCTCGTGAACTGGAAACGTATATTGTCAAGCAGGATGTCTACCGCACAGTGCTGATCTCCACAGCCGGCAGCAATCGTAAAGTCGACATGTCTGGCGGCGATCTATTGGCGCGCGTCCATCAGCTACAGGAACACCAGGGGAGGCTATCCCCCGCGCAACAAGATCAATTGAAGGCCATTGTGGCCGATGTGCAGCGCACCATCTATGCACTGCGCACCCCCTTCCATGAGTTACTACGCCGAGAACTGAAGTCGCGCCAGGATCAGCTGGCGTGGAATCGGGACGAACGGCGCGCGAAGGAAGATGACAACCCGGATATTGCTGAAATCGGCAATCGCCAGCGCATAGCCGCAATCCAGCAAGAGCTAAATCGGTCGGCTCTGTGATGTGGCTGCGACCTAGATAGTCGTACAAGTGTCGCGGGGCGGGTGACTAACAGATCTCATTTTTCTGCCACAGCGCATAGAGCGCACAGAGCGCGCAGAGAAAAGCACTTTTCCCCTCTGTGTTCTCTGTGCGCGCTGTGGCTTAAATTAAAGTTGTCAGCCAATCAGGTCGCGGGTGAGGCACAGAATTCTAAGCAAAAGAGTAGATAACTTGCCCCGCTACCATTCCTGCGGTATAGTTGCCCATCAATCCCTCTGTAATTGTCTGTGTTGTTGCCAGACGCAACAACCGCATATTCTACCTAACCAACGACCAATCCATAATCAGGAGTCCAATCCATGAAAGCATCACTGCGCGTTTTGTCGCTAGCGCTGATCCTCACGCTCTTGTTGGCCGCCTGCCAACCAGTCCAAGCACCGGCAGGCGAAAGTGGTCCACAAACCTATGTACTCGGTGTAGCCCAACCCTTCACCGGCCCTCTCGGCTCCTTTGGGACCGACTTTGGCAAAGCAATCGAGTTGGCCGTCGAGGAGATGAACGCCCAGTTGAGCGGAGCAGGCTCGAATGTACAATTCCAGATTGCCAGCGCCGATACGGAAGGCACGCCCGATGGGGCCGCCAAAGCCGTGCAGACCGTAGTACAGACGAGCGGCGCACAGGTCGTTGTCGGCCCATTGACCACCAGCGAAATTCTGGGAGCGAAACAATTCGCCGATGACAACGGCATTGTATTGGTAGCCCCTGCTTCTAGCGGCATGGCCGGTGCAATTGCCGGCGACAACATCTTCCGCCTGATGAATCCGCCCGATACCTTTGGCGGCAAAGCCTTCTTACATATTATCGAACAGCGTGGCTATGCGAATCTAGTGGTTCTCCAGGTTGATGATGTCTTTGGCAATGGTTTGGCGACCCTGATCGATGAAGGCTTTGATGGCGAAGTGGCCAATGTCACCTATGCCCCCGATCCAGCCGACCTCTCCGGCGAAGTGAGCAGTATCAGCGCTGAAGTCGCCCGGCTATCGGCGAATGGCCCGACGGCCTTCTTCTGCATCTGCTATCTGGGCGACGCCCAAAAGGTGCTGCAACAGGCGACCGTCGACGCCAATTTGGGGACCGTCGATTGGCTCGGTGTGGAAAATCTGCGCAACGAAGAGTTGTTGGCCGATCCCGCCTACGCCACCTTCCTGGGCCAGGTCAACTTCACCTCGGTTTCGGCATCCAGCCGCTCTACGCCGAATACCCAGCCCTTCATCGACGCCTTTGTTGCTAAGAATGGCACTGAGCCGGGCCCCTTTACTAACTACGCCTACGATGCGGCCAACGTTGCCATGCTCTCGATGCTTGCAGCCAACAATAGCGGTGAAGGGGTCAAAGCAATCCTGCCCTTTATCGCCGATCACTATATCGGCACCCAGGTACAAACCTTCCTCGATGAGAATGGCGACCAGGCGATTGCCTATTTGGCTGTCTATGAAGTCGCCGACGATGGCAGCGCCTTTGAGGAAGTTGGGTCCTACGATGGTGCGACGGATCTGTTGACACTGAACGAGTAACCGCTGAACGAGTAACCGTAGACTTTTCTCTCTACTCGTAGACTAAGGGCCTGTCCAGAAATAACTTGGAGAATTTTTCCGTACGGACACGGTACACCGTGTCCGTACAATTGACTACTTTATTTCTGGACAGACCCTAAGGGTCTGTCCAGAATTAAGTTCACGGTTGCAGGGACATGGTATACCGTGTCCCTACGGTTACAAATCTACAAGTTAATTTGGACAATGACTAATCATGGTGCGCAGCTGATCGTTACGCAAAGATCCTGGTGGGTGCCGCATTTCCGGATACGGTGCCCACGAAAAAGAAGCTCAATCAATGACCGATGAACAAGCGTCAATGACTGTTACCGAAAGGAGTAACCGATGAAGATTCTCATTTACTATCCCTTTACCCCTGAGCAAGTCAATGCCTTTCGTACGCTGGCCCAACGTCAGGGCAACCACGAAGTGATCTTTGCCCAAGACGATACTAGCGCCATTGCCAATGCCGCCGATGTTGAAGTCATTCTGGGACGCTTTCCCAAGGAGCTTTGCGCGGCTGCCCCCAATCTACGGTGGATCCAATCGTTTAGCGCCGGCATGGACAAGTTTCTCTTTCCCGAAATTATTGAGCGCGACGAGGTGATGATCAGCAATGTTGCCGGTCTCTATGCAAGCCAGGGTGCCGAACATGCGTGGGCGCTCCTCCTGGCCCTTACGCGCGGCATAACAACCTCGTGGGATCAGCAGAAAGAGAAGAAGTGGGGCGGTGGGGCCAATATTGAATTGGCGGGAAGCACATTGGGGTTGGTGGGGCTCGGCTGCTTTGGCATAGAGATGGCTTTGCGCGCACAAGGCTATGATATGACTATTCTGGCCATTGATCCAGTGCGCACAGAGAAACCAGCCTTTGTTACCGAGCTTCAGCCAACGAATTCTGAAAACCTGTATAGCCTCTTATTCCGCTCGGATGTGGTGATGATGGCCTGCCCGCTGACCAAGGAGACCTATCATCTGATCAGCACCGAAGAATTAGCCGCGATGAAGCCAAGCGCCTACCTGATCAATGTGACGCGCGGTGGCATTGTCGATGAGCCAGCGCTGGTCGAAGCGCTCAAAAGCGGCCAGATTGCCGGCGCGGCGCTCGATGTCGTCGAAAATGAGCCTCTCTCGCCGGATAGCCCCCTCTGGGACGCACCAAACTTCATCTTAACACCCCACCGCGCCGGCGCATCACAACATCGGCCACAGATGATCGTTGACTATTTTCTACAGAATCTAGAACGCTATCTCAAGGGCGAAAAGCCAAATAATGTTGTCGATAAGCGCAAAGGCTATTAGTGAGACCGTGGGACAGTGAAACTATACCGATTTACCGTCCTACCGTCTTACTGTCCCCCTGATTTACCGACTTACTGTCCCACCTTACCAGTACTCTTTAGATCTCTTTCTGACGATAGCGCTGCTTCTTATTACGCTTGCGTTCTTGTTGTTTCCACTCGTCCACCCCCTCTTCCTCCTCCTCCAGCAAGTCACGCATCACTTCCAGGCTAGCGATCTCCTCGGCATCTTGCTCGAGTTGCAAGGCAAGCGTCTGTATCGTTAGATCGAGATCTTTTTGCAACTGTTTGGCCGCTTTGCGCAACGGTTCAAAGCTTTCCCACGCCAGATGACAAGGGGAAAGCCGCTGCAAAGCCGCCGCCCGCACCGCCGCATGGGGTGAATGGAGGTCGAGCAACAGTTGAGCGATCGCTTCATCGGTTGGGGGCGAGGCACGGTCGAGTGCGACCTGCGCCAGGCGGCGCTCCATATAGTTGATCTGCGAAGGCGTGGGGTTACTGGATTTGGACATAGCGGTTCTCCGTTTAAAAGCCAATTTCCTTCAAATAAGTCACCGTTGCCTTGCTACGCTTGGCTTCTTCCAACGGTGACAGAACCGGCACACCGGGCACGCTCGTCACCCAGCGATCATAGCCGGTCTCCTCAAGCACCTGGCGCACGGCAGGAAAATCCACGTTGGCATATTCCCCGACATCACACCAGACGGGATCATAAAAGCCATCGTCGCGCCGCGTGTTAAAGGCGTAATCTTGCAGGTGGACATAGTTAAGTTGGCTGCGAAAATCGCGCAACGATTGCACGGGATCATAGCCCCAGAGTTGCGCGTGCGAGACATCGATACAGAGCTTGGCCTTGTCGAGCAGGCTCATGTAGTAGCGCCAATCATCGCTCGAATCGACGAGCAGATTGGTGTGGATGTGATAGCTCAGTTCCAACCCAAATTGGGCGGCATACTCAGCCCACTGCTCAGCCCCTTCAGCTGCGGCCTTGATGTCCCCGCGCGTTACCGGGCGCCCTTCGGGCTTGCGACCATTCATATACATGAAGACATCTGCACCCATTTCGGCGGCAAATTCGATGCGCCGCTTGTTGCTCTCCACATTCTCAAACTCCCGACTATCCGGCGAACCGCCAGCCGTATAGGCGATCATCGGCAGCCCCACGTTTTCACAGATACGGCGCACCCGCTGCGGCGTGCCCAGCCAGTCGAGCGGCAGCCGACACTCCCACCCTTCCCAACCGGCCTCTTTGAGCGCGGCAAGAGAGGGTTCAAGGTCGGGGTTTTTCCAACGCAAGGTGCTTATTGCCAGCTTAAAGGCCATTGGTTCCTCCTTCACTTCAGTTGATCGTGGTTCTCTATGAGAAATTATACTGACTCCTGAGAAAAAGGACAAGAGCGAATTTTTATACCGCGCAAGTATAGGTTTACAGAAAAGAGTGAGTTACTTATCCTAATTTTCGGTGTTGACAGAATCCTCATCCCCGACTATAATACCCTCGCTTTCTTGACTGACGAATCTGTACCCAAGGGCGCAGGGGCAGTGGCTTGACGATGGTAGTCTGGACACTGATACGATGGACCAACCAAGTCGCAACCCACGAGCAGCGGTACAACTGTGGCGTTTACCACAAGGGAAAGAGGGCGCGTACCTGATTCAGTCGATCGTCTGGGCTGGGCAGTCGAACAGTGGTGCATTGGCACCGGTTCGGCTGCCTTTTTTGTTTTTTGGGTAGGCACCGTGGGCTTCGACAGGCTCAGCCGACGGCACCAACCCACACCAAAAAGGAGAAGTTCTCATGGCCAAGAGTCAAGCATTGTTATCGGTGTCGGATAAGCGCGGATTGGTCGACTTTGCCCGGCAACTGCACGAGGCGGATGTTGCGCTAATCGCCAGTGGCGGCACAGCCCGCGCGATCCAAGAGGCGGGCATTCCCGTGCGCGCCGTCGAAGAGCTGACCAAGTTCCCCGAAATTCTCGGCGGGCGCGTCAAAACGCTCCACCCGGCGATCCACGGCGGCATCCTTGCCCGCCGCGTCGACCACCATCTGGAAGAGCTCGATGCCTATCAGATTGGTCTGATCGATCTGGTTGTTGTCAATCTCTATCCTTTTCAGGCGACCGTTGCCCAACCGAACGTAACGCTGGCCACCGCGGTCGAAGAGATTGATATCGGTGGTGTTGCCCTCTTACGGGCAGCGGCCAAGAATCACGAATCCGTGACGGTCATCTGCAATCCCGAGGATTACGCGTCAGTCGCCGCGGCCTTTGCCGAGGGCGGCACGACCATGATGCAGCGCAAACAACTGGCGCTCAAAGCGTTCCGTCACACGGCTGAATATGACACCGCCATCGCCGCCTACCTCACGGGCCAAATCGATGATGACGATATCGCCGACAATCTGCCGAGCCAGATCCAGCTCGACCTGCGCCTGGCCCAACGCAACCGCTACGGCGAAAATCCACACCAACAGGGGGGGCTCTACGCCTACGGCGGTGACAAACCGCCCTTTGAAGTACTCCACGGCAAAGAGATGAGCTACAACAATTGGCTCGATCTCGACGGCAGTTGGCAATCGGCGCAGGATTTCCCCGAGCCCACCGTTTCGATCATCAAACATGGCAACCCCTGTGGTCTCGCCACCGCGGCCACCCTGGCTGATGCCTACGAAAAAGCGCTCGCCTCGGATCCGGTGAGCGCCTATGGCAGCATTATCTCGGTCAACCGCCCACTCGACGCCGCAACGGTGCGTCGCATGGCAGACCTCTTTGTGGAAGTGATCGCCGCTCCGGGTTTTGAAGAGGAGGCGTTGGCGATTCTACAGAAGAAGAAAAATTTGCGCATTGTGCAGCCGACCGGTGTCGAATTGCGCAACCTGAGTGTGCGCAGCATCTACGGCGGGGTGCTCGTCCAGGAGTTGGACCGCAGCCAAGCGGATATGGATCCGGCGACGTGGCGTGTTGTCAGCGAGCGGCAACCGACGCCAGAACAGTTGGCCGATCTCGCCTTTGCCTGGCGCGTTGCCCGCCACGTCAAGAGCAATGCCATCATTTATGTAAAGGATACGGCCACGGTTGGCATCGGTGCTGGTCAAATGAGCCGCATCGACTCGGTGATGCTCGCCGGCCACAAGGCAGGAGAAAAGTCGCAGGGGGCGGTGATGGCCTCGGATGCCTTCTTCCCCTTTGCCGATGGCATCGAAGCCGCCGCCGCCCATGGCATCGCCGCCGTTGTGCAGCCGGGGGGCTCCATGCGCGATGATGAGGTGATCGCGGCGGTGAACAAACTCGGCCTCGTTATGGTCTTCACGGGGACCCGCCATTTCCGTCACTAATCGCAGGGTAAGGTGAACGTTTTCACCATTCAATATGCCGTAGGAGCACGGTGTACCGTGCTCCTACGGCATATTTTTCTTTCCACCTACCCTCGTCCCCTTACGAAGAGGCCGGTACGTAACAGATCTGCTCGGCGGCCAGCGCTGGATGGTTATAGCCATAGTTATCGGTGATCTGCCAGAGATCTTCGTTCTCTTCAAAGATGCTGAAAACTGCTTCGCAAGCTGCGGCAGCATCACCATTGCCCTCATAGCTGCTGAACCATTGGTCGGCGGCAGCGGTATACTCACTGTCGGGTTGCCCTTGCTGCAAGCTCTGAAGGGTAGCCCCAGCAGCCACAAAATCCCCGCTCAACGCCAGCGACTGGATCAGCCGGAAGCTGGCCAGCCCTTGCAGTAGCTTTAGCTCGTCATCGACTGCCATGCCATAGAGACTACAGGCAGTCAGCGTGGGATCAATACTTTCGGTGTAGAGCTTGATCGCCGGGTCATAGCCGATCGCGGCCGATGCTTGCAGGGCGACATCCGCCTCCACCAGCCGCAAGCCCAGGCAGTCATGTCCTTCGACGGTCCGATCATAATGCCAACTGATGCGCTGGAAGGGGGTGCGATTGATGCTCTGCCAGATCTCGGTGTGGGGTACGGCGAGACCGCCGTCGGGGGTACCGCTGACACCGCCAACGAGCACCAACTGCTGTCCGCTGCCGGCGCTGCCGCTTGGTACCGGTTCAAAGGAGGCCGTGCCTTCGGCAATTGTTGCCCCCGGCTCAATGGTGTTGGTATAGGCATCCCCCGCCCAACTGACTACCTGCACTTCGAGCACACAAAATGAGGAGCAGCCTTCCACACTCCAGGCAATGTCGGTGACCCGATCATTGTTGAGATCATCAATCGTCAACAAGCGTGGCTCGCCATAGATTTCCGGATTATCGACCAATTCATAGGAGCCATCGGCCTTGCCATGATAGATAAGCACAGCGCCCTGCGCGCCATCGCGGCCAAAGCCGAGATCGCTGACGATCGTGGGCATAAAGATGGCATCGCCCAGCCGATCGCCGTTGAGATCGGTCAGGCGGAAGGAGCCTCGCTCGTCACTCAGGGCATCGCAAGAGCGCAACCAGGTTTCAACGATCAATGGATCACCGGCGGCTGTCGTCAGTAAGGTGGCGAGGGCAGTGGCATAGCCCGCTAGATTTTCTGGGCAGGTGGGGAGACCGTCATCTGCAACTGCTACGTCTTCGGTTGTCCCGCTCTCCACTGTTGTCGTGATAGCATCCGTTGCGGCTTCGGTTTCTGCCGGACTCTCTTCCGTTGTTGCTTCTTCAGTTGCCGTCTCTTCTGGTGTCGCTTCCTCTGGTGTCGCCTCTTCAGCCGGAGTCGCCGTTGCGGCTACGGTAGCTTCTTCTTCGGGTGTGGCGGTTGCCGGTTCAGGCGTTGGTGGCTCTGGTGTTGGCAGATCGAGCGGCGGCACCTCCAGATCGAGGATCGGGCAGATATCTTGTACGGAAAAGGTCGGGTTGGCGTACCCATAATCAGCGAGAATCGCCACCGCCGCCGGATTGTCAGCGGCAAAGCGATTGGCCGCGCCGCAAGCAGCGCCAATATCATAATTCTCCTGATAGGCACGCAACCAGCTCTGCCCCAGTTGATCATAGGTGCTGTCTGGATAGCTGCTGGTGAGGCTGCCCACCAAATCGGCGGCAACGAGCGGTTTGCCCCGATAGGCCGAAATCAGTGCCAGCCGGAAGGTACTAAAGCTGCGCAACTCGGCAATTTCATCTTCGCGTGTGCCACAGGCTACCAATGACTCATCGGAAAGCGCCTGGGTATAGAGCGCTTCGGCGGCGGCAAAGTCGTCGTCGGTCCCATTGAGGAAGGCACTGTTGGCATCTAGCACCGTGTGATAGAGACAGTTGCTTTCGGCGACCGTTGTCGACAACCGCGTATAGGGTGCGCCATCAACACTGCCCCAAACTTCCTGGCGGGAACGCTGGGGACCAGCCCCGGCACTGGCATAGACACCACCATCCAGCACCAATTCAAAGCCCTGCCCCGTCTCATCCTGATCTTCGAGGCTGACTTCGGCATTGGCCATCGTCACCTTTTCGACGCTCCAATCGCGCCAGGCCGTGCCATCCCAGCTATAAATCTGGATCGTTTGGAAACAATCGCTGGCACCACAGGTGGTTTCGGTCCAGACCACATCGGGCTGCCCATCCTCATTGACATCGACGGCGCTGAGCAATTGGACCTCGCTCTCGGCCCGCGCTTGATGGCCGACCGTATAGCCATCGGCTCCGCTGTTGAGAATCAACAGATCCATGCTCGGCAGTGGGGCTTCGGCGCTCTCAGCAGCGCTGGCTGTCGTGTAGACGACCACAAAATCATCGACGCCGTCGCCGGTCAGATCCTGATTGGCCACCGTGCCTTGATCGAGCGCGCCGCAATCGGTTAGAAAGGTAGAGAGTGCGTCGGCGCTGCCCGCGCTGTCGGCCAGCGCTGCCAGAATGGCGGTTGGGTATTCGTCTGCTGTTGTGGGGCAGGCAACTGCTTCCGGCGTGGAGGTGGCCGCTTCTTCGGTAGCCGTTTCTGTGGGAGTTGTTTCTGTGGGAGTTGTTTCTGCTGGAGTTGCTTCGGCAGCAGGGACTGTCACAGTCACTTCGGCAGTCACTTCGGCAGTCACTTCGGCAGTTACTTCGGCAGTTACTTCGGCAGTCACTTCGGCAGCCGTCCCCGCTTCGGCTACAACACTATCGGCGGCACTGGTTGGTACGGCCGTCACTTCGGCAGTAGCGTTCGTATCAGACGAAGATACCACTTCCTCTTCATCGGTTGCCACAGTCGGTACGGCATCGGCCGCAGCCTCATCAATGACGGGAACAAAGAGCGTCTCACCACGATAGAGGACATCATTGTAGCGAAGCGAACGAGGATTGGCGGCCTTGAGCAACTGTTGGGAGATGCCATATTGCTTGGCAATGACACTCCAGGATTCACCTGGCTGCACCACATGGGTGGTTGTCATCATCTTGGTGGCGACGGGAATAAAGAGCCGCTCGCCTTCAATCAGCCAACCGCTGCCACGCCCCGCAGCACGCGGATTGGCAGCTTTTAGCTCGGCCACCGAGAGACCAGTACGCGCCGCCACGGAGCTCCAATTATCACCGGGTTGCACGGTGTACTCATAGCCATTGACCTCTTGTTCCTGCGTCACACTATCGCTTTGGGCTCGGACCAGTTGGGCAGCGTCCGTCAGCATAAAGATGCCACAGATGAGCACGGCAAGCATAAGCAGAGGACGGCGGATAAGCCGTTGGGGAATTGCGCTGACCTTCATCATTTCTCCTTCAATGTGAGCAATGGGGTTATTTGGGCTAAATCAGCCTAGCAATGTCGGGGAAGGTTTGCTGGCGGATGCGCTAATAGCTAATATCTGTCAACTGCTGCACAACTTGCACCCAGCTTTGGCCCGGCTTCAGGTCGATAATCACTTCGCCGGGGCCAATCCACCGGGGCGGCGTTTCGGGGTCGGCACGCCAGGTGCCTTCATAACTTTGGCCATCGCGGAAGAGACGCAGATCGCCAAAGCCATAGAGCGTTATATCTACGCCCTTGGTGCCCAAACTATCTTCGACAATATCGGTTAACTGATGAGCGGCCGCGACGACGATCACATTTTGGGCCACAATCGGACGCCCCGTCGCCGGGTCACTCTGTTGCTGGCCGCCCTGCCAACGCAGATAGCCCCCTTGCGCCGCATCATAGCGCCACTCGACGCTGTTGCCACCGGGGTAGCTGATCGCAATCGTATTGCTCGGCGCAGCGGCGTTGGCCGGGGGTGTTTCGTTAAAGGAAAACCCGGGCCGACTCCACTCTTTCTGCCGCCCCTTATCGGCCAACCAGCGGCGCACGCCATCGGTGCTTGCTTGCATGCGCGTCCGATAGTCGCTACCGATGCTCGTAAAGTAGACATTATTACTCGGGTCGTCAATATCGGCATCTAAATAAGGAAAGCCGACTTCATTTTTGAGCAGATAGCGGATCTGATCACTGCCGCCAGAACAGGCGAGCACGCCATCATACATATAGGTCATCCAGATATTGGGGTAGCGTGCCGAGCGCACTGGCCCCACGCGCGTCGCTTCCTGGCTCTGATAGATGGCAGTGAGCCGCGTAATGGTAAAGCCATCGACAATATATTCATAGACCAGATCCGCCTGACTCAAGCCATAGTGAGAGGCGCGCCCGACGGGATCGTTATTGACACAGATCAGGATCGGGCGTTGGTGGAGCAGATCGGGGTTGGCGGCAGGCAAACCGGTAAAAGGCGCAATATTACCTGGGATTGCTGTCGGCAGGGCTGTCGGTTCGAGCAAAACAGGTGTTTCCGTCGGTGGTGGCGGCGTATCGGTTGTAACCGTTGCTTCTTCGCTATTCGCACCGGCCTCCACAGCGGGGATGGGCGTCTTGGTGGGCGTAGGCGTGGGGGCCGGCGCAGCAGCAGTACAGCCGGTGAGCCAAAGCAAAGCCAACAATAAACCTACACTTCGTAGGGGCACGGTGTACTGTGCCCCTACGAAGTGGAATTGCATATATTCGATCATCGACATAGGGGAGAAAATTTTTCGGGAAAAAATCAAGCGGACCATAACGTGTATTAACCTGGTAATTGGCGATTTATTGTTACTATTGATTTTACTAATACAAGCAAATAGATCTCTAGGGATTGGGTCATTCCTGCGTAGGCAGGAATCCAGGCGCTTAGACCCTTGCCTGCGCAGGGGTGACAATATCGAACACTTAGATTGCTATAGACGTTCAGATAATCTTTCGTAGGGCCACGGTATACCGTGGCCCTACGAAAGAAAAATCCTATCACGGATCTTTTTCTGACGATCTATAGTGCAGTCATTGCTAGCGCAACTGCAATCATTGTTAGCGCAACTATTACTTGCGCAATCAATGCGATTGCGCAATAGCATTGATTGCGCAATAGTATACCATATTCTTATTTATGATAGAATATAGAGTATCGTATAAATCAGAGACCAAAGCAATCAGAGACCAAAGCAATCAGAGACCTACGGTGCCTGTACAAACCAATCAGCCATTGAATTCAATCCACGATATGATTTCCAGTGAGCGCGCACACTCCGTCCAACAACCTTGGCAACCATTTATTGCCATTGTGGATCAGCTCCAGCGGCACGAACAATTGGGTGCGACCGGGCTGTTGCTCAGTGGCTATCGTCCTCTCGCCTTTGTGTTGCAACAAAGCCTCTACTTCCTGATGCCCTTGGCCTTGTTGCTGGGCTTTTCACTGGCGCAGATTACGACGGGAACAGAAGTTGATCTTGCGGACGCGACGCGCACCGCAGAGGATGCCCCATGACGCTACCCGAGCACCATCGCGCCAGCCAAATCCGCCAAGATTGGCAGCAATGCACGGAACAAGCGATCGAAGCAGGGCGGGCGCCACTGCTTGAATTGGGGATGGATCGGCAGTTGCTTAACAACTTGCCGCTGTTACTCGCGCTGACCACTTGGAGCATGCGCAGAAGCGATCTCACCCAACCCTTGCTGCTCACAGGCGATGTGGATGCGCTTTGGCCGGTCCCCCTCTTTTATGTTGCCACGCCAACCGTCTCTCGCGATCAACAAAGCATGGCACCGTCACTCCAAATTGTCTATGGCGGTGCCGACCGCGCAACCTATCTAGCGAGCTTGACGACCCAGGCACCACAAAGGATCCAGAGTGGCACACTTTATGCGGTGGATTTGCCCGTAGCCATGCAGCCACTCGTCAGCGCGCAGACCCAGCCGCATGTCAATGCAAGCTGGCAGCTCTTCCCATTGGCGTTGTTACAGCGGGCTACAGCTGATCAAGCCAGGGTGATCAATAGGGTAATCAATAGGACAAGCAATCCGGCCGCATCCAATGCCGCTCTATCCAATTCTACTCTATCCAATTCCACGGTAGCATCGGCAGGGACCGATCCTTGGCTGGCTTGGGCGACGCTAGCGATGATCGTGCTCTTGGTGCTGCTGGCTATGTTTGTATAATTGAATCAATGACACCTTTACCACCGGCTTCAACCGAACCATCAACTGACCCATCAACAGAATCACCCAAGGATCCCTCGCTCGACGCTGCAACGCCATCGTCCACAGAAGATCTGGCACCAGCAAGTGTACGCTCGAGCAGTAGTGCATCCGTACAAAAACCGCCGCGGGCTGTAGCACAAAGCACACCGAACAATCTGCGGCAGGCTAGGTTGCTCGACACAACCGAAGGAGTCCCCCCGCCAGAGCGCCCCCAAAGGCGCGGGTTCAGCGGGCAGGGGCGACTAGCCACTACTATCGTCCTTCTCTGCTTTATCCTGATTGCGCTGGATCGCGCCGGCTTGTTTTCGACGCTGCATCCCCTGGTTGTGATCCTGTATAGTTGGTTTATCCTACTGAGCGCCTTTGGGATCTTGCTCGGTCTCCTCAATCTGTTGTATCTGCACATGCAACGCATCGCCGGTGGCCAGCCAGAATGGGGGTTTAGCCTGCTGCTCGTCGCCACAGGGCTAACGACCCTCGTTGCAGGGCTATTACAAGCCTCTGGTGTGACCAACCCAATTGTTGAGTGGATCTTTGATGCGCTCCTGGCACCAGGGGCGGCAACGCTCTATGCGTTGGTGATCTTTTTTATGGCAGCGGCTGCCTACCGCTATCTCCGTCTCACGGCCCCGGGAGGAGCGTGGATGCTGGCGGGGGCTCTGCTTATGCTCATCATGCAGATGCCGGCTAGCGCCAATTTCCTACCCCCCTTTCTAAAAGATTCCATGAACTGGCTTCTACAAGCGCCAGTTATGGCAACCTTTCGGGGGGCGCTATTGGGCAGTGCCCTGGCGCTGCTGCTGGTCGGTGTGCGCCATCTCCTGGGGAGAGCAGCGTCATGAGTGTGATCCGCTGTTCACATTGTGGCACGACCAACCGCGCCGGCTCAAATTTTTGCAATCGCTGTGGCACCGATCTGCGCGATCAAGGGGAAGGGCAGCTACCGTCGCAAGCGGATGCAATGCCCGAAGAGGCCTCTACCCTTGCGCCCGATCCCAGCCAACGCAACGACTCCTCCACAACAGAAGCGCACGACACCAGGGGCGAAGCGGTGCCTGAGCGCGAGCCCGATCCGACGTGGGGACGGCGAACCCGGTTAGATGATCGCTATCTAACAGAGAGCGACCGCCCCTGGTACTCAGCGCAGGGTGAGGAAGAGAACGTTACCACTGGGGGTAGTGCAGTCGATACGGACGCTTTCGCGGCGGATGCACAAGGCGAGCGCCCACGACGGCTTGTCTCTGGGCTTCAAGGGCTGCTTGAGCCGATCCGCATTTCGAGCAATCTGGGTGGCGCAGAGTTGGCCGAACAGAGTCGACTGACCCTGCCTTTGCTTACCGTGCCCACAGCACAATTGCGACAGATCCGCGCATTGGTCGCCGAGGATCCGATCCTACTTGAACATCGTTTGGCAACTGCGGGTGCGCCCCAAGTACGGTTGCGCTTACCCTGGCTCATCATCCTGTTGACAATGGCCGTTGGCCTCCCCATACTGCTCTTCTTTACGGCACCGGTGGGGCAAGCAGAACAATGGCCAGGTGTCGCCGAAGCGTATGCTGCGATCGATGCATTGCCAGCAGAGAGTTCGGTCTGGATTCTCTGGGCGTATGATCCAACCACAGCCGGCGAGATGGATCTGGTGGCGCTCGCCCTGGCGACTCATCTGATCGAACGGCAAGCGCAGGCCAATGTCATTTCACTCCTACCCACCGGGCTGGCCTCGGCGCGCCGCTTGTGGCGCGCTGCCGCCACCGATCTAGTTGTTACCGAAGGGGTGGGCGTCTTAAATGGGCGTACCAGCTTTATCGAAGCGGCTTATCTGCCGGGCGGTGCGCCAGCATTGGCGCTCCTCGCAGCCGCCCCCCAAGAGGCGCTGCTCGGTCATACCGATCGCGCGGCCAGTTGGCTGGCGTTAACGGCCGATCAGCGGCCGGCGTTGACCATTGTGCTGGCCGCCTATCCCGAAGATGTACAACAGTGGCTGGAATTGGTGCAGACCGAACGGCCGCTGCCGGTGCTCGCCTTTACTGGCGCGGGGGCCGATCCGGTCTTGCGCCCTTACCTGGCCAGCGGTCAGCTTCAGGGATTGGTCAGCGGGTTTGATGGTGCGGCGGCCTATCAACAGTTGCTCGATCGCCGGTTTGCCCGCTTGCCTTCAACACGCTATACCGAGCAACTGATTGCCCAAAATTGGGGACACTTTGCCCTGTTATTGATTCTGATTTTGGGCAATCTACGGGCACTTTGGCTAGGAGGTGAGCGTGGCTAATCTCACGCCCGGGCTGACCGATCTGAGCTTTTGGGTCAGTTTCATCTTCTCGCTGATGATCTTTAGCATGGTTGTGGGGGACAATCTGCTGTCGCGACTGGCCCAATATATTCTGGTCGGTGTCTCGGTTGGTTATCTCGGTGCGTTGGCCATTCAGCATGTGTTACGACCACGGCTCTTTGTCCCTTTGCTCAATGATCCGCTGACGACGCTTGTCACAGCACCCCACTTGTGGATTGCGCTCCTCTTGGGAATACTGCTCATTGGGGCGGGCTTAGAGCGCATGGTCGCCCAGATGCCGCGCGACGACGATATCCCCAGGAGCCGCAGCGAGAGCCGACCGCCGGCGGGTTGGCGGCGCGCTTTGCGGACAGCCGGCACGATTCCCGCGGCGCTGCTCGTCGGGATCAGCGTGGCCGCGCTCTTGATTGGGCTCTTGCAGGGCACCTTCTGGCCGCTCTTCTGGCAAACCGCACAGTCAGGGCTCAACTGGTCCGAGTCGCTGGGCACAGCGTTGAGCAGCGTGCTCATCCTCTTAATAACCGCTGCGACGTTGCTGGCCTGGGGGGTTCCGGTCGACGAGGTTACCGCGGGTCAGCCGGCGTGGGTGCGCTATCTTCTGCAATGGGGCGCGGGCGTGGGCAAACGGGCACTCTGGTTTAGTGCAGGCCTTCTCTTTGCCCGGCTCTTTGCCAGCCATCTCAGTTTGCTCATTGCGCGGCTGGAATTCTTCATCTATGGCCTCAATCAGAGTAGCGTATGGCAATGGGCAGAGATGATTTGGAAAGGGATCAGCGGTTCATGAGCGATCTGGCCACCCCTGTAGAACAACCGGCAGCGTTGCCTACCGCCGCGCCAACGCTCAATCCAACAGTGGGCACGTTGCTTGCGCTCGGGGTGACGCTTGACGAAACCGTAGCCTGTCTGTTGGAAAATATTAGCGGCACCTATCGCTTGGCCGGCTGGACCGCCCTGCAGCGGGAACCGGGTGCGTCCTTGGGTCAACAAGCGGCGACGATCTGCCGCAAATTGGGGGATCGGCTCGACCGTGCACTTTGGCATGAAGAGCGCAATACACCTTTTGTACAGAGTCCGGATCCGATTATTTTTCCGCCGTTGGAACATTTCGCGGTGGGGGTAAGCCCGCGGCTACGGCTGCGGGTTTGGCTGGCCGGGCTGAGCCATGAAAGTTTAGGCGCGGCGCGCGAGGCGTTGGGGAGTGCTCCCTTGCACTTGAGCGGCCTTACCCAACTAAACGTGAATATCACCGCGGCCAGACTAGCGAGCGAATTGGCCGATCATCAACCGGAAGCACTGGTTGTGGTCGGCGGCTACGATGACCCCGAACGGCAGACACATCAAGGTATGCTCACCCTCTGCCGCTTGATTGGGCAAGCCATGGTACGGCTTTCCCCAGGCGAACGCCCCACCATCTTTTATGCGGGCAACCGCCAAAGCGCAGTGATGGCGGAAGAAATCCTACGGCCCAGCGAAGGTCCGCTCACGATCCATCAGCTCAACAATGTTTTACCGCGGCCAGGCTATCCTCTGCGGACGGAGCTACCCGTGGCGTTGAGTCAACTCTACTGGCGGCTCTGTCAGCGGCTACCGGGCTTTGCGCAGTTGAGCCGCTGGGTCACCGCGCCTGGCCATGTTGCCAACTTAGAATCGAGCTTTGCCCAACTGGTGCAAATCTGGATGGAGTATCACGGGCTCCCGCGGCTGCATGGGCTATACTGTACGGAGCATTGGTGGTTGCACGTTTGGGCAGAACAGGCCACACAGCAGGCCACACAAGGGGTGCAGTTGCGCTTTGTCAAGCCGAATTCACGACCACAAGCGCTGGCTGATTGGCCCGCTTTACAACTGGTCAGCGGGCCTTGGCCGCTGCAATTGTGGTCACCACCCCCAGTGGCTTGGTGGGATCGCAACGCATTGGCCCCGTTGATTACAACAATTGGCCAAGTTGCACCACAGGCAATGATCCAAGTACTGGAAGAAGATATCATTGAGACACGGCAGCGGCGGGTAGGATAGGGCACCTGTAGGCTGAGCCTGTCGAAGCCGACACATAGGCAGTGTTCAGCTTTATTACCGTTCACACATCTGTTACACAGGAGAAAATTGTGTCACAAGAAGAACTCATCGCCATCAAGCAAGCAGCGGCAGACGCACCGATTCATGCGTTGCTAAAACAACGCTGGAGCCCGCGTGCCTTTGATCAGCGCCCCGTAGAGGTAGAGAAGTTGCAGACCCTTTTAGAAGCGGCACGCTGGTCAGCTTCCGGCGGTAACATGCAACCCTGGGCCTTTCTTGTCGCCCGGCGCGATCAGGAAGCAGACGCCTTTGCACGCATGGTCGATTGTCTCTCTGAAGGGAATGTGCCCTGGGCATCGCAGGCCCCGGTGTTGGGCATTACGGTCGCCAGCCTCTACCGCCGGCCCGATGTGCTCAACCGTCACGCCTTTCACGATGTTGGTCTTGCCACCCAAAATCTGGCGATCCAGGCCACGGCACTCGATCTACATCTGCACCTCATGGGCGGCTTCTCGCCGGACAAAGCACGTAGCAACTTTGCCATTCCCGACGACTACGACGCGGTGACGATGTTTGCGCTGGGCTATCTCGGCGATCCGAGTTACTTATCCGAGCGTCAACAAGAGAGCGAACGGGCGGCCCGCACCCGACGCCCACTGCAAGAGTTTGTCTTTAGCAACCGCTGGGGTGAAAGTGCAGCATTGCTAACCGAAACGAAATAAGTAACTTCATGACGCGCCTTCGCTCTCTTTCTTGGCAACTCGGTCGCCGCTGGTTCAGCAGAATTGTTGGGCCGATTGGTGCGCGCGTCGACAGCTATCTGCTGCTGCTCTTGCTCTTCAGTCTACTGGCGCTCACGCCATTGGCGGCCCCCGGCTATTTCTATGAAGCCCACGATGGCCGTCACTCCGTCTTCTATTTGATGATGTTTGATGCATCCCTGCGCGATGGTGCGCTGTGGCCCACGTGGGCCATGCATCACATCCAAGGCTATGGGTACCCTACGTTTTTACTCCAGGCACCGCTGGGCTTCTATTGGGGGGCCTTCTTTGTTTGGTTGGGTGCAGGGTATACGGTGGCGGTCAAGCTGACCTGGGCGACTGGCTTTCTGGCTGGCGCTTGGGGAATCTATGCGCTTGTTTGCCACTGGCTACGCAGCCGGCTTAGTGAAGAGATGGGCGATGAAGAAATGAGCGGTACGACGGTCGCCAAGGGCGATCATTCCGCGATCGATCCGATCCGTCTATCGGCGCTGGTGGCGGGGCTGCTCTATGTCTTTATTCCCTATCACCTTGTTGACATCTATGTGCGGGCAGCGCTCAACGACGCACTGCTGTTGGCTTGGTTTCCCTGGGTCTTGCTCGCGTTTGATCGCCTGATCTTGGAGGGTGGTGCCGACGGTTTGCCCCGCCGCCTGGCCACGGCAACCCTCTTACTGGCCGCCACCCTCTTAACCCATACCTTTGCCCTGATCTCCTTTGCACCCTTATTGGTTACCTTTGTCCTCTTTCTGCTGACCTACCGTCTGCGTTTTCCGGCGCGTCGGCGCTGGTCCGGCTTGAGTGGTCGGGTGCTGCTGGCCGGCTTTGCGGGAGTCGGTGCGCTCTTGCTCTGTGTCGCTTTTCTCTTGCCGCTCTTTATGGAAGGGCAGTATCTCGACCAACAGGTCTATGTCACCAACACCTATGACTTCCGTCGTCACTTTGTGCAGATTGGGCAATATTTTAGTCCTTTCTGGGGCTTTGGCTATTCGGATGATCCGATCGGGGGCAACGATGGCATGAGCTTTCAAGTGGGGCTGGCAGTGCTTGTCTTCACCCTGATCGGCCTCTTTATCCCGTGGCGTCGGCAGCGCATCCGTTGGTTAGCAATTTACCTTGGTGGTGCGACGCTGGCCTTGCTCTTTCTCATGAGCCCCTGGGCCTTATCCTTATGGGAAGCGGTGCCCGCGCTAGCCGTGATCCAATTTCCCTGGCGTCTGCTGGCCCTGGTGGCGCTATTGCTCTGTCCACTGGCTGGGCTGGTGCTGCATGAAGTGGTGACGCTGGAGATCGCGATGCCCCCACAAATCGCCGAAGAGCCGGCGGTCGGGTTACTCTTGCTGACGATGTTGGTGATCATGGGCAGTATCAATTATGTGGGGGCCAAGTTGGAGCCAATAGAGCCTTGGCGCGAAGATGGCCGGGCCGTCTATACCTTTGAGCGCGAACATCCCGATATGATCGCCTATACCGAGTGGGTGCGTGAACGGCCCTTTAGCGAATCACCGCTCAGTGCCGCCTACGCAGCGGCGGATTATCAAGAATCGCATGGCTACACGACATCGCTGCCGCGGCTGGCAATTGTGCGAGGGGTTGGCACGGTGCTGAGCAGCTATAGCCGCGGTTCCAGCTTTGGCGGCGTTGTGCATGTTGAGCGGCCGGCCACGGTGCGCGTCTATCTCTACTATTTTCCTGGTTGGCAGGTGCTGGTCGATGGTAGCCCCGGCCTCTATCATATTTCGGAACAATATGGGCTGATCGATGTCGACATACCAGCCGGTGAGCATCGCATTGATGTGCACATGGGCACGACGGCGGTGCGGCAAATCGGCATGGCGGTGTCGGGAGCTACGCTTGTGCCCCTCCTCATTTTACTCTTTTGGCCCAATCGCCGGCGCAGAAAGCGTGGATTGGGTGAAACATGATGGGCCACAGAGAGCACAGAGAGCACAGAGAGCACAGAGAATTTTAGAGGGACCGGATGATCCGGTAGGGGCATCCGCTGGCCGGTGCCCCCCTTGCACCAACACTTGCACCAACCCATTGGCAACCGCAAGGGTGTACCGCTATGCATCATGATCGTGCCATCTCTATTTGCTTTGTCTATATAAGTTAAGAATTAAATTGGGTACAAGCGGAGGCTGAGCTTGTCGAAGCCGCAGTGCTCCTATTTACTAAAATATTTATTAATGTGCATTTAAACAAACGCAACGCCATTGATGATGGTTACCGGTAAGAGGGGATCTGTGCTAAAGATGGGTGGGACTGTGAACCCCAACTGGAGATAGAGATCGGGTGGCACACTGATGTCGGCGAGATAGAGGTCGCCCGCGGCGGCTTGTGCGGTTGCCTTCAGCAGGCCAAGCTTGGGGAGGGCGAGTGTCATGGTTGCGGCGGCGTGAATGTGGGGGGTAAAGAGTTCGCCGGTTGTGCTGTCGAGGCCGCTGGGCACATCGAGGCTGAGGATCGGTGCGACGCTGCTATTGGCCAGGTGGATCAGGTCGCGTGCTTTGCCTTGTGGCTCCCCGCGTAGACCATAGCCAATGAGCGCATCTAGCAGCAGATCCGCCGGCGGCAACTCCCAGCCTTGCTCGGCCCAAGCGAGTGGGGCATCCATCGCCTGTAGAACTTGCAGCTGGTGGGCGGCAAGACCAGCATACGCTTCTACTGGATGGGTCAGCACAATTTGCACCCAAGCCCCCCAATTTAACAGATGGCGCGCCGCCACAAGCCCGCCACCGCCCTTGTTGCCACGGCCGGCTAGCAGCACAATCGGGCGGTCGGCCAGATCATCCGCCAACAGTTGTTTTGCCAGTAAGGCCAGATTGCGCCCGGCATTCTCCATCAGTTGGAGCAAGGTAAGCCCATACTGTTCGGTCATCAGGCGATCAACGTCAATCATCTGCGCGGTTGTGAGGCTGGGAAGGGCAACTTGTGTCATAGATTCCTTGGTTCAGGTTATCTAAAAGAGTAAAGAGTAAAGAGTAAAAAGAGCTTACACGATCATGGCGGGATGGGCAATTTAGATCGATTGGCAGAAAGTTGGTAACGGTCAACCCCACCCCCGGCCCCACTGCGATATCGGGGAGCAAGGCTCCTCCCCCCTGCTCGCGGGCTTACCATTTTACCATTACCCACATCGCCGTGGACCAGAGGTGGCTAGCGTTCCGGGGACGGCCCCCACATTATTTCGACAACCAGGGTTGCTCTGGGCCGTCCCCGGAACGCCACGCTCGCCGCACATTTGTGGGTAATGGTAAGGCGACCAGGGGGGAGGGGGTGGCTTAGTCGTTACGAAAGTTGTTATTGAGTTGTAACTATGGTGAGTTACAATGAACACATCAACATTTCGATTTACTTACCTATTTAGTTTTGTCATATGTTATGTAAATGGGCAGTCGTAGATGGAGTTCTCACGCGTGTATTGGCGCTGGGGGTTCAATAAAACGAATTGCTGATTTTAGCTTACCGTTCAGCGGAACGACAAGCTTGCACCTCTGCGCAAGCAGTGGATGGCGTGCAGGAAAAGGGATAGCGAAAGGGAGAGACCATGGCAACGATGGATTGGACGCAGCAGATGGAAGAAGCCACAAAAGAGTGGAACGATATGCAGAACAACTTGTGGTCCAGTTGGGGACAGGCAGCACAGCAGGCGACCACGCAGGCACAGGCAAAGGCCGTTTGGCAACAGATGATCGATCAGTGGAAGAATATGGTCTTTCGCATGTTGGAAATGCAAGTGGAGACGGCGCGGCTTTGGTCAGAGAATGTGGCCAAAAGTGAGTCGCTGGCAGGGGTTGCGCAGTGGGCCGACCAATCCTACCAGATGACCAAACAGTGGAGTACCCTGCAAAGACAGATCTGGAGCAGTTGGTTCGAGATGCTGGAAAAGGTCGATCCGTCGCAGATGCCGGCTGCGATGGACTTTAATCAACAACCGATGATGAAGCTGTGGAATGAAATGTCGCAACAGGCGGCAACAATGCAGCAAGAGTGGATGAAGAGTTGGTCCATGTGGCAGCCGGGCAAGAAGGGCTAACCTTATGCAATGGGATGAAGCGCAACAAGCGGCCTTTAATGGCTGGTTTGGTGCTCCACAAAAAGCGTGGGAGAATTGGTGGGATCTGATGGCCGGCTCCACGCAGAATGGTCATGCAACCCCAATACCTCTCCCTGCGTTTGATTTTTGGCAAGGGCTTAGCGAGCAGTGGCGCACCTATATGCAGCAGAGTCTAAATGCTTTTTCGCCTGATCTTGCTGAAAGTGCGCGCACGGCCATGGCCCAATTTCTCATGGGACAGGGCTACGCCGAGCAACTGGTGAAGATGGCGACCGAAGCGTGGCAGGCGATTCAGCAGAATAGTGGCTCGCCGGCGGATTGGCAGCAGGCGTTGAACCGCTATATGGAGCAACAGCGCCAGGCCATAACTAACCTGAGTGAGCAGACAGCCAATGCCACCCAATCGTTCCAAAAGAGTGGTGAGTTGTGGCAGCTTTACGGGGCGGAGATGCAAAAATTTGCACAACCCTGGCTTGCGCTGTGGACACAGTTGCCGCAACAGATGGGTATGATGGCACAGCCGAACGCGGCTGGTGTGAACGATGCCAACCCCTTTGCAGCCCCATTGTCCGCAATGAGCAACCTCTATTGGGAGAGCTACAATCAGACCCTTGGCCGCATGGTCACCATGCCGAGCCTCGGGTTGATGCGCGAGTTCAATGAAAAGGTCAACCGCGGCTTTATGCTATGGCAGGAAAATCAACGGGCCAATCAGCGCTATCAATTGCTATTGGGGGAAGGGATGCTCCAAGCCGTTGAAGCCTTTATGCAGCGGCTGTTCACGCTGGCGCAAGCAGGCAAGACCGTCGAGAGTCAGCGCGAGGTATTGGAACTTTGGGTCGAAGTCGCCGATGCGCAATTCCTCAAGCTCTTTCATTCCGAGCGGTATGCCGAGGCGCAAAGCCAGTACGTCAATAGTAGCATGGCCCTGCGTAACCAACAGCGGGAGCTGATGGAGATTTTGTTGCGGATGAACGATCTTCCCACGCGCAGCGATCTCGATGAGGCCCATCACAATATTTATCTCTTGCGCAAAGAGGTCAAGGCGCTTCGCAAACTTGTGGACGATCTGAGCGAGAAGAGCGTGGGCCAAGCCTCTACTCAGGCTGTGACTACCACGCCAACCCAAGCCGGAACGGCCAAAGGCGAGGCAACCCAGAACAAGCGCAGCCCCAAAACTGCACCAGCGATCGACGAAGCGCCGGCAACCGGTAGCGATGGCCCCAAAGCAGCAAAACGAGGCCGGCCGAAGGCAACCGCGAAGGGCAAAGAGGCATAAGCATGTTCACCTTTCCCACACAGAGCGATCCCCATGCATTGCTCCAAGAACTAATTGATTTGCAGCGCAAAAGCGTGCAAGGGTTTGAAACGATGAGCCATCTGCGCGAAGCGGATATTCGCATCGGCACGGCGCCTAAATATGAAGTTTATCGTGAAGATAAGCTGGTGCTCTATCGTTATGAGCCAGTAGTTGACCAGCCACTCTCGCCGCCGCTCTTGATCTCCTATGCGTTGGTCAATCGCCCCTATATGGTGGATTTACAGGAGAATCGTTCGCTGGTGCGCAACTTGCTCGCCCTTGGCGTCGATCTCTATCTGATCGACTGGGGCTACCCCGGCCCAACTGAGCGCTGGTTGACAATGGAAGATTATATTGACGGCTATATCGACAATTGTGTCGATGCCATCTGCCAACAACGGGGCGTCGATCAGGTGAATCTGCTGGGGATTTGCCAAGGGGGCACCTTTAGCCTCTGTTACACCGCTCTGCACCCCAAGAAGATCAAAAATCTAATCACGATGGTTACCCCGGTTGATTTTCATATTGAAGGCTTTGCCGGCTGTGGGCTGCTCAACAGTTGGGTACGGGGCATGGATCCCGATGCGATGGTTGCCGCCTTTGGCAATATCCCTGGGAACTATATGAATTTTGGCTATCTGATGTTGCGCCCTTTTGCGCTCACTGTGGGCAAATATATTGATCTGCCCACTATAGCCGGTAATGAAGAGAAGCTGCTCAATTTCCTGCGCATGGAAAAGTGGATCTTCGACAGCCCCGATCAGGCCGGCGAGGCATGGCGCAAGTTTATTAAAGATTTCTACCAGGGCAACAAGCTCATTCGTGGCGAAGTTGAATTGGGCGGTCGCACGGTCGATCTGCGCCAGATCACCATGCCGGTGCTGAATCTTTATGCCGAGCAGGATCATCTCGTGCCCCCGGCGTCGTCACTGGCCCTGGGCGACCTCGTTGGCAGCGACGATTATACGGTCCAATCGTTTCCCACGGGGCACATTGGTATGTATGTCAGCGGCAAAGTTCAGCAGAGCCTGCCCCCACTCATCGCCCAATGGTTGCAAGAACGCGTCTAGCCGAAAGCCACAGCTGTGCGAACCCGTTTCAACGGGTTTTGCCTACCAGTGGGTGAATTTATTCATCCATTCCCTTTCCCCCGGTATCAACCCATTCCCCAACCAAGCACATTATGAGTTAATCATACAAAGGTAGAAGCCAAAGGAGAGCGCCATGTTTGGATTAGAAGACAAAGTGGTCTTTGTCACCGGTGGCAATCGCGGCATCGGTGCGGCCATTGTAGAGATTCTGAACACCCTTGGTGCCAAGGTAGCCTACACCTATCGGAGCGAACCGGGGCCTGATGCGGCCCTTGCGCTCCAAGCCGATGTCACCGATCCAGTTTCGATGGCTGCTGCCATCGATCAGGTCGAAAGGGAGGTCGGTGAAATTTACGGCGTTGTGCTAAATGCGGGGATCACCAAGGATAATCTCTTCCCCAATATTTCGGTCGCCGACTGGTACGCCGTGATCGACACCAATCTCAATGGGGTCTTCAACACGCTGCACCCGATTGTGCCCAAACTTTATGAGCGAGGGAGCGGGTCGCTCGTCTTTATCAGCTCGGTAGTGGGCGAAGCGGGCAACATTGGGCAGGCCAACTATGCCGCGTCTAAATCGGCCGTGATTGGGTTGGCCAAAACATTGGGGCTGGAGGGCGCACGCTACGGCGTGCGCGCCAATGTGGTTGCACCCGGCTTTACGTCAACCGATATGGTCAAAGCGATCCCAGATAAGGTCCAAGAACGCATCCTATCTAAGATCCCCATGCGCCGCTTTGCCGAGCCGGAGGAGATCGGTTGGGCCACCGCCTTTCTCCTTTCGCCAGTGATGGCGGGTTACATCACCGGCGAGATTCTCAGCGTCAATGGTGGTCAGTATACGTAGTGCCCATGTTGCGTATTGCGTGATAGGTGTTGCTTGTCCTGTAACTGTACCTAAATTTTGCCCCACTGAGTATACTCCGCTGCAGCACATAATATTATTTTGTACACGAGCAAAACTGATACTTTATGGCGCAGCTCAGGATACAGGGTTACGGAAGTATTTCGATATTGTCACTCCTGTGTAGGCAGGGGTCCATACATGTGGACACCTGTTGCAGTGCATCCTTGCGAAGGCAGAAGCAGCGGTGACAAAATAGTAACGCACCTTTGCAACAATGTACGCTGATTGGGTAATTGCGGAACCATTAGAATGCTAAGGGAGGAACCCCAAAATGAATGATGTTTATATTGTGTCGGCGGTACGAACCCCGATTGGCAAATTTGGCGGCAGCCTAACCGATACCTCTCCCGTTGACCTGGGAGCGCATGTCATGAAGGCGGCGTTGGAACGGGCCAAGCTTAGCAGCGGCGAGCTCGATCTCTTCGTCTTTGGCAATATTTTAAAGCATGGTCACGGTCAGCTGTTACCCCGTCACGCCGCGCTAAAGGCAGGCATCCCCGAAGAGGTCGATGGCTATGCGGTGGATATGCTCTGCTCCTCGGGCATGATGAGCACCATGAATGCGGCAATGGCGATTCGGGCCGGCGAGGCCGAGATTGTGATGGCCGGCGGCATTGAGTCGATGTCGCAGGCGGGCTTTCACCAGAGTCACCGTGCGCGTTGGGGCTATAAGCTGCTCGTCGGCGGAGGGGAACAGCTCGTCGATGAGTTGCTTGTCGACGGCTTAACCGATCCGATGACCGGTGAATTGATGGGCGATGAGACGCAGCGTCTGGCCGATGAACATGGGGTGACACGGCAAGAGCTAGACGAGGTCGCCTATCTCTCCAACACGCGGGCGGCGGCGGCCACAGCCAACGGTAACTTTCGCCACGAAATTGCGCCGATTGAGATTACCCAACGGCGCAAGACGGTGCTCTTTGCGCAGGATGAAGGGATTCGCGCCGATACCACAATGGAGTCACTGGCCGGTCTACGCCCCGCCTTTACCAAGGATGGCACCCTGACCGCCGGCAACTCCAGCCAGATTTCGGATGGAGCCGCGGCGCTTATTCTGGCCAGTAAAGAGGCGGTTGAGCGTCACGAGCTAAAGCCGATCGCTAAGTTGCTTGGCGGCACATGGGCCGCGGTAAAACCCTGGCGCTTTGTTGAAGGGCCAATTCCAGCGATCCAGAAGCTGATGCAGAAGATCGACCGCAACGTTAATGACTTTGCGTTGATCGAAAATAACGAAGCCTTTGCGCTCAACAATGTGTTGCTGCGGCGGGCGCTGGCGATCCCCTACGAGAAGATCAATATCTACGGCGGTGCGATTGCGCTTGGCCATCCGATTGGGGCCTCGGGCGCGCGGGTGCTTGTTACTTTGCTCAATGCCTTGCAACAAGAGGGTAAAGCGCTTGGCTTGGCAGCGCTCTGTCATGGCACAGGCGGTGGTACAGCAGTCGCCGTCGAAATACTTCATGGAATGCTTACTTGAGGATATAGAGTACATTGTTACCCCTTCCTATGCCTCGTTGCATGGAAAAGGCCGCCGTTGCACCTTATACTTAAGACAGGTAAGAGCAGCTATTGATGGCTAGTCAATCAATCAGTCCAAGTCAATGGCCGTTACCTGGGTTTGTTCGGGACTTCTTTATTAAACAGATTCTGCTTCAAGCGCAGATAGGTTTATTGGTTTAAGAGGTTCTAGAGAGCAAACAGTTTATGAGATCAAGGAGCACAACAATGCAAGCAAATACACTGAAAGACCTGTATATTGACCAGTTACGCGACCTGTACAGCGCCGAGACGCAGTTGGTCGACGCCTTACCAAAGATGGCAAATGCGGCTTCAACCTCCGATCTGAAGAAAGCATTCCAGGATCATCTGAAAGAGACCCAAAACCAGAAGCAACGACTGGAACAGATCTTCTCTGAAATTGGCTCTAGCCCGCAGGGCAAGACCTGTGAGGCAATGAAGGGGCTCATCAAAGAAGGCGAAGAGTCGATTAAGTTGCAAGGTGATGCAGTTGTACGCGATGCGGCCTTAATTGCGGCCGCCCAACGGGTGGAGCACTATGAGATGGCAGGGTATGGCACAGTCCGGACCTATGCCAGTGAACTTGGCTTTGGCAATGCAAAGAGCTTATTACAACGCACGCTAGATGAAGAGGGCGATGCCAACAAAAAATTGACCTCGATTGCCGAAGGTGGCTTACTGAGCAATGGTGTGAATCAAAAGGCAATGGCTAACTGACCAGCGTTACACGCCGGCGTTCGTATAGAGTAGGATTTATGCAGTGCTTGACTTCGACACGGTCAAGAGTCCCTGCTTATCGACGAATCATTTAAAAGTCATCCATAGTCGCGTTACTTTTACACGAGAGAGGCGGTATGACTTTTAAGGATTTTATCGATAGCCAAGACATGGCGTAAGTTCTCTACATATCGACAATAAGCGTTGCGCACTTTTTTGGTTTTGGTACGGTCCAGCCAACCTACCACATCGATGAGGTGCGCAATTTCCCTATACAAAAGGGCTGACGCCAAACGCATCATCTCGAAGCACAATTACTCCCGAATGAAAGGATAAGTTATGACAACTCAGAGTATGCAAACAGCGACCAAAACGCAAGAGAGTGGGCAAGAAATTGAGTCTGTAGAGCGCTGTGCCGAATTGCTGATTGATCATGTTCAGCAGTTGCGTCAAGAGCAGCAGCTTGATGACGACGAGGAGATTTCTATCTATATTACAGATGTTCCTCTGGTACACAGTACAATTGCTGAATATGGCAGCCGCCTGGAACAGGCTACCAATGCCGCTGATATTGTGCAAGTTAACTTAGCGGCAGGAAATCCAATGCCAGAGAATCTGCCCCACCATGAGATTGGGGTCTTTAGCCAAGAGCCCGTAAGAGTCGCCATCGAACGTGTCTAGCGCTACATGCACAGCAGAGAAGATCAAAAACATGATAAACAAGTAGAGCCGAATGGGGTCCATTCGGCTCTACTTGTTTATCATGTTTTGTTAGGGGAAACGTATGTAATTAGCTCAGGATCCTTCTGGGAAATGGCCTACGATTCTCTCGCCATTAGCACTTAGAAGCCGCTCTATTATAGGACTTACTATAATGGACCCAGAAATTTAGACAGTAAAACGAACAAAAATAAAGTCCCAAACGAATCATGCGCAAACGATACAGTAATACATTCAAAGCAGAAGTTG
>DAOUCA010000179.1:0-77141 GCA_034432375.1 Caldilineaceae bacterium
GAAACCCCTAGTTTCGGCCAGCGTGCGTCGCACTGACGGAAGCATCTAGCGGACTGGAAGCAGTTGGCGGTCAGTGCGACGCACGCGATCCCGTTGGTCCGCAAAACTCCGGTTCTCATTCTGAACGCAGTATAGCAGCGAAAAGTCGCTGCAGCGACTGAGAATTTTCTTAGCGCCTGAGGGCGCTTCTCGCTGTCAGCAGGGGATTTTAATCCCATTGCGTAAGGTAGACCAACTGCGCACTGGTGCCTAAATTGCGATGAGATCATGCGTAAGGAACTGAAAGGCTTTTCATTTGGCTATTTGTTGTATCTCTGATAAGCTGTTGATTAAGTAAAATGTAAATTGCAAGTCTAAATATGTAAGCAGTCGTGACTATTGAACGGTGTTCGGAAGCTGTGGTACAATCACGTATGTTTACGCTGTGAATCTCAATTTTGCAGACTCCCTGAAATCCAGTTGTGACACTAGTCGCTTCTCTGGCAGCTCGGATCAGCGCTCAGAATTTCAGGATCAACAGTTGGTGGGGAAGGAAAAGAGAACCGATATGCGAGTTCCTACACCTGTCATTGCTCCTAATCAGACTTGTCCATCAAAAAAGGACCTGGCAGCGTTAGAAGCTGAGATCCAGACCTTAAACGAACAGTTGCGACAAGCCGAAGAGCAGCGTGCATCCCTTCAGACAGCCTTCGATACCTTGCCGGCCGGTACGGTCGTATTGGCGGCCGATGGTATGATTCTACATGCCAATGCAATCTGGCTCTGCTTTCATCAAACGCAAGAGATCCTCAATGTAGGCGCGAACTACCTCACATTTTGTGACTCTTCCCCCCTACTCATTGCCGAGGCCCCATCCGCGGCCGAGGGGATACGCGCCGTGATCGCTGGGCGGCAGCCGGAATTTCGGCTAGATTTCCCTTGCCCAACTAGCAACCAGTGGTTTACCCTTAGTGTCGTGCCCTTTGCAGAACCAGCGCCGCGGCGTGTTGTCGTTACACATACGGATAGTACCATCCACAAGCGCGCGGAAGCCGCCGCGCGCACTCAGCGTTCCTACACCGAAGCGCTGCTCCACTCGTTGACCGCGCTAAACAGTTCGCTCGATGTCGAAGCGATCATGAAACAGATTTTGGCAGCGGCGGCAATGGTGCTCCCCACCGAAGCGGGTAGCATTATTTTATTTGAAGGGGAAGTGGCGCGGGTTGCCTACTGTCGGGGATTTTCGGCGGAAGCCGCGGCCTTTTTTAAAAACCATCGCTTCCGCTGTAACGAAATCATACCGCGCGGCAACGTTGCCCATGCCAGCGCCTACCTTATCCCCGATACAACGCTTTGGCCAGCTTGGATTCCATTGCGCTATACCGAGTGGATTCGTTCTTCGATTGGGGTACCGATCACCATCCGCGATAAAATTATCGGTCTGCTGGTGGCCGATAGCACAGTGACAAACCGCTTTCAGCCTGTCGATTTAGAAAAACTCCAGGCTTTTGCGCACTATGCCGGCCTGGCCTTGGAAAATGCGCAACACGTGAATCAGCTCGAAGCGCGTGTGCAGGAGCGCACCACTGAGTTGCAAAGAGCAACCGAACAGGCCGAAGCCATTTTACATCACAATTTAGATAGTATTTTACTGGTTCACCCGAATCTCGAAGTGGCCCACGTCAATCGGGCATTTTATCGACTCTTTGCCTGTACGAGTGACCGAGGGGTTGGTCAATCATTGTTCAACTTCATCCATCAGGAGGATCACGCAACATTGCTTGCGGCTCTCCATGCGGTGCGTACAAAGGGCACGGGGCAATTCTGTGAGGCCCGAGCAAACCGCTGCGATGGCACTGCTTTTGATGCGGAACTTAGCCTCGGGCCGCTCAACAACAATGGCCTGATCTGTACCATCCGTGATATTACGGAACGGAAGCAGGCTCAAGTGGCCTTGGCTGAAGAGCACAATCTGCTGCGCACGCTAATCGATGCGATTCCCGATGTGATTTTTGTCAAGGATCGCGACCATCGCGTGCTCCTGCGCAACGGGGCACAAGGAGTACTTTTACCCGCCGTCCCACCGGAAACAGTCGTGGGCAAAACCGGCAAAGACTTCTTCTCGGCGGCAGACGCGGCAGCGACTCAAGCGGAAGAAGACCGAATTTTGGAAACCGGTGACTCTATTCTGCACCACGAGCGCCGAATCACGCGGGCAGATGGAAGCAACGCCTGGATTTCACGCACCAAGGTGCCGTTGCGCAATCTCCAAGGTGAGATTATCGGCCTGGCCGGCATTATACAGGATGTCAGCCAGCGCAAGGAACATGAGCAGCAACTGCGCTTTTTTGCAGCTTTGCAAGAGAATGTCAGTGATGCGGTCATCGCCACCGATTTAGAATTTCGGATCCAGAGTTGGAATCGCGCGGCGGAAGCAATCTATGGCTGGCGCGCGGAGGAAGTGATCGGCCGCCCCATTAAGGATGTGCTGCATACCCAATATGCAGTGGATGTCACCCCGCAAGAAGCATTACAGATGATCCTGAAGCAAGGCCGTATAACCGGTGAACTTCTTCAACATCGTAAAGATGGTACCTCCATTGATGTCTTCTTTGCACTAACCCTGCTAAAAGATCCGCAGGACACCCCTTATGGGCTCGTGACCCTCAACCGCGATATTACCGAACAGAAACAGGCGGCCAAGGCATTGCGTGCGCAATATGACCTGCTGCAACAGGTGGTTGATGGCGTACCTGCGTTTATTTTGGTGACAGATGGTGCGGGCATTATCCAATTGGCCAATCAATATGTGGCCCAACTGGTTAATCTAACACCGACGCAACTGATAGGGACACACGCGATTACGGTCGGCCACCAAATGCAGGATCTGCCCTCCTTTCGACAGCGCTGGCAACAGATGCTGACCACGTGGGAACCGTTACAGCAAGAAGAGCAACTCAGAGACCGGTCGTATCAGGTCACCGCGATCCCGCTCAAGCGTCAACAGGGGCAGCACGATCGGCTGTTGGTGGTTGCAACTGACATCACCAATCACAAAGCAGCGGAAGCAACGCTGAACAAGGCATTGCAAAAAGAAAAGGAACTGGGCGAACTCAAATCACGCTTCCTCTCGATTGCGTCACACGAATTTCGCACCCCGCTGACTACCATTTTAGGGCAGACTGGGCTGTTGCGCAGCCTACATCAACGGCTGACCAGCGAACAGATTACTCAGCGGTTGGACAAAATCCATGAACAGGTGAACCACATTACCCTGATCATGGACGATGTCCTCCTGCTATCACAATCACAACGGGGCATCTTTGCGCCCATTGCTGTCGATCTCGATGCCCTTTGCCAGACGATTATCGACGAATTGTGCAGCAATCCAGCGAATCTATCCCGGCTCAATTATCGCGGCTGTGGTACCGCGCCACAGATCCTGTTGGATCAACGACTTCTGCGCCAGGTCATTACCAACTTGATTACCAATGCGCTGAAATATTCGCCGCCGGAGAAGCCTGTCTCGATTACGCTCGATCATCAGGAGGGGAATCTGGTGTTAGCCGTCTCCGATGAAGGCATCGGCATTCCCGCTGCGGATATCAACTTTCTCTTCCGACCTTTTTACCGTGCTGCAAATGTCGGGAAGCTTTCCGGCACGGGATTGGGGCTAGCGATTGTGAAAGATGCCGTTGAACGGCATGGTGGCACCATCACCGTGCAAAGTGTGGTCGGTGTGGGAACAACCTTTTGCGTTCGCTTGCCGGTGGCTAACTAGCTTCTGCTGCGAAAGTCAAAGAAGGCTCCCGCAAAGGCGTAAAGGCTGCAAAGAGTTTCCCCTCTCTTTTTTGCCATCTTCGCGCCGTTGCGAGGAAAAATCGCGTTTCGCAACAAGACCTAACTACCTCTCAGCTAGCCACAGTCCTAAGGCCGGCAGCGCCACAAACGCACTGTAAAACTCCTCACCTGCCGCGGTCGGGGTTGGGTAGGAGCTGACTTTAGCGACCACCAACTGCGCCACCGGATCGATGTAGAGGATTTGGCCGCCATAGCCCAGCGCCAGGTAGGCGTTGTGCTTATTGTGGGTCATCCACCACTGCTGATGATAGGACCAACCCTGGTTGCCTGGACCGGCAGCGGGGCCACGCGCAAAGGCGGCTTGGTCACCACCCCGTTCGATCTCTTCGACCACGGGAGCCGGTACAATTTGCTGACCATGAAACTCCCCCTGTTGCAGCATCATCTGGCCAAAGCGCGCCATGTCGCGCACGGTAGTCAGCAGCCCCGATCCCGCGGTCTCCACCGCGGCCGGGCCGACAATCCAGAAGGCATCGCGCTCCGCGCCCAGTTTCGACCAGATCCGTGCCTGAATGACAGCGGCAAGTGTCTGCCCCGTGGTGCGCTTGATCAGCCAAGCCAGCACGTCGGTGTTTGGCGTGAGATAGGCAAAGCGCTCACCATGTTCGGTCACCTTGGGCATCAGTGGCAAAAATTCATAGGCACTTGCCGCACCTTGATAATCAGCCGCTCTGGCCTGCCAACCGAGTGCTACGCTATACTCATAATTTTCGGAAACCGGATCATGCGCAGCTTCACGGAAGCCGACCCCGGTTGTCATTTCCATGACCTGGTGAATCGTGGCGTCGGCAAAGCCGCTGCCCTGTAACTCAGGCAAATAGTCCGTCACCAGGTTGTCGAGTGCAAAGTATTCCTCGTGTGCCAGCAGCACTGCCATCACACCGGTCATCGATTTGCTGCCGGAAGCCCAGGCGTGGAGCGTATGCGGCTGCATGCCGTTGAGATAGCGCTCGTAGATGACCGTGCCCTGGTGCAGCACAACGATGCCATCGGTATAACTCGCCTCGACCATGTCGTCAAAGGTAAAGCGCTGGCCCGCCCGGTTCTGATAGGTAACGGGGCTGAGATCACGCAACGCGGTGGGCAGCGACGCAACGGGACCGGTGCCGCGCCAGACATCGACCGTGCAATTCAGCGTGAGTTCGTTTTGAAAGCTCCATCGGTTGTAGGGTGCGTAGAGTTGGTTGACATGGGTCGCGATCTTGTCAGGTGCCGGTGGAAAACCGGCCATCAGACCCAGGGCACTGGCAGTTTGAGGTGTTGACATCAGGTGTTCACTTTCTGAAAGAATATAGATCAACTACCTCAAGATTCATGGCTCGCGTGCTTTCCTAGATTCTCGACCAGCGGCAGCAAGCGTGAATCTTCTAGCGCGGCGACGCGATGTCCCATGCCGGCCAGATAGGCTTCATTCGTGGAAAAGGCCAGGAAATCGGTCAGGCTATTTTGACGGACGAGCATGGCCGCATCCCAACGTTCATCGGCGGGGCCGATCAGGAATGGACCACCATCGCCAAAAAAGAGGACCGCGCCACCGCTGGCGTGCAGATGGGGGTGGGTGTGATCCATATAACGTTGATAGGCTTCTGCTCCGCTGATTGGTTGATCGGGAGCTAGTTCAGGATGCGCGCTGTAATCAGCTACGGCGCGAAAACGCAGCAGGTTGAGCATGACAACGGGTCCCTCAACGCCGCGCGTAAATAATTCGCGGCCGGCCGCTTGGGTTGGTTCCAGATAAGCGATTATTTCTGTATGCTGGGCTGTCATTTGATTCTCCTTCTTCTTCTTGGTAAAGGCGCATTGCCAAAGGCTAACGAACTGTATCAGTAAACGCCGGCTGAACGTGTCGAAGCCAGAGCCGCTTTGGCTTCGGCAGGCTCAACCTCCGCTCAATCCTCGACACCGGAGCGTGGAACGAGTAAGTTACTCTGGCAGTCGCCGCTGTTCACCCAGCCGCTCGACTTGAGGGCGTAGCACGCGCCGGTTCTGCTGTGGGTTGGCTACCGACGGATCGGGTACCCAGTCGAGCAGGCCGCTGTCGATGGCGCGCACGATGCGCATGCGGTTGGCCTGGCTATTTTCGCCAAAGGCCAGCGCGGCCGCGTTGCTGATCGTGATCAGATCATCCGCCCAGAGCCACCAGCGCACACGCGAGACCAGCACGCCAAGGTCACTTTGCCAGAAATCGGCGGGAAAGGGGGCTTGCGTATGGAGTGGGTTGCCCAAGAGCAGCTCGAGCATGCTATTGAGGGCGCTTTCGACTTGTTGCACGTCCTGCTGGTCCGCATGACCGCGGCTCAATGCACCATTCGCAACCTGCACGAGGAGGGATAGCTGCTCCTGTAACGGTGTGGCCGCTGTGTGCGCGCTGTGTACCGATGAGGGTGCCACTTGGCCAAGAGCCGTGCTCAGTTCTTGTTGCCGGGCCGTAACCATGGCAGTGATCTCGTCGATAAACGTATTGGTAAAAAGGGCCATTTGTGATCAGCCTTCCAGTCACTGTTTAATTTCGATTGTGTTATACTAACATGACTAACGTTAGTTGTCAAGCGATTGCGTTAATCATAACAATAGAGGGCAGTAATCTGTGGTATGATCTGGCAAAAAGCGCCGTCAATCGCATATCCTGGGCGGTTGCGCAAGAGTTGGGCGCTGACGCCGGCCTGGATTCGTTCGAAACTCACGCTGGATGTCTAGGGCATGACCGAGCAGAAGTGGCGCAACGCCATTGCCAGAGAAGCGGAATTTGGCATCTTGGGAATGCCTAGCTTTGTTGGACGCGCCGTTACTTATCTGGCCATCGATTCGGCAGTCAACCGCTACAACAGTGCATCGCTGTCGAGTGGTGAATTGGCGAAGGTCTACCATTTCACCGATCCGATGGGTCACAGCCGGGTACATAGAGCTATATCGTCGATGTACGTGAAGGCGGTAAAATTTGAATCCCTATCATGTCTATCGACAAACCGTAGCCAAGCCAACAACATTACCAAATATACGGGGCAAAGCGGTAGGGCACTTGTGCGATATAGGCTGCATAGCCGCGCAATTCAGCCTGCAATGTCCTTTCTTCGAGGACGGCTCGTCGGGCCAGCACAAATGTGTACAGTACGCCCAGCAGGAGACCATAGCCGGAACCGAGCAGGAGCGCTGTCCCCAGACCAAAGATGAGGATGGCACTATACATGGGATGGCGTACAAAGTGATAAGGCCCCGTGGCAATCACCATGTGATCGCGTTCTTTCTGAATCCGAACGACGGTAGATAGGTATGTATTTTCACGAAATGTTAGGAATAACAGATAAAACGACCCCATTAGAATGAGCGCACCGACCCATTGTAGCCAAAGCGGCAAAAACGACCAGTGAAACCGCATGACATCGAGCGCGATCAAGGACAACCAGGCAAAGGGCAACAATAGGACAAACGGAAACAGCCACTTATCCCACCCTTTCTGATCTGCGCGCCACAAGTGCGAGCGCTCTTGCAGCAAGGCCGGATTGTGGCGCGCAAGCCAGCGTTGGAGCGTGGTATAAAAGCCGAAAAAGAGCACGAGAAAGATCCAACCAGCCGGCCAGGCCAACGTACCGGCCGGTACAAAGAGCGCCAGCGCAAATGCTGCAAAAAAGCCGATTCCCTGTCCAATCTGTTCCCTGATATTGACTTGCATCGTATGGACCTTTCTGATAAAACACGCAAACGAACACGGATTTGTGTTGGTAAAATAAATTTTTAGTCTTGACTAAATATTAACCTGTCCACAGTAATTTGTCAAGACCTAAATTGTGTTCACTTGCAGGGTGGGGTCTGATGGTCCGCAGAGTTGTAGGATAATACACAGGAAGAGGAAGATCAAGAATGAGCGAACAATTCACGTTTGCCACCGACCGGCTGGGGCTCTTGACCGATCAATATAAGACAAGCTACGAAATGGTGCGCGAGCGGCTGGACGGGTTGACGGATGAGGAATATTTCTGGGAGCCGGTGCCGAACTGCTGGAGCGTGCGTCGGCGTGACACAGTCCAAGCCAGCCATTTTGTTGGCAAGGGCGAGTGGGTCTTTGAGCAGGAGCCGGGTAATCCGCAACCAGCTCCCCTAACGACCATAGCGTGGCGTCTGTGCCACCTTGTCACAGGGCAGATGATGCGCTTTGACTATACCTTTGGCCGCAAAGAGCTCACCGAAAACGCGATTGTGTTTCCCGGCAACGCCGCCGATGCTTTAGCCTTTTTGGAACATTCGCATAGAGCGTGGGTAGACGGGCTGCACAGTTTGTCTGATGCTGACCTCGACGTGGTGGGGCTAAGTTCCTACCCTGATGGACTCGATGCGCATATTCCCTTTGGGCCACTGCTCTGGTGGACCAATCGAGAGATTATCCATCACGGCGGGGAAATGGGGCTATTGCGCGACTTATGGCAGGCGCAACGTTAACTTTACTCTGAAGATATGACAACATAGCCAATGTTGCGACGCTCAGCTTCCCCACGCAGGTCGGCGGGGATTGTTTCACCGATAACAACTGGTACGGTATCCGTGCCGGTTGCGGTCGCGATCACTGTTGCACGGCGTGCCGCGCGATCCAAATCATGTTGCGCCACGGATACAGAAATCTCTGCGGCGAGATAAATTGTCGCACCGTCACTCCGACGCCGTACGCGTGCTACCGCATCGATTAACTTGGCGTCATCCATCTGTTCTGCCGTAATGCGACCTTCTTCAAAAGCGTCTTCTAAGAGGTCCGCCAAATCGGCGTTGCTAATCGGACGTAGACGCAACGCAAAACGGCTTAAGTAGGTTGGTAACCGCTGTCGCGCTTGTTCTTCAAGCGAACGTCCATCCAGTCGTCCCACACGGCTATCCAGGCGCGCGACATCGGTTTTTATACTGCGTTCAGAATGAGAACCGGAGTTTTGCGGACCAACGGGATCGCGTGCGTCGCATTGACCGCCAACTGCTTCCAGTCCGCTAGATGCTTCCGTCAGTGCGACGCACGCTGGCCGAAACTAGGGGTTTCATTCTGATTTGAGTCTAGTGTGTGAATATCGCCTTCGACTCTGCCAAATCTTGCTTCACTTCTTTCTTCATAGCGCTGTTGCGCTTCGGCCCATTCACGTACGGTTTGTGCCAAGTCGCGTAGTGCCTGGGGTAAACCAAGCACTTCATCTGTTAGCACAAGACGCCGCAATTCAGCGCGCCACTCAGGTTGCTCTTCTAACATTACAACCAAATCATGAAAATCACTGACAGTAAACGTCATACATTGGCCCTTCGGGAGATAAAATTAGATATACACAAGCCTCAACCGACTGTATTATACTCTTTCCATGCTAACTGTAAATCGCTGATCAACGTGATTGCACCCTGAGCAATCAGACTCTGCGCACAGTCAACCACCGTCTCCGCAGTGGGCCGCGGCTGCCAGCCCAGCAGCCGTTTCGCCTTTTCTGCGCTGTGTCGATGTTTGCGTCCCAACCCCGGCGCGATCGCGCGGATTTCGGCACTGAAGAGGGACAGGAAGCGCGTGGAAATTTTGTTGCCTGCTGACCCCAACTTGGCCCGCAGCAGCTCTGCACTCTCGCCCATCCACATCAATTCGCTGACGGCAATCAAGCGTTCGCCCGCCGCCGCATCGGCGGTCATAGCACGGGTATGGATGTGACAACGTCGCGCACATACACGATTTCAAAGGCAAACCGCAAAATGCCCGACAGGCGTCCCTGAATGATGCGCCAAATGATCTGCGTTGTTCCAGCTTGTCCGCCGAGAGCACCGGACCAAAAACCGTACTGGGCAGAATGGTTGTCAGGGTGGTTGGTCCGCTATCTTCTTGCATACAGTGCCACGCGGCCAATTCCAATGAGAAGTGGACCCTGAGCTTGCGGAAGGGGAAGCGCCCCAATCTCATTCGCCAAACTATTTTCTTAACTTTTATCAGATAATATATACTCAATAGGCCGGATTGTGCATAGTTGAAAATCCGCTTTATTCAAATTGTGCGCTCCCATCTGGCCGCCGCTGAACGATTGGCCGTTGGCTGGCCCCCGCGCTGCGGTTAATGCGTAGCGAACCTGGTCGCGCTTGGCGTTTGACGGAGCTGGCCCAAGCCGCGGCTATGTCACGCACCACCTTTGCCTTGCGCTTCAAACAGGCGGCTGGTGTGGTGCCGCTAACTTACCTGACCGCCTGGCGCATGCGGCTGGCCGAACGGGCACTGCGTAAACGTGACACCCTCGTCGCTACCCTGGCACAATCACTTGGTTACACATCGGAAAGCGCGTTCAGCATCGCCTTTAAATGCGCCAATGGCCGCTCTCCTACACACTATCGTCGCAGCACCCGCGCGCAGCAGAACGCGCTATAAATTTTTAGATTCAAACAATAAAGGAGGATAGACCATGGCTAGTTTAGACGATCTACAGCGACTGGCACTTGCGCTGCCGGAGACGGAACAGGATGAAGGTCACCTTGCCTACGGCGTGTTGAACAAAGGCAAACGTAAAGGGATCGCCTGGGTTTGGCTGGAACGGGTTGCGCCGAAGAAGGCCCGCGTCCCCAACCCAGATGTGATCGCAATACGTGTGCGTAACAACGCGGAAAAAGAGATGTTCGTTGAAGCCGAGCCGACCAAGTTCTTTACTGAGCCGCACTACAATGGCTTCCCCGCTGTCCTCGTGCGGCTGGCCGCCGTGGATGCCGACGAGTTGGGCGCGTTGCTGCTCAATGCATGGCGTTGTCAAGCCCCGGCTGCGCTTGTCAAACAGTTTGATCAGCAACATGAGACGTAATGCGAGTAATGATTAGTCTATAAGAAAGCAAGGGGTCTCCTACGCTCCAGCACATTGGTGAACATGAGAGAGCTAAACACCCTAACCGCGCAGTATCTGCGCTGCTTCTTCACAGTTTCTTCACAGCGCTCGTTCACGATAGAGATGCGCTATCCAAAGGCGCACTGTACTGGACCGATGTGAACAAATGAATGGGGGAGAAAGAAAAATGAAACTCAATCATCTAGATCTTCATGTGACCGATTTGCCCGCCGCGCGCGAATTTTTTGAAACGTTCTTTGACTTTCACTGTCCTTATGCGCGCGCCGATCTGGCGATGTTGGTTGATGAAGCGGGCTTTGAACTGGCCATCAGCAATCGCAGTAAAGCAACGGACGTGCAGTATCCAGTTGATTTTCATATCGGCTTTGTTGTGGATGAGATCGCACAAGTCGAGGCGGTCTATGCACGCATCAAGGAGGCCGGGTATGCAATCCTCTTTACGTTGCAAAAAGCTGGACCGAATTGGGCCTTTCAATGCATCGGCCCCGATGGCATCCATGTCGAGATGCGAGCGCCGCTGGCTCGGTAGTGGTGGGTAGCGGCCTAAAGAAGTAAATTGATAAACAGGTAAAGAATATATCTAACGTTTGTGCTGAGTCATAAGAACTTTCTGCCTGATTCTGTTATTCTCTTTGCTAGCGATGGAAAGAGCTTGGAGCAATCGCTAAATTCATTGAATCAATATCAGAGAGCGCAAGATGACAGAAAAAACTATTCCCAACCCCACTGTTTATCCTTCTTTAGGCCAATCAACGGTTGTGCACTTGTTTCAAGAGATGACAACGTTGATTAGCCAGGAGATTGGGCTTGCCAAGTTGGAATTATCAGCCAGAGCAAGCGCCCTAGCAAGTAGCAGCTCACAACTTGTGATCGGTGCGCTACTCGCCTATGTGGCCTTGATCGCACTGTTGTTGGCCGCAGTAGTCGCATTAACCCATTTTCTGACACCTGCGCTTGCGGCCGCAGTGGTTGGGATTGTGGTGATCCTCATCGGTGCTGTTCTAATCCAAAGAGGCTATCGCACGCTTAGCACGCTCTCCCTTATGCCACAAAAGTCTGTGGCTTCGCTGCAAGCCGACCTGGCCGTCGTCACTAATAAAGCTAGTAAGAACGAGATGCCCGTAGCAGATGGTGTTGATCGCGCTGGATCGGCTAAAGCACAAACAAAACCCAAACCGGAAAAGGTCACCGTCTGGTATGTACTAAAAACTACGATACGCGAATGGCTTGATGATGAAGCCTCCTTATTGGCGGCTTCGCTTTCGTACTACTCGGCCGTCTCTCTTGCTCCACTGTTGGTCTTATTGGTGGTAGTCGTGGGGCTCTTTCTTAGCCAAGCCACGGCGCGTCAACAATTAATGACACAGCTACAGGGTGCTATCGGCGAGCAAGGGGCGCAATTTTTGCAGCTTACGCTGGAAAATGCGGATCAGCCAGGACTTGCCACGATTGCGGGTATTGTGAGCTTTTTAACACTGCTTTGGGGGTCGACCAATGTCTTCAGCCAGTTGCAGAGCTCACTAAATAAAATATGGGAAGTGGAACCCAAACCGGGCCGTGGCATTTGGGGCACGCTGCGCGATCGCCTGTGGTCCTTTAGCTTGGTACTGGGGATTGCGTTTCTGATGTTAATCTCATTTATCCTGAGCGCGCTACTTTCCATGATTAGCACGTACGGCCAAAGCATATTGCCGGGCGCTGATTTTCTCTGGCAAATTGTCAATTTTGTTGTATCTCTTGGCGTCATCACCTTGCTTTTTGCCACGATTTATAAAGTTCTGCCCGATGCCCATATTGCCTGGCGCGATGTATGGATTGGTGCCGCAGCCACTGCGCTCCTCTTTACAATCGGCAAAACCGCGCTCGGCTTCTATTTGGCCAATGCTGGCTCAAGCTACGGTGTGGCGGGTTCCCTGATTGCGTTTCTGCTGTGGGTCTACTATTCGGCACAAATCCTCTTCTTTGGTGCTGAGTTTACCCAAGTCTATGCCCGTACTTATGGTGCCGGTATCCAACCGGCGGAAAATGCACAGAGTACAAACCACTCCTAAGTCAGGTTAATCCAACTCTCAGTTGCCATTAGGTGCAATACAAAGCCAAGCCAAAAGGCCGTGCCAAAGAAGTCGTGTGGCGTTAAGCCGGAGAAGGCGCTGGTGGCGTAGAAGATCCCGACAATGGGGCGAATGGTGGCGACGGCCAAGCCGGTCGAAAAGGTGCGCAACATCCACACACGGTGCAGGGCGATCGCCCGCCGCCGGATATAGCGCATGGCCTGGAAGAGCGCAAAGAGAAAGTAGGCGGCGAAGAGCGCGGTGGCCGTGGCCTGATTGACACCGCCAATCGCCGGCATCACAAAACTCATCACCAGTGCTGACATGCCGATAATCACGCTACAGGTGACAAAGGTCCAGCCAGCCAGCCGGTGAAGCTGCGGCCGACTGTCGCGCAACGCTGCATTGAATTGCAAGGGGCCGACAACCATAAAGAGAATACCGGGCACGACGTGGATCAGCGTAAGCCAGGGAGATAAGGTAAACATATAATCCAGCGGCGGTGGCGTCGGCAACGGTGATGACCTGCCGAACAACACCGGCAGCAAGCGCACGGCACGCGCCACGCCCACCGTCACCCCAATCGTCGCCAGCAAAATCACAATGACCCAAATCCGTCGGTGTACAAAGCGCACCATGCAATGTCTCCTTTTGCCATGAGCAGCGACTTTCGATTCGACAAACCCTTGCCATCTACTATGTCGGCGATTTATGTAGACATTGTGAATTTTTGTGGGAAGGTTGTGAAGGTTGGGGGCTTTTATCTCAACCGTTCTCGCTGTGCATTCGCCGCCATTGTCGCAGCCAACTCCTGCATGGCCTTGCGCAACTCTGGTGGACGGCGAATCACAAATGGACAATCCCACCAACATAGATAGCGCGCCGTGATGGTCAAATCGGTGCTATAGAGCCGCACGAGCACACCTTCGGTGCATTCTTCGAGCACCGCACTGCCCGGTGGCATTCGTTGTTGCGCCTCGGCTAGCGTGGTCTCCAGTAAAATCTCCACCAGCCAACCGCGCGGCGCGGTGGCCAGAGATTCAAGTACATAGTTCAGCGGGTCAAAATCTGCCGGTGGGGTAAAGGTTACCTCTATTTGTGCTACGGCAAGAATGCGATCCAGCCGAAAGACGCGTATCGCCTGTCGTAGATGACACCACCCCACCAGATACCACTGTTCCCAATGCGAGACAATGCCATACGGATCCACGGTGCGCGCGGTCTCCCCCTCTCGTGATGGGTAGCGCAACTCTAAACGCCGCCCGCTTTGCACCGCTGTGCTGATCAGCAGCACCGTATCGCTCGGGGGGGCGGGTTTGGTGGATTCGGGCACAAAGGCCACCGTCGCCTGCACCGCCTGCAAGCGTAGCCGCAAGCTATCAGGGAGCACGCGCTCAATCTTGGCCAGCGCGCCTTCGACCAGATGTGGCTCCACGCCGATGCCCTGGCGCCGCGCCGCCAGCAGGCTCAACATGACGGCCAGCGCCTCGTCGTTGCTCAACATCAGTGGCGGCAACTTGTAACCAGGGCGCAGATGATAGCCGCCGGTCGGCCCGCGCGTGGTTTCGATGGGAATGCCCAAATCTTGCAGCATCATGATGTATTTGCGCACCGTGCGGCGGTCAACCTCCAACCGGGTGGCAAGGTCGGCACCATTCATGGTGCCACGCGCTTGCAGCAGTTCGAGAATCGTCAGTAGGCGAGTTGTTGGGTGGTACATGGATCTATGCTCATTCAACAAAGTGGCTATTTACACAATCCACTTTCGGATAATCTAAAAACCTATCTGATATTCGGCTGTAGCCTAGCGGGAACAGAGAATTTACGGATAGAGATTAAGGACCTATCTGCAAATTCGGTTGTAGCCCAGCGGGAGCAGAGAATTTACAGATAGATATTAAGTCAGTTTAGTTGTGTTTGCAACCAATCGCACTAAATTCATTAAAATTCATTTTAATTAGGAACGATTGCGTCCTATAAGCCTGCTACAATAAAGGTGCAGTTGGGTAAAATCATGAACATGTGAGTACTATCAAATCGATAGCCATCTGAATGGGAGCAACCCTTATGAGACTGAACCACCTGAACCTGGTTGTCACCGACGTTGCCGGCACGCAAGCTTTTTTTGAAAAATATTTTGAGCTCAAGACGCTCTGGGCGAATGAAGCCTCCGCCTTTCTCAAGGATGACACGGGGTTATTACTCGCTCTCTTCGAGCGCAAAGACGCGACCTATCCCGATGGCTTTCATATTGGCTTCATTCAGGAGAGCCGTGAACAGGTCAATGCGATCCATCAGCGACTGGTGGCGGATGGCTTCAACGCCAAGCCACCGCGTGAATTCCACAGCTCGTGGACCTTTTATTTCCGCGGGCCGGAGGATTTTATCATCGAAGTGCTCTGTTAGGGTACAGAATCTGCCTCACCCTCCAGGCTAAGGGGCAGAGGGGATCGCCCTATCTCTGTAACAAATCGGGGACCTAGCGCTCCCTTCCGCGTGAGATGAGGCGGTTCCATGATATCGAATCCCTATTGCAGGGCACCGGCAAGCGGATGCCCCTACAATAGGGGAATTGTTTTCATGGAATGGCCCAAGCGATTTGTCGCATCAGCATGTCAATCTGAAGGAGCTAAACAATGCAAATCCAACCATTTACCATTAATATTCCCCAGGCCGATCTCGACGACCTGCAATACCGCCTGGCGCGTACTCGCTGGCCCGACGAATTGCCCGGCGTGGGCTGGAGCCGAGGGGTGGCGCTCGATTATCTCAAAGAGTTGGTCGCGTATTGGCAGACCAGCTACGACTGGCGCAAGCAAGAGGCACGACTCAACGAGTATCCCCAATTCACCACCGAGATCGACGGCCAGACGATCCACTTTCTGCATGTGCGCTCGCCGGAGCCGGACGCCCTGCCGCTGATCCTGACCCATGGTTGGCCTGGTTCCTTTGTCGAATTTCTCGATATGATTGGATTGCTCAGCGACCCACGCCGCCACGGTGGCGATCCGGCGGATGCGTTTCACCTCGTCATTCCCTCGATTCCAGGCTTTGGCTTTTCCAGCCCAGTGCAGGAAACCGGCTGGAATACAGCGCGAATAGCGAAGGCATGGGCCGCGCTCATGCAGGGACTAGGCTATGACCGCTATGGGGCACAGGGCGGGGATTTTGGCGCATTTGTTGCGCCCGAACTGGGGCGAGTGGCCACGGACGGCGTGGTGGGCGTGCATGTCAATGCCGCAACCTACGGCTTTATTCCCTTTGGCGAAGTCAATGAAGAGGAACTGAGCAGCATGAGCGACATCGAAAAGGCTCGTGTTGCCCGGCTCAATCACTACATGGCAGAAGGCAATGGCTACTTTCAGATCCAGGCGACGCGACCACAGACGATCGGCTACAGCCTCAACGATTCGCCGGTTGGACAGTTGGCCTGGATTGTTGATAAATTTAAAGAATGGACCTTCCCATCGGTGGAATTGCCCGAGAGTGCCATTGACCGTGACCATATGTTAACCAACGTCATGCTCTACTGGCTCACCGAGACAGGTGCATCGTCGGCGCACCTCTACTACGAGAGCATGCACAGTGGCACGTGGCACGCCACGCCGGCGACCATACCGACCGGTGTTGCTGTCTTTGCCGAGGATGTTGCGATCCGCCGCTATGCGGAATATGGCAACAACATTGTTCACTGGTCAGATTTTGAGCGGGGCGGTCACTTTGCGGCGATGGAAGTGCCGGAGCTGCTAGGGGAAGATGTGCGGGCCTTCTTCCGCCGCTTCCGCTAAATAAAAGCAAGAAAGTAGCTCGAAAACGTAGGCTGAGCTTGTCGAAGCCAAAGCCACTCCGGCTTCGACAAGCTCAGCCTACGTATTACCGATCAGTTTGCCTTCAGCAATGACTGAGGACCGTTCCCCCAACGCCACACAAAACGCAACACGCATCCACCTCTGTGGTACAATAGAGCAACTACCCACCAAACTTCAACAAAGGAACTGAACATGCTCTATCCGCAACAGAATTCTGCGCGCAATAAACTCGATCTCTCCGGCATCTGGGATTTCCAGATCGACCCCGATGGCATCGGCGAAGGTGAAGGCTGGTACAACGGTTTCAGCGATAGCCGGCCGATGGCCGTGCCCGGCAGTTGGAATGAACAATACGAGGAGCTCTTCAACTATCTGAGTTTGGCCTGGTATGTCACCCGCACCTATGTGCCCAACAGTTGGCAGGGCGAGCGCGTTTTTATCCGTGTCGGCTCGGCTTGTTATTTGGGCACAGTCTATGTCAATGGTGTCAAGGTGGGCAGCCACGAGGGCGGCCATTTGCCATTTGCCTTTGAGATCAGCGACCACGTCAAATGGGGCGCGGAAAATGTGATCGCAATCAGCGTGGAGAATGAGCTGCAACCCACGCGTGTGCCGTCGGGCAATGTGGATTCACCATTGGGTGGGGGCATGTTAGCCAGCAACCTGCGCACGACCTTTGACTTTTTTCCGTTCGCCGGGTTGCATCGGCCGGTGCTGTTGTACAGCGTGCCGCAGATCTACATCGAGGAACTCACCGTCAAAACGGAGATTGATGGCAGCACGGGGACGGTGCAGGTTGCCGTGCAATTGAACCGCGCGCTGACTGCTAGCGGCCGTGCCCTGCTCAGCGCCGAGGGCACAACGATCGCAAGCGCGCTCGACTTTGCGGATGGTGAAGCGCAGGTAGCTCTGACGGTGCCCGACGCTCGCTTTTGGTCGGACACCGAACCCTATCTCTATACCCTGACCATACAGACCGATACCGATGTTTACTCGTTACAAGTCGGCATTCGTACGGTTGCTGTCGACGGTGGCCAGATTCTGCTCAATGGCAAGCCCGTCAAGCTGAATGGCTTTGGTCGTCATGAAGATTTTATCGCCAGCGGCAAAGGACTGAATCTGCCGCTGATGGTCAAAGATTACGCGCTGATGCGTTGGACCGGGGCCAACAGCTACCGCACCTCGCACTATCCCTATAGCGAGGAAGAGATGCAACTGGCCGACCGCGAGGGCTTTTTGATCATCGACGAGATCCCAGCGGTCAGTCTGCAATTTGAGAGCGACGAAATGGCTGACGCGCGGCTACAAGTCTGTCTGCAACAGCTCAATGAGCTAATTGTGCGCGATAAGAATCATCCCAGTGTACTCATGTGGTGTGTGGCCAATGAACCGCTGCCGGCCAATCTGCGTCTTGCTAACCCCGCCGCCAAGGACGAAGATCCTTCGATCCCGCGTGGGCGTGTCTTTCTGGAGACGCTCCTGCGCCATGCCCGCGACCTCGATCCGACGCGGCTGGTCACCCTGGTCGGCGTCATGGGTGGACCGACGGCATGGATGCACGAGTGCGATGTGATCTGTCTCAACCGCTACTGGGGCTGGTATGTCATGGGCGGCCAACTGCCCAAGGCCTTTGATCTGATGGAGCAAGAATTGGAGCGCACCTGGGAGACCTTTGGCCGACCGATCATCATGACCGAGTTTGGCGCGGATACGATGGCGGGTACACACGGTCACCCCGCGGTGATGTGGACCGAGGAGTATCAGGCGGAGTACATCCGCGGTCACCTGGCGGTGGCGGCGCGCAAGGACTTTATCGCCGGTATGCAGGTCTGGAATTTCGCCGACTTTGCCGCGGTGCAGAGCATCATGCGTGTCGGCGGGCTGAACATGAAGGGAATCTTCACACGCAGCCGCCAGCCAAAAATGGCTGCGCATGTGCTGCGTGAATTTTGGGGTAAGGGTGATAAGTAGCTAGTATAGGTTGCTAAATAAGCCCATAACCGGACAGTGAGACAGGGAGCACTGTCCTACTGTCCTACCGCCCTACCATCTGTGTTCGCGCACCGCTGCTTATGCTTCAAGGCTCGTTGGAAAAACTGGATTTGTGACGGCCAACATGATCCCATTCTCCCCGCGCAGCTCAACTGTGCACCAACGCGTGCCATGGACCGGCAACACCCAGCGCGCTTCCCCCGTGCCGGCAACGATCTGTTGTGCGTGAAGCGCACCATTGATGATCAGCCGTAAAGTGGCTCCTACTGGTGCCGCGGCCCAGTCAGCCAACACGGTGAAATCGCTTTGCGTGGTGGGTAGCAGATCGCCCATCAGCGCACGGTCGCCGCGGCCATTCTCTGCCTGTAATTGCAAACGGGGACCCACACTTAGATAGCTGTGGCCCGCAGCAAGCGCCTGCAAAATCGCCCGCTCTGACAGGGCCTCAGCGTAGATGACATTAAAGCCTGGCCCCCGTTCATAATTCTTTGGCCCATGGGTGTCGCTGCCCGCTGTCATGACCAGCCGCTTTCCTTCGTTGAGGCAGCGATAGTAGAAGGCCAACCCATCTTCGTTGCAATTGTGCTCCAATGGGTGTTCGCCGAACCAGGGGCCATTCCATACTTCAATCAGGCGCGCCGTACCGGGCATCATGTCTGGATAGAGCCAGCGACAGCCGGTGCAATAGGGATCGCCAATCGCATACGGATGGGCGATGATATAGAGCTGTCCCTTTGCATAGAGCTCAGTGGCAATCGTTGCCATGCGTTGCCCAGCCCGGTCGACCCGCCAATCAAGCCAAGCGTCATGGGCACCGAGACAGACAGCATGGCCCCAGAAGGTCGTTAGCTCCTGCCCCCCCATTGTCAACAGCGTTTCATCGCCCAATGCAGCCATCTCGGCCAAGGGGCTGATCGTGTTGTGATCGGTAAGCGCAATAAAGTCGAGCCCCTGTTGGCGGGCCGCTGCGACGAGCTCTTGCGTCGTCCAACTGGCATCGGAATGCAATGTGTGGCTGTGCAGATCCCCCCGGTACCAGCCTGGGTTGGGATTGACGACGCGCGAAAAATCCGGTGGAATCCCTTCCATCGGCGTCATCTGCGCCTCGGGATCGCTCTCCATGGTTATATCGAGTGTGTAATTGACTGGATCGCCTGGTAATACCATGTGCGTGTCAATCTGCACAGTCCAGTCACCGGCCGGCAGGGCACCAGGCAAATAGCCGCGTGTGGCACTTGTCGGCGTAATCTCTACTTCATGGGTATCACCGCCACGGTGGCCGGCCCCGCGAAAGCCGTTTGGATCAAAAAGGGTGAGGGTGAGCAGATTGGTCATGCCGCTGACACGGCGCGGTGTATAGTAGAGGCGGAGTGCGACTTTGGTGCAATGGTCGGGCACATGAAAACTATGGGGAATATGCCGCTTAACATCGGCGGCGGTGAGGGTAGCTGTAAATTGCAGGTTTGTCATAGGTCAATCCTAAACTTTCAAAAGTGCAAGCATTTTGCTGATTGGGTGCACCATAATCTGTGCTAGGATTGATCATACAAGCAGCTGTTGTTTATCACAAGTGGGGCTAGAAAAGATACGGTGATGGATCGAACGCAACGATGGATTGGGGAAAAATGGCACAAAGATGGGGTAGCATCTGGAACACGCCCTGTGCGGCTTTTGAACGTAACGGTGCTTCTTCTCTTCTTGTTGGCGGCAAAGCCAGTAGACAGCGCGCCAATCGCACCGCAGTTGCCGCCAATCGGCGAATTTGTTGCCTTTTGTGAGTTTAGCCATCGGCTGATGGATGATCCGATTGTTTTCCCGGGGCAACCGGGGCTCTCGCACAGCCACGAGTTTATGGGCAACACCACAACCGACGCCGCTTCAACCGCCACAAGCTTGTTGGCTGGAAGCACCACCTGTGATCCCATCACAGACCGCTCTTCGTATTGGGTACCGACGCTCTTTGATGCTGAGGATCAGGTGGTGCCGATTGAGCATGCCACCTTCTACTACCTCGTCAATGTTGATGAGCCAAGCACTGTGCAACCCTATCCCATTGGCCTAAAGATCATCGCCGGTGATGCCAAAGCGACTGTGCCGCCCGATCCGCCCCATTTCAAGTGGAGTTGCCTCGGTGCACCCGATTCCAGCACCGAAGAAATTGTCACTTGTCCCGCTGAGGCCCAATTGGAATTGCTGGTGAACTTTCCCGACTGTTGGAATGGCGTTGATCTCGACAGCGCCGACCACAAAAGCCACATGGCCTATAGCGCCGCGGGGCAATGCCCCGCCACGCATCCGGTCGTCGTCCCGGCCCTGCAATTTAAGCTGCGTTATGCCACTACCGGTGCACCCGGCATGAGAATTGCCTCTGGCCCGGGATACACCGCGCACGCTGACTTCTTCAATGCCTGGGAGCCGGCTGCCCTGGAAAATCGGTTGCAATGTTTGCATCAGTTAGAGAAGTGTGGCCCCGAGGGCTATCCACAGCCGACCGCACCGGCGCATCAAGCCTTCTTGCCTGTCGTCGTACGCTAGGGTCTATTTGCTAAAACGGCCAATAGAATCGGCCGACTATTCTGAATTCAGAACGAAAAGCGGAGTTTTGGAGGAGCCTGATTGCTGTAGAAACAGATAGGAGCCGCCGCTGTCATTCCTGCCTACGCAGGAATGACAGTGCATACCTTCCCGCCTCTTCAAAAACTCGGGTTTTAACCCTACTACTGCAAGAAGAATTCGACCAGCGCCGGCCCAAGTACTTCCGGTGCAATGCCATGATCCTGGCCGGCCATGCTGCGATATTCGGCGTTGGGCATGATCTTCGCCAGGGTCGCCACCGCGTTCTGTTGATAGGCCGGACTGTTGCCGCCAACCATAACGAGCGTAGGCGTGGTGACGGCGGCGAACTGCTCCAACGCGGCCGGATCACCGTACATCGTTTCGCCCATAATCTCGCCATCGTAGCTGATTGTGTGCGCCACCCCTACTGACGAGGCCCAGAAGGGCGCTTGCTTCATGCCTTCGATATATTCGGCTGGAATGCCGACGGCAGTGGTCATAAAGTACATCAGCGCGCCCTCTGGATTACCATTGTCAATCAGCTCACGTAGGTGCGACACATAATCAGCCGGGATGGGCGAACGACTGTCGTCGATGATAAAAGGTGGCTCGTAGAGCGCTAATTTCGTGATTTTGTTGCCAAGCTTTGCCGCGGCACGCAATGCCAAGACCGCGCCCGACGAATGGCCAAAAACCAAGGCCGATCCCCCCGCCGCGTCAATCACCGCTTCGAGATCGTCAATCTCCCGTTCAATCGCATTGGTCGCTGTATCGGCGCTGTCACCGCTATCACCACGCCCACGCCGATCATAGAGGTAGCTGGTGAATTGGCTCTCTTCGCCAGCATCCCCTCGGTCGGCGGAGAGACCCCGCGTTGCCGTGGCACCGAGCACGTGGATCAGGGCCGGACCAGTTCCAATGCGGTCATAGGCGATGGGTGTACCGTCGGCAGAAATTACTTTGTGCATAAAATGCTCCTTATGAGTTCACAACTTTGTAGTGCAAGCCCAACGCACCGGAGGCGAGGACTTTGCTGGAGAGCAACTGTAATGACTGTTTTGCGGCGAGCGGCGCAAAAAACTGTGTTCCCTGGCCCAGCAGCACAGGGCTAACCGTGAGTTGATACTCGTCAACCAGACCGAGCTGCGCCAGCGCTTGAGTTAAGCTGGGGCTGCCAAAGATCACAATGTCTTTGCCCGGTTGTTGCTTGAGCGCTTCAATTGCTGCGACCAGATTGTCACTGATGAGAGTCGTGTTGTTCCAATCAACGCCATCGAGCGTGGTGGAAACGACCACCTTGGGAATCGCCTCGATCCAGGCGGCGTGATTACGTTCGTGTTCGCTGCTATCGGGATTATCGGGCACACTGCGCCAATACTCCATCATGTGATAGGTCACGCGGCCGTAGAGCGCGGTGCCCACGCTATCGACAATGCCCTCGGCATACTTCTCCAATTCCTCGTCGTAGGCGATCCAATCCAACTCGCCATTGGGGCCGCCTGCAAAGCCGTCGAGGGACATATGCATAAAAGCAACGAGGTTTCTCATAAACGATCTCCTGTTTCTAGCTAAGCTTGGCTTTTGTGCCGGTTGCTACTTGATAACACGATACTTCAGATGAGTCACACCCATCCCTGCGGTCACGGCAATCTGTTCGAGCTGCTGTGGCATAATGCCCAAATGGTCAAATAAGCGCACGCCACTCCCAAGTAACAACGGTGCCAAATCAATACTGATTTCGTCGAGCAAACCAGCGTTGAGTGTCTGTTGTAAGGTCGTCGCGCTGCCGACGGCCACCAGCTTGTCACCGGCGATGGCCTGCGCTTGGGCAATGGCGCTTTCAATGCCATCAGTGACAAAGGTAAAGGGCGAAGCTGGCTTGACCCACTCTTGCGGGACCCACTCTTGCGGGACACGATGGGTCAGTACAACAACAGGCACATTCAAGGGATGTTGGCCGCCCCACGCGTGGGCAATCTCAAAGGTACGCCGCCCCGTCACGAGGACGCCCATGTTTTTGACGGCAGCCTCCAAATTGGCGGCGCTAGCCCTCGAGACTTTGAATTTCCACTCACCGCCTGGCATCTTGTATTCGGTGTCACCGCTGTTGTACCAATCAAAGAGTGCCATGCCCCCATCGCCCAGGCCATTGTCAGGGCTGTCATTCGGCCCCGCCACAAAGCCGTCAAGCGACATCGTCATGTTAAAAACGACTTTTCCCATAAATCTGCTCCTTCTCCATCTTGAACCCCACGATCGAATGGGGCGACTATGGTTTGCGTAGATCCATTCTTCTGATCAAGCCCTGTTCAAACTGATAGATGTGCTCAACTAATTCATCTGCCATGATCTTCCCGGTTAGATCCTTGACGACCTGGTGAACCTGAACCACAATCCCGCCGGTTTCATCATTGGTGAACCCAATTGGCTCGACATGCGGATCGATGGCCGCCCACTGGCGCGTCCAATTGTCGCGCACACCGGCATGGCCATGCACGCGGCCGCCTTCCCAGCCGTTTGGCCAATCCACATCCGGGCGCAGCGCTGCCAACACAGGTTCAATGGCGCGCCGATTAAAGGCTCGATAGAGATCTTTCAGCAATTTTTGTTTGTCTTGCATCATCTGCGCACTTACCTCCGGTAATTGATAGCGTAGCAGCACAACTCCACAATCAAAAGTTGCGGTCTCAATCAGCCGCAGCCGCATGACTTTGGCGAGATCGGGAAACATGGGCTTGCCGCTGCCCAGCACAATCGGGTTGACATAGAAGCGAAATTCATCGACCAGACCATGGGGAATCAGACTTGCCGCCAGGATGCTGCCATAGAGCGCCAGATCCTGACCTGGCTCTGCTTTGAGCGCCGCCACCGTTTCGACGGCATGCTCTTTGACGAGGCGCGCATTCCAGCCGACTTCGTCCAGCGTAGTGGAAAAGACCACCTTTGGCTTCGCCGTCCAGATTCGGCCATAAGCAGCGATTGACGCCGGCGCGTTGGGATTCTCGGCCATCATCGGCCACATGCTCGCCAGCTCTTGAAAGATGCGCCGCCCATAGAGGTGGGCAGCAATCGATGCTTCCAACGCCTGGAAATGTTGCGACAACCCTGGATCGGAGCTGGCCCAGTTGTCGCCGCCATAGTCGCGATCGGTCTCAATATAACCGTCGAGCGAGACCATATGCATATAGATGAGATTGCGCATGAAGTTTCCTTGTCTATTACGCTTCAGCACCAGTCTGTTCTGCTAAATAGGTACCCAACCGGTCAAAATTCTCTTCGTTGGCCGGGATAATATAGGGTTGGACCCGGGCGAATTCAGCGGCATCGGCAAAACGCATGCGCCATGTGAGTTCGGTGCCTTGGGCATGGTCGGCAAAGATCATGGTCATCAAAAACCGATGGCCCTCCTGTAGATGATCATGGACGATGCGCGCCCCTGCCACGACTTCCACAAACTCTTTCTCCATCGCATATTCAGTACCATCGGGTGCCCCCATTGTGAGATGCCAGCGACCACCGGGGCGCAGATCGAATTCTTGAATCGTCGTGGTAAAGCCCACCGGTCCCCACCAGTGGATAAGATGGTCGGGATTACCGAACAAAGCAAAGAGGCGTTCCGGCGCGGCGTTGAAGACACGCGTGCTGACAATTTCCAGATCTGTTGATTCTACCGCTTTGTCGTTTTGCACGTTCATGGTTAATTTCCTCGTATAGTGTGGCGTCAATACCACGGCAGCAGCAGGGTTAAAACCCTCCGCTAACAGCGAGAAGCCGCCTCAGCGGCTAGAAACTTAGCCGCTGAGGCGGCTTCTCGCTGTTAGTCGGCCAATTCTATTGGCTGATTCCGGTAAATGTCAGCAAGTCCTAATTGCTCTGCTTCGTGAATTTAAGATGGACCACGTTGGGCGTCGCAAGGGTGCGGACAAGTTCCAGCCCATGCAGATTATCACCCAGCCCTGTGAAGAGGCGTTCGCCATCCCCCAGCAAAATCGGCGCGAGATGGATCAGCATCTCATCGACCAAACCGGCGGCCAGATATTGGCGGGCGACATTGGCGCCGCCGCCTAGGGTGATATCTTTGCCACCCGCGGCCTCGCGCGCTTGGGCCAGTGCGGATTCGATGCCATCGGTCACAAAATAGAAGGTGGTGCCGCCCGCCATTACGAGTGGTTCGCGCGCGTATTGGGTGAGCACAAAGACGGGGTGATGAAAGGGTGGCTCTTCACCCCACCAGCCGGTCCATGGCCTTTCGGCATCCCAGTCGCCGGGGTACCCACCAAACATGTTGCGTCCCATTACGGTTGCACCAATATTGGCGTTTGCTTCCTCAAGCACGCTACTACTCTCATTGACCTCGCCCCCTTCGAGCCCGTGGCTCTGGCGCCAGGTCGCAAGACCGAAAACCCACTCGTGAAGACGCATCCCGTCGACACCCATCGGATTTTCAATACTTTGATTGGATCCTGCGGTAAAGCCGTCGAGTGACATGCCAATGCGAAAGCGTAACTTTGACATCGTGAATACTCCTGATTGTAGCCTGGGGCTGAAGCCCCAGGCTGATAAATGAAATACGCTAAAGTGCATTTTGATGACAGCCCGCTGCAGCGGGGCTTTCTCTATCAGCCACAGGCTGATGCCCTGTGGCGCTGCGTCTACACGGCATCATAGGCCCGTTGCAGGGCGGCAAGATCGAATTTCTTCATGGGGAGGAAGGCTTGCGTTACGCGTGCGATCTGTTCTTGGTTGCCGCTTTGCATCATTTGGCCCATGGCCGTGGGCACAATCTGCCAAGAGACGCCAAACTTGTCTTTGCACCAACCACACTGCTCAGCCTCGGGCACGGCCGAGAGCTTCTCCCAATAGTAATCGATCTCTGCCTGTGTATCACATTTGACCATCAGCGAGATGGCCTCGGTAAAGGCAAAATTGTGTTCCCGCGCGCTATCCATGGCAACAAACCACTGGTTGTGTAGGGTAAAGTCGGTGAACATGACGGTGCCTTCTTGGTCAGGTGCCATCCCGGCCGGGTAGCGGGAGAGCGCACCGCGGGCGGAATCCTGGAAGACGGAGAGATAATAATCCGACGCCGCTTCGGCCTTGCCGCAAACATCGCCCACAAAGAGCAGCGAGGGGATGATTACGGGTCGTATTTCACCTTCAGGATTGGTCAGAATCAATTGCCATGAGAGCCCATACTTGTCCTGCACCCAGCCATAGCGTTCGCTAAAGGGATAGGTATCCAGCGGCATCAAGGCCGTCCCACCATCAATCAGTTTAGCCCAAACCGCATCAATCCTAGCGCGTGCTTCGGGATCTTGCGCCGGATCGAAATTGACCATGAACGAAATTGAAGGATTAAATTTAAATAATGGTCCGGCGCTGATGGCCATAAATTCCTGCCCAGCCAGCGTAAAGGCCACTGTGTCGCAATCACCCGACGGCGTGTCATGGAGCGTTGTGATGTTGGTGACGGCCGAATTGGGCATCAACAAGGTATAAAACTGGGCTGCCTCGACTGCTTCCTTGTCAAACCAAAGGTGTGGGGTAATGTTTTGTTGGGTTGCCATCTGATTGCTCCTATAAAATCTGTTCATCCGCTAACTTAATCGCCAGTTCAATGTCCCATTTTGTCTTACGCGACTCAGCCCGATAGTCGGTGAGATAGGCTTCATACCGGCAGGCAAATGCGTCACCTGCGGGCTCTTGCCAACGATCCCAGGTTAGACCATTTTCCTTGCCCCAGTTGAGCAGCGCTTTGTTGGCGGCCATGCCACTGTTGGTGTAAATCAGGCTGGCATAGCGACCACCGGGCAAGCTACCAGGCTTAACCCGCTCATCACCGGGCAGCGCTTCAGGCACGATGAAGCCCAATTCGATATCCATCGGTCCCCCCATATCGATCACATGGAGACGAAGAAAAAAGGGGCCCTCTTCCGCAATGCCCTGGGTGTTTACCCACTTGCGCAGCTCTTTCAGCAGCTTGTTCACTTCGGCAAACATGGTGCGAAAGGGGGCAATTGTACGAATGCCCATGTATAGCCGTTCCGGTCGTTCATCAATTTGGGGATCGCCAATCATTGGGGCTCCTCACGTTGAATCCTATTTGTCCAACCCATCAAGAAAGGTAAGGATGGTCTGATTAAAGAGTTCCGGTCGCTGCAACGGCGCAAAGTGACTGACTTTCGGCAGATAGACAAATTCGGTATGTGGAATCGTCGCCGCCAAATACTCGGCGTGCTCCCGCTTGATAAACTCGTCATGTTCGCTGTGGACCACTGTGACTGGTACACTGACCTGCGCCAACTGCCTCGCGCTATAGTTTGGTTGCGTGCGCTGCATTTCTCCAACTGCACTAGAAAATTGCTCGAACTGATCCGGTGTGGCGGATAGTTCGGCATAGTCCTTGGCGTGGCGGCCAAAGCAGCGGCCCAATGTAGGCGTAAAGTCGAACTCCTTCGTGCCACTGTCATCGACATTGCAGCCAAAAAAGAGGACGCCTGCTACCCGCTCTGGCGCCTGTATGGCCAGTGTCAAGGCAATCACGGCACCGTCGCTCCAGCCGACCAGGGCCGCCTGTTCAATCTGCAACGTATCCATCACCGCAGCTACATCGGTGGCCATCAAGTCATAGCGAAAAGGCCGTTCGTCACGCGTGCTGCGGCCATGACCACGGCTGTCGATCAGCACAACTTGATAGCCCTTGCTGACAAGTTCCGGCACTTGATAGCCCCAATTGCCGCTGTGGCCAAGTCCGCCGTGCAGCATGATCACGGGGAAACCGGATCCATAGGTGGCGTACCAAATGCGGGCACCGTCATGGTCAACATACTCCTGCTCATTTGCAGCGGGGGGTAATGTTACGCCCTCCGCCGCAAATTTAATTAATTCATCGTCAGTCACTACCATGCGCGATTCCTTACGTGATTGCTATTTGCTCTTCATAAATTTCACAAGATGATTGCAGAGTGGAGAGACTTTCTTATCATCTTGTCAAAATAACGAGTGACCAGTAACTGGTACCGTTACCCACGGTCCGGCACGTAACGCATCAGGACAACACCCGATGGGAAGGGTTTGCTCTCGACCAATTTGAGATTGACGCGCAAGCCATCGGGAAAGAGCTGTTTGCCGCTGCCCAGCACAAGTGGATAGACGAGTAGACTATATTCATCGATCAGATCATGCTCGACCAGCGTGTGCACGAGAACGCTGCTGCCATCGATGTAAATATTTTTACCTGGTGCCGCTTTGAGCTTGCGCACCTCTTCCACCACGTTGTCGCGGATGATGGTCGAGTTGCGCCAAAGATCGGCTGATTGCAGCGTGGTCGAGACGACATACTTCTGCTTGCTGTTCATCACATCGCCAAAGGGATCGCCCACGGGCATGGGGTCAAAGGCTGCGCCGTGGGTTTGCCAGGTTTTGCGCCCCAGCAGAAAAGTATCGCATTCCGCCATCGCTTGCATGAAATGCGCACCGATATCGTCGTGCCAATAGGGCAGCGTCCAACTGCCATGCTTGAAGCCACCATCGGTATCCTCATCGACACCGCCCGGTGCTTGCATCACGCCATCTAATGAAACAAATTCCCCGACAATTAATTTCCGCATTGGATTTTTCCTTTTCTATTTGTAACTATCCAGCTACCTCTGCAAGTAGCGTCGGTTGAGTAGCGAAGCGTATCGAAACCAAAGCGGTGATAGCCCTGCAACCTGTACAGTTACTTATATTTTTTCTACAAACGTATTTTCTAGCTACTTGACCCTGGTCATCGTCGACGTATAGCCGCCGCCACCAGGATAATGCCAAGCACCATCACAAGCGCTACCGTCTGCGCTAAATTTGCCTTTGAAATAGGCCGGCGAACCCTTCTCGCCGCCCCAAATCATAAGGGTATCGTCCTCGAGTTCATAGACATAATCAAGCGTGTTGCCCACGCTGTCGTACGCCCGTGAACGAATCTCCACACTTGGTGATTGGCCAAAGGGTTGCAGATGGCCGATCACTTCGATACCCGTGACCTGGTGATCATAGAGTGCGAAGTCAAACCGTTGAAGGAGAAAAAAGCCACCGGCCAGCCATTCATACGATACGGTGCCCTGGGTGTCACCCAAAAGATGCCACGTCCCAATTAGCGGCTCCAAACTTTTTAGATCGGGATTAGGCACGGGTGTCGTTTTGCTATCTGTTGTCATGTGATGATTCGCTTTCTCAGCCACCTGCTGCTACGCTAGTCAAGATTCCCGCCCACCTACGATGGCCGCCCCGCGCCTATTGCACGTGGCTCGGATCCATGTAGAAAACTTCCCAAATGTGACCATCGAGATCTTGAAAGCCATGTTGATACATAAAGCCGTAATCACTGGGTTCGGCATAGGTTGTGCCGCCGGCTGCAACGGCTTCTGCCATGTGTAGGTTTACAACAATTCAACAGCTTCAAAATAGTCCCACGCACCCATTTCCGGCGGCTCAATGTCCAACGTAGTCAGCATGGCCATGATCTGCGCCCGGTGTTCGGTGGCGTGGTTGATTACCTGGGTGAGGATAACAGCCTTGGGCACTTGCACCGGCCCCTGAATGCCGTTGTTATCCCATTGGACTTCCACCGTCTCTTCTGCCCCCACCTTGGGTGCCCATTCGACGAAGCCTTGCCCAGTACGCTGTAGCGATTCTGCCATCTCGTCAAAGGTCAGATCGCCTTCATTTTCTGGTGCTTGGAAACGTTGCCCCGTGGTAATGCGGGAGTGGTAAGAGCGTTCCGATTTCACCAAATGTTGCAATGTGTCACCCAGGGTGCCAAAGACGCCGATGATACTGGTTTTTAGTTGTTCTTCGCTGAGCGTCTTGCAGAGTTCCAACAGTTGCAGGTTGGACCAGAGGTGGTGCCGGAAGAGTGTTTCCAGGATTGGGTATGATTGCATAATTTTCTCCTTTTACCTGAAACCCTTTGCCATGAGTAGTCGTTTGCTGGCAGAAAAACTAGGAGTTGCGCCCTCTACTATCAACCGTGTGCGCAAAAAACAGAGCGGCATACGTCCTGAGATGGCGCTACGTTTATCCAAAGCCATCGGTCGCTCCCCAGACAGTTGGCTCGCCATGCAGGATACCTATGATCTTTGGCAAGCGCGACAAACGGTTGATTTGGATCAAATTGAGAAGCTAGACTTTGCAATCTGCCACAGAATTTACGCTGCAACAAACAATCTATTGAAACGTCCGTGCAGGTGACAGTCACTGTCCACAGTGGACTTGATAAAGAGGAGAACCTTGCGGACAGTGACTGTCACCTCAGAATGGGGCAAGGTAAGCGCGCAATCGTTCATCGCGTAACCACAAACTGATCCACATGAAGATCCCCAAATAGAGCGGAAACAAGGTGAAGCTGAATAAGGGGTTGCCCACACGGAGATTAGTGGCCATGGCGCCACCATATAGCCCAGTCAACAGGATTGCGCCCAAAAATCCCGTCTTGGGAATCACAAACAGGATTGTTAAGAGCACTTCAAGCACACCAAGCAGCAGTAGATAATCAGGCGACCAGCCTAGATCGTTCATTGAGGTGATGGCTGCTTCTAAATTCAGAAATTTCGGCGTAGCAGAAGCACCCAGCATGAATAACACAAGCAATCCAGTCATAATCCAACCAGCGCGTTTCATTCGCATCTCTCTTTCTTTTGTGGCTTTGTCGGAATTGAGGGGGTTGACCTACACTCGCTGCCCGTTTCTTGTCAACCCCTAAATTCCGGAAACTTTTGTTTTAGGTTCGCTACGTCTTATTCTAAAGTACCGCGTTAAATAAATTTTTCTACTATTGCCCGCCCGAGAGGTGATACACATTTGATAAAAGGCTCCAAGCTGCCTACTTTTGGAGTTGTATCAAGAGTACTTCCAGTTGATCCCATGATTGGGTCATGCCTTCTTCCATGCCCATGTTGATGATCATCTCGAGATCATCGACCGTGGCAACTTCGAAGTGGTTGGTTACTTTGGTTTGACCGGCAATTGCCGCAAAGGTAGTAGTATTCAACATCTTTGGCATCTCCGCCGACACATTGCCCGCGGCGTCGGCAAATTGGTCGAGCGCGACGATCCGTTCCGGCTCGACAATCTCTTGATAGACGGTCAACCCCCAACTTTCCATGACGCTGCCATCGGGCATCTGACCTTTCATGCAATAGTGCCAGGTGCCGCCCACCCGAAAATCCATCTTGCAGACCGGCACAGACCAACCCTCCGGTGCCCACCATTGTTGTAGGTGTTCACATTGGCTCCACGCCTGCCAGACCAATTCCCGCGGCGCGGCAAAGGTGCGTGAGACGGCAAATTCACGCTCAGAGAGCCGCTCCATCTTCTGTGTTGCTCTGCTCATTGTTGGTTTCCCCCGTTTGTGATGCTTCGGTTTGTGATGCCTCGGTTTGTGATGCTTCGGTTTGTAATGACTGCAAATAGCTGTCGAGCCGGTCAAAACGCTTGCTCCAAAATTGTTCAAACTGGCCAACCCAGTCATGAATTGGCTTGAGCGATTCACTTTGCAACTGGTAAATCCGCTGTCGACCCTCACGCCGCACATCAAGCAAATCGACTTCATGGAGCACGCGCAGATGTTTCGACGCCTGGGGCTGGTTGAGGTCAAGCGCCTCCGCAATCTCATTGACCGATAACTCGCCCGCGGTCAGCAATTCTAGAATTGCGCGCCGCTGTGGTTCTGCAATAGCGTTGAAAACATCGGTTGTCGTAGATAAGCGTGCCATGCGGAGTATTATACATTCCTATATAAGAATATGTCAAATTTAAATAGCACAAATGTTCGTTCTTGGTGACTGGGCGGTGAGTAATACCAACTGCGGTTGCGAAGACCATGAATGATTCACTCTTTTCTCCTGAGGATTCGAGAATCATTCATGGTCTTTGCAGAGCCAAATGGTATAATGAACGAATCCATCACCCATTACCCAATTACTAGTCACCCAAAGCGTTTAGCGGACCGTTCCCGCGCCTTAACGGCCTCTTCCTCACGGTTCTTCGGCGAAGCGGTTGTTTCCAATGCCGCGAAAAATTTGTGGGTGGCTGCGGCAATCTCGTCAATCGCCTCGTCAAACGCGGCGGCGTTGGCCTGAGACGGCTTGCTAAAGCCGCTCACCTTGCGCACAAATTGCAGGGCCGCCGCGCGAATTTCGTCGTCGGTCGCCGACGGGTCAAAATTATAGAGCGGTTTTATATTGCGACACATAGTATTGTATTCTCCTATGACCAACCGGCGTGCGGCACATCAACCTGAATCGACAATATCCGGCCCATTCCCCTAACATTGTCCTGCGCTCCGGCCCACCCCACCGGTTGGCCAGAATGAAAAGTATTTGCATGTTTTGGTACCTCTCTTTAATCCAATCACGTAACTATCCAAGTGCTGGATGCCCAGAAGGCACTCACGTTACCAAAGCATGTACGCTTCTGATGACGAGCCTACGACCCTGAAAACCCATACCCCCACCCGACGTGTGGGTAATCGCTGTGGTCACGCCCTCCAACACACTCTCTGGCACAGCAACTGCTTCCGCGACCAGTCGCGGAAGCAGTTGCTGTGCCAGTTTTCCCTACTACTACTACTACTACTACTACTATACCTCATTTCAGGGCTTAGTCATGATTACAAAGGCGCCTAACGATTGCATCAAACTGTTGGCTGTATTATGTTTTGCATCAATAGCAGCATTGAGAGATTGCCAACGTTGATTCACACTGTTCCACCAAAAGACATCAATGTTTTCAGTCGTTTCGTCATCATGCAACAATTCTGCTTCAAAGCCAAGTGTCAGCGCCGCAGGTGGGTTCAAAATTGCAGCAGAGCCATCGGCTGTAATTTCGTAGACTGCACCCAACATTCGTTGCCCAGCTGGGATTGGACCGGGTGACGTATTGTTGGTGGTAATGATCAGATTGGTTGCCTCGCCGCCAAATGTGCGGGGATTAATAAAGAGGCTCAGTTGCCCATCGTTTGAAAAGATACTTTGCCCAGACTCATTGGTTATGCGTTGCAATTGATAGGTGGACTGGAGTTGATAGAGCCGATTGTTGACCGTACCGATGACCTGAACCTGATTGTCGCCGGGTTGGCTGAAAAATGAAAGCTCGCCAATGTATTGATCGGCGGTGGTGCTATAGTTGGCCTGTGTAAAGCGTGTGTTAGTTCCCTCTGCATCGCTCACGATTAACGCCAAGCCCGATTGCGTATGGGCTGGCGGATCAAAGTTTGAAGCTGTAAACAAAAGGTGCACCCCTTCGCTGGTTGTATGGGTCGATTCTGGAATGATACGGACATAGGGCGCACCGCTTACAGGGGCATCGAACATAGCCAGAAAGCCAGCAATATTGGGGAGATGCGTCACTGCACCCAACGTCAGGGTAAATGCCGATGACTCATCAATTTCAACTCGGCCTGTCAATCCGCCGTTCAAGGTTAAGGCTTGCAGAGAATCCCCCGTGCTGGCACCAAAGATCAATAACTGACCGTTGTTTGTGGTCCGCCCTTGATCGATAATGACGCTGCGGTTCGCTTTGTAGAGCGAAACGCCAACGTTGGGCATCGGACCTTCGGGCCCGATAATGGTGAGCAGACGGGTCGGGCCGGCGCTACTGGTGGACGAGATCGTAAGACGGGGCCAATCTGGCAGCCCCACGGGGATGTCGGTTGGCCCTGTAAAGATCCCTTTCCGATCCGAAGGTTTTACAATCTGCCATTGTGGGCCAGAATAGACCCGATAAATGGTGTCCCAGGCGGATTCATTTTTTTGGACGTTTTGGTCTTGGGCGGTTCGCAACCATTGTGCCGTAAGCTCACAATCATCCGTAGTCCACAGCTTTCCTGGCAGCCCCTGATCGCTGAGTTCGCTACTAGTGTATTGATAATCCATTGCGCTGGCATTCGTTGCATCACTTTGAACTCTACGCTCGCCGCCCGTACAAGAAAGATTTGGAATCACCGCGCCCAAGCTACCATCAGGGTTTTTTATATAACCAAAATATTCATCGTATAAATGGAGTCCGTAGTGGCCGAATTCATGGGTAATGGTGCGATAGCCATCCTGCTCTTTCCAATTGCCACTGTTGCCATTCTTTCCGCTCCATGCTCGTCCCAATTGAATCACCGCCGCAGGATCGCTCATTGCGATGCCACCAATGGCGGAGTTGGGTCGTACTGTGTTTTTTGCAGAAATTTGGATATCGGCACTGCTCCACTGCTGCGCGTCAGTATAAATGCTCACATCACCAAAAGCCATCTGCCCATCGCTCAAATCAAATAGATAGTCTGAAGCTTGGTGCATGGCAAGGGCAAGGTCTTGGGTATAAGTGATGTCCGCTGGCCAGTCGAGTGAAACGACTAAGTTAAAAAGAATCAAAGGCATGGTAATGGTCGTGGTGAGTCGTACTTCACCGGTCATGGACAAGGGGACCGTAATCGGTTGGCTGTTTGGTTGCCAACGCATGGTGCTCTGATAGGTGCGGTAACTCCAGTCGCCGGGTCTACGAGGTGAGAGCTGTTCCTGTTGAAGCGACAATGCCACGACTGGCTTGCCTTGCTGTTGTACCAAAAGTTGAGGTCCTACCAAACCAGCGCGATTTGTGCTGGTAATAAAGTCGCCGCCAACATAAAGCTCGGCATTGGCCACTGGTTGCCCTCGTCCATCGACAACGTGCACATACCAAGGGGTAGCCATGCGGAAGGGCGGACTTTGACTGCCCAGTGCAGGCCACAAAATCGGACTACGCATTTGGTCAAACTGGGTGCGGATGCGAAAACTGACCTGATCACTCTTGATAATGTCTTTAGCGGCATTCCAGCTAAACAGATAGTTTGTTCCCGTGGGCCAGTTGGAAGCCTTTAATCCGACCACACCATTGCCCCCATTGCCAACGGTGGCAGGACGCCACCCACCAGTGCCATTGGTAGAATATTCGGGAAAGATGCGCACGGGCATTTGTTCATTGCCCGCAAATAATGTATAGCTGATAACCACTGCATCGGTTGCTGGGACAATCTCGGCTGATGAGAAGAGAACTGCATTTGCCGTGTGTCCGGGGCGCTGGATTGCGACAAAGGGTGAACTATCGCTAGCTGTGTTGGCCTGCCGCCCATGATTGAGATAGATGCCACTGGGCTGAAAAGCAGAATTGCCCGCTGCCAAATCGAGGTCACCGTCACCATCGGCATCGCCCCAGGCGATGCTCAAGGTATAATTGGGCGTGCTACTGCCCGGTATTTCAGGTGCAGATGACCAGATAGCATTGCGCGTCAACATGCCACTGCGGTTCTGGTAGATGTAATTTGCCCCTTCCTGATTGCCCATTGCCAGGTCTGGATCGCCATCACCATCCATATCCCCCCAGGCAATGCTACGTGTGCGTTCTGCCTCAAGTGAGTGCCAACAGTCAACCGTACTTAACATCCCATTTTCATTGCAATAGACACGGCTCGATTGGGTTGTATTCCCTACCGCTAAGTCCAGATCGCCATCGCCATCCATATCTGCCCAGGCAATACTTTGTGTATCATCAACCTGATCGGCGCTCCAGGCCAGCGTAAAGAGCGCACGCTCTGGCGTCGCCATGCCATCATTGCGATAAAGGCGATTGGGCTTTGCCGAATTGCCAATCGCCAAATCCAGATCTCCATCCCCATCAACGTCGCCCCAGGCAACGCTGCGCGTCGCCTCCATTTCAGTCGATTCCCACACGACGCGGAAAATTGGTTTGCCCCCGCCATCCACCGCTTCATTGCGATAAATCTGGCTGATTTCACCCACCGGCAAATCCAATTGATTAATGCCGCCATTGCCAACTGCCAGATCGAGATCGCCGTCGTTGTCGTAATCGCCCCAGGCAACGCTGCTCGTATCGCTATTGGCGGCAAATTCCAAAACCGATTGAAAATTGGGCTGGCATTCGCCGGAAAGTCCGTCGTTGCGATAGATGCGATTGGCTTCGCCACGCACATTGCCAACGACAATGTCCAGGTCGTGGTCGCCGTCCATATCACCCCAGGCGATACTCGTACTATCATCATCCACCATTTGTATTGCAGATGTCAGCCTGAGTCGGCCGTGGTCATTGCAATAAAGCTTTTCTTTGCCGAATCCAGCAATCAAAAGATCCAGGTCGTGGTCGTTATCCATGTCGCCCCAGGCAATACTTCTGGCATAACCTGCGGTCAATGATTGTGACGTGCTGAAGGTAGAGTCCAATTTCGCACCGTCGTTGTGATAAATGCGGTTTTGTTGACCAATCGGCACGCTGATATTGCCCACTGCCAGCTCCAGCAAGCCATCGCCATCGACATCGCCCCAGGCCACGCTCATTGTAATATCCCTTTGCGACGAGGACCAACAGGCAGTGGTTTGCAGCTGACCATCCTCGTTGCAATAGATGCGACTCTGTTGGTTGGTACGAAAATTGCCATTCCCCGCCACCAAATCGAGATCGCCATCGCCGTCAGCATCGCCCCAGGCAACGCTGATGGTGGCATCCTCTTCATCTGACTGCCACTCATTGCGCAGATCGAGCATGCCATCTGCCTTGCGACCGTAATTAAAATAGACGAAATTGCGTTTGCCTTTCCACAAATCACTATTGCCTACTGCCAACTCTGGATAGCCGTTACCATCGACATCGCCCCAGCTTTGGCTAAGCGTGCGCGTAATTTCGGTAGTAGAGGACCAACAGAGCTGAAAGTGCGCACGATTGGTTTCACTTTTTTGATTGCAGTAAATGCGATCAGTGCCATCGTTTACCGCCGATAAATCGAGATCGCCATCGGCGTCTACATCGATCCAGGCAACGTTGAAGGTAACTTCAGCAATATCTTGAAAGTCTGTATCAAGTGAAAAGGTTGGGATGGCATTGGGGTCATTCACATCGGTGTCGTTGTGATAGATTCGATTGTGAAGATCAACATTTTCATAGGCAAGCTGTGAGCGGTTTAACCGATCCACCACCATGTAATGATTACTTTTGGCGAGTGCTAGATCAAGTCTGCCATCATTGTCATAGTCCCCCCATGCCATCGCCAAGGTCGAATCCGTGTCAACGGGAAGTTCCGTGCGCGAGAAATTTGGTGTGCCATCCAAGTTCTTGCCGAGATTACGGTAAAGGTAACTGGTTGCGTCGCTCATGACGCGTACTTCTCCTAAAAGCGGCACGTTTAAAACTTTGACTCCTAGCTTGACATTGCTAATCGCCAAGTCCAAATCGCCATCGTTGTCCATATCGCCCCAAGCAATGCTAGTGGTAAAGTCGTTGTCGGGGGTGGTCCAACAAGCTTTGAGCGTGCCGCCTTCATTGCAATAAAGTCGGTTATGCCGATCTGTCTTGATTAAGAACTCAGTTGCTTGTGGGAAAAAGGCCAAACCCGGTATGTCATCGGCAATGAGCATGCCATTGCCCACCATCAGATCGAGATCCCCATCGTTGTCATAATCGCCCCAGGCCAAGCTAGTGGTAAAGTCCGATTCCAGACTTGAATCCTGTAAAGTTAGCGGTGGTGGTTGCGTTTCTCCCGCTTGCGCCAATGTCAGCCCTGTTGCCAAACAAAACAGTAAGAAACTATTGATACCAAAGGCGAGTATGATTTTATGTCTTATATTCTGCTTTGAATGGGAACTCCAGCTTTTGCCCCTGTAGAAACTCCCGTTCCCGTTACAACCGCAGTATCGTGCAAAGATTGGGTTGAGAAATTTGTTGGCTATGGTTTGCATAGATTTCCTCGCTCGCTCTCCCTCGTCATTCTAGCGGAATCAATAGCGCATCACGGAGATCGCATAATGTATCGCCGTTGAGATCACATTGCGCCAGCAGTAGCGTGTTAGGCAACAATGGACAACTGGTCACAACTTGTAGTAAGCCAACATCATATGCCGTGATCAGCTTTACATCGTCAAGATTGGTCTGATCATCACAATTCACATCACCGGTTGGTGTACCTGTAACCGTGATTTCTCCATTCTCGGTCAACAGTGGCAAGGAGTTCCCTTTTGCGTCTGTCGCCAGCACCACATCAACCGTCAGTGGAATGGTCGTGCCCTGCCCGGCAATGGGCGTGATAGTGAGTTCGGCAACTGTTGCTTCGCTTGGAATGGATGCATTGGTGATCAAGTTAAAACGTACCTGATGTATATTCCCGGTAGTCCTATCGTAGTTACAAGTTCCTGCGCGAAGTTCGGGAGCCACAACCACACACGCTGCCACATTGATCAAGGATGGATCGTAGGTAACAACAATGGTTGCCGTGCGTAGACTCGGCAGTGCTGGCTGAGTGAATCGAATGGGGACAGTCACCGATTGTCCCAAAGGAATGGTGATCTTACCAATTTTGACCACAGAGGGCTGCACTGGTTGCCATGTTACTTTCCAGGTAAACAAGGCGGGCGTCACATTGCTCACCGAAGATGACATATTCACTTGTAGCTGGATGGCTGGATGCAACTGGACATCGATCTGCGAGAGGCTTGCTCCCGGCTGGACATCTGTCATGATTTTTCGGCCATCCAGATCGACGACATCGACCGTCAGCGCCGTTTCTGGCAGACTCATCACACCCGTAAATGTGACAATACCCCAGGATTGGAGCTCGACTGTGGGCGAGATCGGAATCGAACGCGCCATGCCGACGCCTGGCGTTGTGCGCAAAGAAAGTTGGCGGGCAATTGCAGAACCAGCGCGTTGCAGATTGTCGATTGAACTTTGCTCCACACTGGTGAGCGTTGAAAAATCACTGCTCCATGAAGGCTTCAGCATGAGCGCATAGGTGCCTAAAAGCTTTGTCTGCGCCACAATAGAATCATTATCCAACAGCAACGTGCTTTTGATTTCGACCCATTGGCTGTTGTTGGCATCGATTGGATCGATCAACCAGTAGAAAATCCCCAATGAATGGGGGTCTGCATTGCCCAACAAAGCATCAGCGCTGAAGAAATTCAGGCTCATCGATTGGTCCGTCTCAATAATGTGGCCCGCCGAGCGCAGACTGTAAGAGTGACCTAGCAGAAGATGACCGACTGGTACTGCTCCCGGTTGTGACTGATTTGTCGTCACCGCTACATAGGTTGCGACCGGGAATGTGTCGGCATTGACCAAGTCCACTTGCAAAACGTTATCCAACGAGCGAATCGGCTGGGTTGAATTGGCAGGGACAAAAACACGGTTGAACTGAATGTCGGGTGAGTTCAACCCTTGGGTTGTTGTGATGTTTACGCTGCCTTCTTCCGTTGCCGCCGGTGAAAAGCCCGGAACTGTGACAATAAATGACTTTTCACTATCGGAATAGATCATTGTCCAGCCAAGCTTGTCGCCGGTGGGGCCTGAACGTACGTTGGCATAGAGTTGGTCATTTATCAGCGTGTTGCTGTCAGTGCTAAACGTGACTGCATTCCCATCCAAACTTGGTTCAACCGCAACAAAGGGAACAAAGTTGGTGGTCGTAACAGTGGCTGTCGGTTGTTCAGGTGTTGTCTTTTCTAGGGCCACTATCACTGCGCGCGCTGTCGCTGCGGAGTTGGTTGTAGCGAGCGCAATGCGTGTGTTAGAATAGGATGTTGCTCCAATGATTAGACAGACCAGCAGAAAACAAAACGCAATACTAGAAAAAAGTCGTCGAACTCTGCTAAACGTTCTATAGTTTCGATTGTTCAAGTGAATTGTGCTTTTGAAATTCATTAACCTACTCCTCGTTACTGATATGATGGTTGTTTTGAGAACGAGTGTTGGGAACTTTTTACTTCCATTCTTAAACCGAACTTACCTATGGAAAAAGAAATTCAAGAACTGATTGACCGATTTTTTAGAGCCATTGAACTGCGCCAACTAGAAGGCTGTCTTGAACTGTTGACGGCACTTCTTCTGCAATCGCAACAAAATCCACCGTTGCAAGAGTGGTGCTATTATCTACAGGGCATTATGGCTTTCGAGCTTCAAAATGATTGGGCTAAAGCAGAACGTATCTTCAGCGAGTTATTGACTAAATCGATTGACACGACTTTGCGCTTTCGTCTTTACTATGCGCTCGCTCGCACTTTAGAAGTTCAAGGACGCTGGCAAGAAGCCATTGCGGTCAGTGAACAAGCACTGATCATTGCCGACGAACTGAATCGTCCTTTAGACAAGGCAAAAGCATGGAAGCAAATAGCAGTTTGCTATCGCCAAGGATTTGTACATGGCGACTATGGCCGCGATGCGCTGCAAAGCTCGGTCAGGTATATACGACAAGCGTTAGCGGTATTGGACTCAGTCGAACAAGACACAGCTTCATCCCGCTGGTTTGAAGGCTCGCTTTGGAATACGTTGGGTGCTACTTATCGCTACCTGGAAGATTGGGATCAAGCGGCCACCTGTTACCAACATGATCTCACGATCTGTCTACAGATGGACGATCAACATGGTGCAGGGATTTCCTATCTCAATTTGGGGGAGGTCTTTCAACATCGCGCTCCAGATAATTGGCCGCAGGCGCTGCGGTACTATACTACTGCACTTCAGTTACTGCAGTCTCACCGCAATCGCTATCTGGAAGTCGATGTTTTACAAAATTTGGCTTCGCTCTATCACTGCATGGGTGATATGGGACAGGCGTTAGATCATTATCGGCAAGCCGTCAGCGTGATTGAAGATTTGCGCACTCGCGTAACTGCAACCGATGTGCGTACCAGCTTTTTCACGACAATGGTCAAATCCTATCAACAACTGGTGCATTTGCTGATTGAAACCAAGGAAAACGCAGCTGCTTTTGATATGACAGAGCGAGCACGTTCGCGTAGTTTTATCGAACTGCTTGGCGACAAAACGATTCGTCCGCCGCAACAGGTGCCGGGTGCGCTGTTGGAAAAAGAGCAAGAACTGCGCTCCGAACTCCGCAGGCTTTATCAAATGGCAGATGACCAAAGACAACAAATCGCCACCTGTGAAGCAGAATTGGGCGAACTTCTGCGCGAAATCAGGCTGTTTGCAGCAGATTATACAGATTTGCGTGTCGTGCAGCCTTTAACTCACCGCCAAGTACAACAGCGGCTCCCTATTGGCAGTGCACTGCTTTCCTATTTTGTTACCGACAGCGCAATTTTTGCCTTTGTTGTCAAACAAGATGATCTTATCGTAGAGCGATTGGCGCTCACGCCGGTCAAGTTGCAGTACGCCTTTGATGAGGAGGGAAATTTGCGGCGTCTACGCTTCGGCGCAGATGGTCGTTTACATGATGCGTGGATGCTGAAACAACTTTACCAACATCTGATCCAACCCCTTGTAGTGCATCTTGAAGGTGTCGATGCGCTCTATCTACTCCCCCATGCGACACTACACCTAGTTCCATTTCATGCGCTTTACTATGAAAAAGCAGATGGACAAATGCATACGCTGCTTGACGACTATGAAATCGTCTATGCGCCGAGTGCAACGGTGTTACTGGATTATTGTCAACAAAAGCGCCCACAACCTGAAGGTTCGTTGTTAGCGATTGGGCATAATGGCGATCTGAGCCATGCTGAAGCCGAGACCGTGGCAATTGCAAAACTTGTTGGAGGTCAGCCATTGGTGGGCATCGACGCAACCTGTGAAACGCTCTTTGCGCAGGCAGAAAATTTCCGTTGGCTCCATTTTGCCTGTCACGGCAGTTTCAATGTGCAACGCCCACTCATGTCGCATTTACGGTTGGCTGATGGCGCGCTCTATGCTTCAGATGTACTACAGCGACTACGGTTATGTGCAGATCTAGTCACCTTGGCCGCTTGTGAGACAGGGCGCAATCAAGTGCTCAAAGGTGATGAATTGATTGGATTAGTGCGCGCCTTTATCTACGCCGGGACATCGTCCATCATCGTCAGCCTCTGGCCTGTAGACGAATTATCCACACGCATCCTCATGGAGCATCTCTATCGTGAACTGTTGGCTGGCAAATCCAATGCAGCTGCGTTACGCTCCGCGCAACATTATGTGCGCCATCTTACGGCTGCGCAGGTAGTGGAGATACTGGTCAGCTTTGGCATCAACGAAGCGGCCGCCCAGGTAGGTCTGTTGCTCTCGCTGACCCACACACCTCAAATACAAAACCATAAAACGATTGAACAATCAGCGCAGCCTGTCTTTGCACACCCCTATTTCTGGGCTTCGTTTCTCTTAATTGGGGATCAGGTGCTTACTTGACTTTAAATGTTACTCGCTCCAGCTCCTCGACTGGGAATTCTTCGAATACGATTTGTCCTTCTTCGTCGGTTATGCCGCTTCGTATAGATTTGCTACGTAGCACAAGGACTTCTACTCCACTGAGATCCGGCCAACGACTGGGTACATGAGCAGTAATGAGCAATGTACAGTAATGTGGATCTCTTGTGCGCAATGCTCTAATCTCCAAATCCAAATCATCTAACTCTTCGCTTCCAATTGAAAATTGTCGAAGGATTGAAGAGTCGTCTATGGCCGTGGGTTTTGGCTGACTGCGGGTCACAAGCACAGGTACCAACGAGGATTGCCCAGGCGTGCTGCTCGAAAAGTCGATCCAAATCGCACCCATCTGATCCACAATCCATTGCCGTCCAGCATGAAATTGCATTTCGATCCATTCGGGAATCGTGCGTGTCTTTTGCGATTGTGTCGCAATACCCTCCTGGGCTATTGTCGTGTCCGCCACAACGCTCTTTGATTCCTCAGCCGCCGACAAAAAGTGGAGATTGAATGAAGGTGCAGAAACTGGTTCGATTTCCTCAAGTTGGCGATCCGCCTCAAATAATTCAAGCAGCTCGCTCAATTTCTCTAGTTCTACAGGATGTGTCTCCAAGTAGGCATGAATTCCAGCCAGTGAGCGTTCGACATCCTCTCCCACAAGCATCGCTTCGATATATTGGGTACATTGAAGATCGGTCAATTGCTCTGCAAAAGTTGTTGCCGGCTCGGGCTTTACTAGATCTTCAATTACTTTGCGCCATTGCTGATTTGTGTTTTGCATTTTACACTCCTCTTAGCTATAACGAGGTGTCGTTTGCAAATCTTTTATGCACAACCCCGTTATTCGAAATTTTCAACACTGAAACTTATATAATACCTTCGCCAAACCTTGTTTTGGCGGAAATTTCCAGATGTCATTCCTGCGCAGGCAGGAATCTACTCATGTAACATGAAGATGGATTCCTGCCTGCGCAGGAATGACGGCTCTAATTTCTGAAATTGGCGAAGGTATTGTTATAAAAACTCAGTTTCAGTGTATCCCTTCTCTTTCAAGCGTGCTTTGATCTTTACTCGTGCCTGATAGCGCAGTTGGTCGACCCCTATATAACTCTTCCCCATCTGCTCAGCGATTTCTTGGCTGGACATATTTTGGAAATAGAAATGAATAAAAGCTACAGCTTGGTTTTCGCTCAAGTCATTTAGGATGGTGTCATAGACAATTTCTACCATCTCTCGCCAGCCCAAATTGGCCTCTAGGTCCATATGCGAGTCGGCTATCAATTCCAGATTTGGCAATGTGTAAAACAGAGAAGAATCCTCTCCCGATGGCGCGTCGAGTGAGGCTGGAGTTTCTGAAGACCAATGTTTTCTGCGCAGCGTGTCGATCAATAGATTGCGGGCAATCGTAAGCGCGTAGTTGAGGAAGGAAGCAGTAGGGGTATATTGATGTAATTTGAAATGGATTCTTTCCAGCGTTAATTGGACAACATCATCGGCAACAGACTGCAACTCCACAACATCCAAAGCCATTAGTGACACCAGCTTGGACGCTCGGCGCCGAATGTCATTGACAAGATGGCAATGTAGATAGTTACCCAACTCTGTAAAAGCTGCCTGTTGACAAGCAGGATCTTTATCCTGAAGGTCCTGAATCCACTGCTCGTTTGTACGCGCTCGCTTAATCAGTTCCCGACACTTCATGCGTTGAGCCTTCCATCTTATGCCAATTACCTAACCCACTGAATGAAAGCATCCTGCCAGCCTAGTAAAAACAACTGTCATCTTGAGCTGAAGTATTGACTGCATTTGTCGGAGGATATTATTACACAGAAAAAGAAAATGTACCAATCCGGTAAAATATATTGTGTTTCGACATCGTTACTATTGTAACAGTGGTAACACAATTTGACTTCGCCTGATTGCAAGTTGAGAAATTAATTGGGTAGAAAGCATAGGCTGAGCGCGCCCAGTGGGCACCCGAAGGCGGGTGCAAAGCCGTCATCGCTTCGGCTTCGACAAGCTCTGCCTCCGTTCATTAATAAGGCGAAGCTAGAACCGATTTAGAGTAACAAAGGTCCCGGTCTTGACTGCACTATCACAACAAAAAAGGGTTATGATTATGCGATTACTCACCGTAAAAAAGAAAAACAATCGATTCGTGCATTGGCTTTGCTTTTTTATTCTATTCTTTGCCCAATCTGCTACAACTTTTTCTTATCTTGATGTACAGGCGCAAGAGCAAGGGACTGTACACCCATCAACCAATACCGACATTGATAGAGAGAGTGGCGAAGTACAACAGATCGCTTCTTTATATAATTTGGATCCACAGCTTGTCGCCGACATGTTGACTAGTGGCGCGCCCGCAGCGTATATCAATCAAAAATCGGCCGAACTCTTTGTTGCCGAACGCAAGAGCAGCGCGCAAAAGCCGGCGCTTCCTGCGCAACTCTCCACGCAACCACCATTGGCAGCACCTCTCTACGCAGCACAGCGTCAAGCCGGACCCATTCAGACCGTCGCCCTTGTGATCGACGGGTCGGGCAGTATCGATGCCAACGATTTTGCACTGCAAAAAGAAGGCATTCAACTGGCACTGCGCGATCCATTGCTAGTGCCGCGCAATAGTAGCATTGCGCTTTTGGTCGTTCAATATGCCGAAACATCAACTCGCCTGGAGGTTGCTTATCGTTTGTTGGACGGCAATGACGCCGCCAACCAAGTGATTGATCAAATTGGCGCAATCGTACAGTTGCAGGGCGAAACAAACCCTGGTGACGGCATCACCAGGGCAGCAGGCGAATTGCAAGCCCATGCCACAAGTCAAGATCAAACGACAATTTGCCTTTCCACCGATGGTTTACCCAACGCGGGTAGTGATGTGGCGACTGCATTGGCGAATGCCAGATCCGCTGCCGTTCCGCTTGATAGCTTTTCCGTTATTGCAATCGAAGACCCACCCTTTTATGCTGCCGCTGATTTTCATACCTTTTACGATCCGCTCGTCTTTGGCGATGGTGCAGTCTCTGTGGTGGAGAATAGCAACAGCTTTGCCAGCTTTGTGGGTGCCACCTGTTTTGCCCCTCAGCCGGTCGAAGTGGTGGGGCTAGAAGCTGTGCAAAGCATTCAGGATCTGCAAAACTCAGTGCAGATGATTGCCGGCAAAACGACCTATGTGAGAACCCACCTGCAGCCCGTAGAAGGGAACAATGTCACAGTTGCCGCCCGTCTACATGGCAAACGTAATGGGGTGGAGTTCGCGGAGAGTCCACTTGTCGCCGAAAACAATGCCAGTGTCGTGGTTGCCAAACCCAACGCGCTGGCACGCCGCAACCAGTTTGAACAAAGTCTGAATTTCAGGCTACCACCGGCCTGGTTAAACGGCACCATCGAGCTTACCGTCGAACGGGTTGGGAGGCCCTTTCTCTGTAAAGATGTGGCAAACGTAGCCAATGATTGTTCGCTCACACTCACGTTTATCCCAGTCGATCTTCCCCAAATTACATTCGTTGGGGTCTCTTGGACAGATCCGAACACGGGTAGCACGTACGAACCCACTGATGCGGCTCTCGATGAACTGACGGCGCGCCTGAAAGCCCTTTATCCAATCGCAAAGCTGGATGCGAACAAGAAGCGTACGGTTTATAACGGCACATTACCCATCACCACCAATAGTCTGGCTGCGTTGAACACGAGTTTGGCGACAATGCGCTATATGGATTGTTTGCCGATCCCCAACTGCACCCGGCTTTACTATGGCGTGCTGGTCAATACCCTGGCGAGTGGACAGGCGGCGGGCTTTGTGGCTTCCGGCAATATGCCCAACAACCCGCTCGGCTTTGGGCGCAATCGCCATGCCCACGAACTTGGCCATTTGTTAGGTATGAACAATTCCGTAGATAGTTCACTGGGTCTTGTCAATGTCGGTGGTGTTAACATGAAGCAGGGGTGGTGCAAGGAAAGAGATGCGACAACCATTCCCGATTTTCCCTATTTTTCTCCGGTCAATGGGCAAACGTTTGCTACTTTGGGGCCGCTGACCGCAGGGGAAAGCGCCAAAATTTTTGGGCTAGATACGGCACAGTTGACAGTGGTGGATCCCGCCGAAAATTACGAACTAATGAGCTATTGTGGCGGTGGTGCGCTGAATCACTTCCGCTGGATCTCAAAATACACATATGACAATCTGGTCGGTGCTATTAATAACCGCTTTACTGTCAACTCGCAACAAACGCAAGTGGCTTCATCCCAAGGTCACTTCCAAGGTCACTCCCAAGGCCAAGCCTATCGGATCTTTCGCGGTATTATTCATTTCGACACAAATCAGATCGATTTTTTGCCGGCACTTCATATTGAAAGCGTCTTCCCACCGCCCTCTACACCGGCGGGCGATTACACAATGGTGCTAAAAGACAAGGGGGGAAACTTTCTCGGTCAGCTGCCCTTCGAACCGGAATATAGCTTCTCTGATTTCCCACCCGGAAACGAGCAGACGGGTATCTTTGTCCTGGCTGTTCCTGAAAACCAAGCTATGGCACAGGCAGATGTGATGAATCAGGATCAATTGGTGGATACCATCACAGCCAGCAACAGTGCACCGACCGTGCAGATGATCTTCCCCAATGGCGGCGAAAATCTGACCAGTGCAGAGGTGACGCTGCACTGGCAAGGCAGTGACCTCGATGGCAATGCGCTTAGCTATGCCATTCAATACAGCCGCGACAATGGCGACACCTGGCAAACACTGGTCACCGACTGGACCCAAGAAAGCTATTCTGTTGGGTTAGAGGAATTGGGCGAAACCAACCAGGGGCTGATGCGGGTATTGGTAAGCGATGGCTTCAATGCGGCCAGCGATACCTCGGATGGCACCTTCACTGCACCAAATCACCCACCCACGGTGATAATTTCTTCACCGTTTGACCACGCTCAATATTCAGGTGTACAGAATATCCTCTTTGAAGGAACTGGGCAGGATGTTGAGGATGGGCAACTCGACTCCGCCAGCTTGACTTGGTCTTCAAGTGTCGATGGCTTTTTGGGTGCTGGCAATCCATTATCGCTCGATGCCTCCACCCTGTCTTTGGGTGAACATAAGATTACCTTGACTGCCAGCGACGCAAATGGCTTGAGCGGCAGCGCATCGTTGATCATCGTGATCTATCGTGTGCCAGCTCCACCCCCAGCCACATTGACAATGAGCGCAGATGCAACCAGCCTGATCATCAATAGCAACAGCCGCGCCACCATCCAAGTCTTGGTCAAAGATGTCAATGGGACTGCGATTCCCGGCTATCGTGTCACCTTTCACACGACCCACGGCACAATTGACAGCACGGCTGTCACTGATGCAACAGGAACGGCAACGGCGCAATTGGTGGCCGATACAACGCCCGGCATCGGCACCGTGACGGCCAACGCGGGTGGCCTGAGCAGCAACCTTGAAGTGAACTTTGTAACGGGTCCACCGGCACTCCTCAGCCTGAGTGCCACGCCAACTATGTTGCCGGCCGATGGCGTTAGTACAAGTACGGTGGTCGCCATAGTCAAAGATGCCTTTGGCAATCTACTGGCCGATCAGCCGGTGAGCTTTGCCACGACGCTCGGCACGATACCACCACTTGCCAACAGTGATGTAAGCGGTGTGGCGACTGTACAGTTAGTGGCATCGACCAACGCGGGTGATGCGGTTATCACGGCAAGTACAGCTTCTGTCAGCAGCGATGTTACTGTAGCCGTAGGTGTTCCAGCCGTCAGTGGCGTCGTCTTTGCCGATTTCAATCGGAATGGACAACGCGATGTGAATGAACCAGGAATTGCGGGGATGCACCTGCGCCTTATGCCGCAGGCAGGCGGCACACCTTACAATGTGGTCACCAACGCTGATGGCTCGTATATAGTTCTCAACCTAGTTGGCGGTGATTATCAAGTCACCGTTCTCCCAACCGGTGGTGCTATCCTGACCACGCCTCGTTCATTTCTGTTCACGGCGACAAGAAGCAGCGCCCAAGTGCCAGATGTTGGTGCAATCTATGTGCGCTATTGTCCACTGATCAGCAGTCAGTAAAGGTTAATACCAGGAAAGGTCAAGCGTGCACTTCCTGTGGCACCCCGCCTTTCAATCCAACGATACTGACACTCTGCTTAAGAACTATCCATAAATTCGGTTGTGGCCCAGTGAGAAGAGAGAACTTATGGATAGATACTCAATAACTCATGTTACGCACAGATTAATACCCCTTCTCCCCCAAACTGGGGGAGAAGGGGAGAAAAAATTCTTTCATTTGCGTGAGCTTGGCGGCTTAGCCGCCAAGCTCACGCAAATTTAACCTGTTCCCGCCCCTCGGGGCGGGAACAGGGGTGGGGGAGGTACATCACTGCGTAACATGAGTCAGTAACATTCTTCTCCAGAGGGAAAAGGTTACGGAATGCCGAGCGCAACTGTAACGTCTCAGAATGCAAGTGAGGATATCTATGCCAGAATCTTATTATCTCATCAATGAAAAACTGGGCGCACAGCCCTTAACCGCTTACCTATCTCGTCAAGGCACAATGTGGAACCAAGAGCTGCAACCAATTGTTCCCGATCCATCTGACAAAAATGGTATCCCAATCACACCCGACGGGCAACTGGTTCCCACTGTGCTCTATGAATCATCCGCCGATCCCAATACCCGCTTTTATCTACCGGAGTATCAGTTGAATGTGGTGGCTGGTCAACATACAACCAGCCTCAAATGGCGCAGTGCGGGCGATGATCCGAATGGGCCGCTGGCTTTCCTGACTGTAGATGTGGTGCCTGTGCCGGCATGGTCAGGCGATCTGCCCTTGACTGAAATTCCGCACGAGGCGGTGGCGCGTATCGCCTATCAAATGCCCGTTCAGAACGAGGAATCCGCTATCCCGTCATTAACAGCTTTTCTGGGCAATTGGAGCAATCTTGATCGTGAAACTCGCGGCATGACTCGGTTGGAGATTTTGCCACTGGACGACAATCGGCTTCAGTTTCACGGCTTTGGCAAATGCCATCCGGCGGATTGTGATTGGGGGCTAACGCCGGCACATCTAGAGCATGATGCACTAGTGGGCACCTATGAATTTGGATTCAAACAGACCCGAATCGTGTTGAAACGGCGCAATAATCTGATGAGCGCCGAATTAACCCACACCTTTGCTGCAAATGATGGGCGTCCGAATCGGGTCGAAAAGGAGACATTAGCGGGCGGCAATCTGGCAACTGACACAGAGGATGACCGTCCCGTGTTGTGGATTGAGGTCGGCGCGCTGGAGCCGGTTGGTAATGGTGTGCGCCGCGCCCATTTACCCATCTCGGACAGGAGGGATTTTGAGCGCCTCTACCAGGTGCTCTCGGATGGTAGCTTTAATAGCCGACTTGTAATTCGTTGTTTTGCCACGATGGGTCGCCGTACCTGGCGACAAGTCGTTTTGGATCGCTTTGATGTTGCCTCGTTGCAAGCATCGCTCAACTGGGAACGGATTCGGCCAAGAGGCCTTCCAGATGCTGCCGCGGCTCTAAACCCACTGTCGGCCACCAATCCCAAAATTAGCAAGCTCCAGGTTGTGAATCCTGTCCTCGCTGCCAATCTACATGTGACGCAGCTAAACAAGACAACCTTGTTTCAGTCGCCTTCAGACAAGGTAACTTTGAACAAAATCATCCCAACCGAATCGTTCGTAAATCCAACACTCGACCTCCAAAAAACTCGTCCTTGGGCAAAGATTTTCGAGCACTCTGACCTTCACGTTCGGGTTAACAACCAAGATCAATATGTCCTTCCCGTCAAAGCCGTGCTCGCCGACGACGGCTACCCACAGCTGATGCAGATCCAGGTCGAGAGTGGCCAGGCGATTGCGCCCTTTTGGTTTTCACTGGACAGAGATTCCTATGTCTTTGATCTTCCAGGTGATATGGACCCCAATGCAAACCATATTTTGATCCCATTCCATGTAAAAAATGGGACTGGACAAGTGATCGGTCTCTTCTATCAGGACTCTGCCTATACCGACCAGATTTATTATCAGCCGCAGGAATTCCGTGTGCCACGCCTGGACACACCACCCTATCTGCCGGATATGCGGATTGCTTTTCTCAATCTGGTCACATTGGATGGCAATGCAACCGACACCGCCACCGGCACTGCTACCGCCACGGCGAACAGTCAGCCAGAACTGCATTATAAGGCGATGCTTGGCTATCGAGCCGTGCCGCATATTGATCCGTTGTTACTCGATCTGGCACAACAGCAGATGCCCGATATCAAGGCGCGCTTTAACGCGCTTGCTCCTGCCAACACCCACCTGAGCTTGCTGCTGCAAAAGGATGAAGCATCGGTTGAACTAAGCCCAGTAGAACGCCCAGATGTCGATGTGCGCTTTGATCAGGGGCTTGTGGACACTATTGAACTCTCGCAAAGTGAGTTCGAGCGCATTTTTGCCCTCTTTCAATCCGCTTCGGGAATTGGGGTGGAAGGGAGTGTGACTGCCGCCTTGTTAGGGGATTTGACCGCTCATGTACCCGTGCTTTTGTCTCTGAAACAGACGACCGGTGATCTCTTTTCCCATACCTATTTGGGGCCACAAGGCAACGGGCTACATCGGGTGCGCCTTGTGAATCGGATTGAAAGCTCAGTGACAATTGTGGAACTTTACCGAGTGGCATTGGGTGGTGGGCTCTTTGCCTTTCCTCAAGCCGCAGGAAATATCGTCGTATTGCCTGGTGGCCAGATAGATCTGGATTACCAGGTGACCCCCGCTGGTGCAAACGTGGTGGATATTGCACCAGCGCTCAAAACCAGCGTCAACGCCGATCCACTCAAATTGTGGCCACAGCTTTTCATCAATCAAGGCTATATTTCCGATACCTTCACGCTGTCGCTTTCTATCGAGCCAGACTATTTTGGGGTAATCCCCCCAGGTGGTAGCGAGCCGCTGAGCGCAGTGGCGGTTGTCTTTGGTGATGGGACAAGCGTCAAGTTGAGCGCAACACAGTTGCAGGCGCAGGTCACCTTGCACATGCCGCTCTTGCCGCGACTTTTGGGCAGTGGGCAAGCCAAACAATATCGCTATCGAGTGACGAATTTAGTAGGTGAGGGCGAACAGCTTGCGTTGCAAAGCGAAGAGTTTGCGGGTGAAGGAGAAGCACCGTTGACAATTGTTCCAGCAGGAGTATAAGATGCTACATTTTGCGCCACTACCCTTCGACACACAAGGGCAACCGTTGCTGCCGGACATAGATGCATTCCCCGATCATCTAGACAACCATTTGCTCTACTATCTGCCCTCAACAGTGACACTGTTGAACGATGGAACCGGAACACCGGACTTTTTTCTTCTGCGCTATCATGGTGACAACACACAGACCGAAGGGGGCTTGCTCCGTTTTCGGTTGGGGACGTCGCCACTGCCCGCGGTGTTGCTCGAAAGCCTTCGCCGCAAAGATTGGCAAGTAGGCGAGGTGGGGTTTTCTGCCGCACGCTTTCGTCTGCGGCTGCGCTCCTGGCAGGCAGGTGCAGAGGACGAGACGGGCGAATGGCGGTTAATCAATCCGGCGGGCCAGGAATTGGTGGCACCCGCATTGAGCCTCACCGCACATGAAACCCAATTCCTAGAGCTACTGCTGGCAGATGGACAGAATGCGGTAGAGCTTCAATTGGAGTTGGCTTATGCCGGTTTGACGCCCGGTTTGCCTTGGTTGGCCTCCTGCGATGGTGCCTTGCTCCGAACCCTTTTGGCCGCCTTGCTGCCTGGTGCCGAACCAGTCTCTGCCGAGCAGATCGTTGCTGCGTTTCTTTCGCTGCCCAGCATGGCAGAGGGTACGTTGATAGTTTGGCAGCCAATGGAACCCGGTGCGACCCGCCCCAGCGATGAAGTACTGTTGCGTGAGATCGCCTTGCGCTCGCTGGATCGGCTCTTTGAACGCCAACCCGCAGACGATCCCTTTGAACCAACACTCTACCGTCTGCGCTCATTCATCCCTGGCGATCCGTTGGCTTTGGCTTGGGATTTGCTCCCGCCGCGCCAGGAAAGCCGCATCCATCGGCTCAGTTGGTCAGTATCAAGTCTGCTACAAAGCTTGGAGTCGGTAGAAGCAATCAAGCGATTTTTTCCCACCGTCGCTCAGGTTTCACCATTTGCCAAAGTGGACATCCATCTTATCAATCGCTTGCCGTTTGACCCGCACTTTCTACGCAAAGTCGCTGTAGATCTGCGATATTCGGGCGCTTCTGGTGTGCCCGAATATCGCAGCTTTACCTTTGATGGCAGCACCGAAATTCAGCATTTCAGTGTTTTCTATCCTGCGGTCGTGGGCGACTTTCAGCTTGCGGCACGTTTTACAACCACCCAGTCACCCCCTTCTGGCGTTGGTTGGCCAATTGTCCGCCGCGGCGAGTATGTTCCCATCAATGGTGTGCTGGTCGAGATCAATCGGGCGAATGTAGGAATGGAGTTTGTGAATCTGGAGAGCGAATCAGTGGTCTATGCCAGAGCAAGTTCAATTCTGGTGGAACTTTATGATGTTGATCCAAACCAGGACTCAATTGAAGAAGTGTCCATCACTCCGCTGCATCAGCTCACTCTGCACGCAGAGCGACCGAATGCCGCTTTGGCCATGACGGATGTAGATGCGACCACTGCGCTCTTTGTGCGAGCCTTGGCGTATCCAATCGGCGCGCCGGATTTGCCGCCCTATCCGCTCTACGTCGGTTGCCTGAACAATCGCCACCTGCGCATTGCGGCATATCAGCTCGAAGTGCTCGACCCCGATTTGATTACGATTCGGCTGGAACCATCTGTGGCAGCGCACTTTGCTTGGATCAGGATCACCTTCGCTGCCCCCAATCAAACGGAGCGCGCTTACATCTTGCAACCCAACCAGCCAATCGTCTGGAATTTTTTTCGTAACAGTGTCTTCGATCCCATTGCTTATCGCTATCGGCTAGATACCATTGCGCTCGACGAGCAGGGACACACTTTGCCGATGCATTCCAGTGACTGGATAAGCTGTCAAGATAGAATGCTCTTGGTTAGTCCATAAATGAGAATGATCACATATCCATTGGCGGTGAATAATGCTTATACTTCCTGCTTTTTATAAAATGCCAAACATCCATTTATACCGAGATTCGGCAGACCCACAGCTGCTTTATGGCGATCTGCTCGAGCCTGCCCCGGTACGGGGAGATTCTGCAACACGTTGGCTGCCGATCCCAAATGCCGAAGCGTATCTAGTTGGCGAAGTGCGCTTTGCCGCGGATCAAGAGGGTTTTGGGAATGTCCCGGAATTGGTAAAAAATCAGCGTCTGTTGCCCATGCCTTGGGGAAGTACACCCGTCTATGTCTGGTATCAGAAAGAGGATGGGGTCGAGCTGCTGGCCCAAGGCGAAACTTCTGGCTTTGGTCAGTCGAATACGGTCTTTAATGGCACGGCACCGCTTGGCGCCATGATCGCACCGGTGTTAGTGGCAGCTGAATTGAACTGCCCAGCGTGGTTGGTGGAATGGCAGGTAGAAGGCGTGCTCCAACCGGCGGCGATCTTATCTGCCTTGCCCCATGCCAAAGTAGGCGCACAGGCCGAGTGGTCGGCCACGCTCAGTGAAGCGTTGGTCACATTGCTCGACGGTATGTTGGCAGCTGGAGATCTGACGTTGAATATCCAAGGCGGCAGAGCTTTCGCTGGCGACAAAGTAGCAGCAAAAGACGAACTTCGCCAGTTGGCACTGCTGGAATGGGCGCATCGCTTAGGCGCACAATTGGCACCCACCGTGAGCCTAGCCGCACCAGCCGCACTCGTCCGGTTGCCCGATCAGCTTTCAGTGCCAATGCTTGACATCAACTGGCGGATCGATAGCCGTGTGCCCTTGCGTACCGTCCGGCTCCTGCGTCCAAAACAGATGGGCAGATCGGTACCTAAGCCATAGTTATATTCCGCTCTACATGGGAACCGCACTTTTTGCCGCTGTAGACAGTGCGGTTCCCATTACAACCGCAGTCTAGCAAACATTCAGGTCGACAGCCAGCTTCCGCAGGCACGGGGGCGCGTCCCATTTTGGGGGATTACAGAGAAGGACTACTTTGATCGTCCGGTGTAATCCCCCAAATGTGTACGCACCCCAGGCACGGCATGGGAGCCTAAATATACCAAAACTGCGCTTACCCAGGTATCAATGGCGAAACAGCAAATAAACATAATTTTTTTGAAATGTTTTGCCTTCTCACCTCGTTTAACAAAGCATGAGATAAAAGTAGCTGGTTCCGCCTGACTGTTTGGCAAAAGCAACCTTTACTCAGCCAAAGGTTTACACACATCCCGGGAAGCTTTTCCACCCTTGCCTAAACCTTGTCTGCCCTAGGACTTACGCATGACGCCGGTTGAGTAGAGCGGTTTTTGTCGTATCGAAACCAGTGTCGTATCGAAACCAGTGTCGTATCGAAACCAGATGCGTGCGTAAGCCCTCTGCAATTTTTAACTACGCTCCAAGGAGAAACTACATGTTACGAGTACCTGCATTGAATCAAATTAATAATGTCACTATTTTTGAAGATGATGCGCTCTTTTACAAGTACTACCTGATTGCTGCCGCACCCAGCGTGCGCCTCGATGAAAACAAGCGTCCTGTTTTTCTACTTGTCAAATATGCGCTTTCTGATGAAGACCGAATTGCGGACCCTTCCTTGCCGCCAGGCGGTGGGTATCTAAATTTTGATATCCAGTTTGACATAAACGATAGCGACCGCGAGGAAATTCGCAAACAGCTACAGCTACTCGTCGATGCGCGCTGGCAGCAATTGAAAAATGGTACAGCTGCAGAACAAGCTATGCCCGGTGTGGCAGGAAGCAGCGCCCCTCCCAAAGTCGAGTTTGGCACACCCACCTGGACTGGCGGCAAAGTGACAATGCATGCGCCCCAGGCAGCAGAACTGGTTGATGCTCGCGTTGCCGAAGCTGAGCCCTCTTTGCTTTCCGGCAATATCGCTGTCTTCAACATGGATCTAAGCTCGGCAGGTGCGACCTTTATGCAGCGCACGCTGGTCGAACCGAATGGAGAAGCCATCGATCTGACCCCAGTACAAATTAAATATGATCTAAAATTCTGGGCACGGCTGCCTTCGGTTCTCATTCACATCAAGGCAGATTCCGAGAAGATCCACAATTATATCAAACATGTTTTCGATGGCTATGGTTGGTATTACTACCATCCCTACAATTTTCGGGACTTTGATACCACCTTTGAGAATATCGTCATGAGTGGTGCGATTGATGTACAGATTGACACCGGGTCCGGATCGTTATCCGATGAGGTGATCGATGAGTTACGCAATTATGCGATGGATTTAGTAAAGCAGATGATCCAGTCTAGCTTCTTTAGCAGCGAAGCACCAACGCCGCCGCCTGGAGAAGAGAACTCAAAGAAGGACGAACCAGCCTACTACCATCGCTACTTCAAGCAAGACTACGACGCCAGCACTATGACAATTGAACTCAACCTGGAGCAGCGTAGCGTGGTCGAGTGGATGATCCATCCCCAAACAACGTTAGAAACCTTTTTTCATGGGCTGACCCCCGATGAGATCAAACAATATGTACGTTCGATCGATTTGCAGGATGATTTCTTTTCCAACCTGCAACTCGAAGTGCGTGCCTTCACCGACTTTGCCGATCCCAATATCGCCAATGTCGAGGTTGAAGTTCACTATGCAGGCAAGGATGAAAATAATTTACCCCGAGAGAAAAATCAGACATTTACCTTTGTTGACCCTACTCCCCAACAATGGTCTGTGGGACTGATCGGTAGTCAGCGTGAATATCAATATCGCTATCGTGTCGGTTTTAAGGGACAGGAAGCCAATCCTTTTACTTCGTGGGAAAAGAGCAAATCTCCGGACCTAAACATTTCTGCGCCCAATCCTGGGAAGATCGATCTAACTGTTCTGACCGGCGATATTGACTACGACACATTGGTCGATCAAGTGCAGGTGCGCCTTGCCTACAGCGATCCCGAACTTGTGGTGCCGCGCGAAGAGGGTGTTGTTATTCTGAATGCCAGTAGCCAGCAGGGGCGCTATCTGCGCACAATCTTCCAACCACAGCGCAAACCAATTGAGTATCTACGACGCTTTCGGATGAAATCGGGCGACGTGCGGGAAGACCAGGAGTGGAAGACGCACAGTGGTCCGCAATTGATGATCGATCAGCCCTTTACTAGCGTCCTTGAAGCGCGCTTTTTGCCAGGTGGCGACGGTTGGGAGGAGATTGTCAGTGTGCTAATCGACCTTAAATATGAAGATATGGTCAACAACTATGTTGTAAGTACAGGTATCCAACTCAAGAGTAAAGAGGAATTTCGAACCTGGAAGGTCTCTCTGCGCAACCGCAATGTGCAGCAGTTCGACTACCGCTATCTGGCAAGTTACAAGAATGGCCATTTGGAAGATTCGGGTTGGCAAAAGGGCACGGGGAGTGGCGTCTACCCAGTAATCGTCAAACGCCAGGGCATCAAGATCATGGTTATTCCCGAGACTCTGGACTTCAGCGCAAGCCCGCTAAGCGAAGTTCATCTGCGCTACAATGCGGCTGGGCTCGATCTTCAGGAGACACTGACATTCCGTGACAAAACTCCACAAAGTTGGAGCATTGATGTGCCCCAAGGCGCACCACTTGAGTACACCTACCAAGTCACTCACTATCCCGTGGGTGGCATGCCGCACAATCTGCCACCAGTGACAGAATATGACTCGGTAGTTGTCGTTCCGCCCTATCGTGCACCCAATGGTGGCAGGATCCTCATTCCCGTCTTTGCCACGCTGATTGACTTTACTGTAACGCCGCTGGTTACAGTTGATCTGCGCTATGACGATGATGTCAATAATGTTCATGAAGTGGGTGCGCTGACCTTTAGCGACAATAAAACGCAAACCTGGGAAGTCGCTGTAAAAGATCTCAATCAGAAGCAGTATGGCTATACAGTTACATACTTTACGGCCGACGGCCAAGAGCATCCGCAAACTGCCCGAGCGCAGGAGATCCCACGCATCATTATCCCAAAGTATGTTGCGTAAGTTGTGTTGCTGGAAAGTGGTTAGTGCAGTGTAACGTAAGTTTGGCGGGATTAGCGCCGGTTGAGTAGTGCGATGTAGTTCCCGCACGTATCGAAACCAAGCGGGCCGCTCACGCTGGTTTCGATACGGCTGCAAAAAGCCGCAGCCTACTCAACCAGCGCTAAACCATCAGAACTTACATGACGCTGCACTAATCCACAATGACCAGTCGTAGACAGAGAAACACCAGTCTATTTGGGCGACTGCTGAGGGCTTTATCTACAAGGGGCTTTGGACCAAAAGTTATCCATAACTCTTTTCTATGTTGTGCTCAAAAGGAACAAACTATGCTAAAAGTACCTTCTTACCGAACGTTTAAGAACCCAGGTGTCGTGGCTTATCAGGATGATGAGATGTTTTGGAAATTTTATCTTATTCCAGATACGGTCTCAATTCGGCGTGATGTCAACGATGATCCAGTTTTTCTGTTGATCAAATATGCCTTTGGCGACCAGGATCGTGAAGAAGACCCCGATTTACCGCGTGGCGGTGGCTATATGGTCTTCGATACTGAATTGGCGATCCCCAAGGACGCCATGAATACGATCATTAAAGAGCTGCAAACGGATGTCGATGCAACCTGGCAGCGGCTCAAAGCGATTGCCGAAGCTGCTGGGCAGAGTGTGCAGGGCGCAGGGCTGTCGAGTTTTCACAATCTGAATGGGGCTACGACGAGCGCGTCACTCTCAGTCAACGATGTTTTGCTCGGCCTTGGGCCAGACCGCCCTGCGGCGCCTCCCGGTGATAACCCGCCCAAAGTGATCATTGCCGACCCAACTTACACCGAGGGCACTTTCCGCATTATGGCACCACAATCCGAGGCACTCATCAGCCACCGGATCGCCGAAGGGCCAGTTTCGTTGACTGGAAGCAATGTTGTTGCCGCCAATATGGATCTGACCTCGGCCGGTGCAACCTTTATGGAACGCACGTTAACCAATTTGGATGGTGGCGGCGCCACTAATCTAACGCCGATTCAAGTGCTCTACCAGCTAAAGTTCTGGGCGCGCGTACCACCATTGAAGATTCGGGTGACGGCGGACACGCGCAGTTTGGGCATGGGCATCAAGAGCATCTATCACGACTACGAAGGCAATGGCTGCGACGAAGATTCCATGACCCATTCCGAGCAGCAACTTGATATGGCGATCAACAGTGGCGCAATCCAGGTATTAGTGGACCCGGGTGGGCTAAAACTAGAACTAGATCAGCAGCTTGAACTCACGGAAAGCGCCAAAAAGATGGTGATGGATCAGATCAAACAGCAGTTTTTTGACAAAAAGCCTGCCCCGCCACCACCGGCCGAGGACAAAACGGCTGAGTTTATTGATAGCGAGCAAGACATCTATTACATGAAGTCTGATCTAAACTACGAGTCAATGCACTTCGAGTTTACACAGGAGATCCAGAATATCGTTGAATGGCCTGTCAATCCGCAGGGCACCATGCAAACATTTTTGGCAGATGTCTCTGCTCAGGAAATGAAGAAATATGTACGGGTAGTCGATCTGGATGACGATTTCTTCAAAACATTGGGGCTCACAGCGAACATCTTTGCAGACTGGGAAAACGAACCTATCGCCTTTGTCGAAATGCAGATCCGTTACAGCGGTCAAGATGAAAACAATCAACATGTCGAAAAGGTACAAACCTTTACCTTTACCAAAGATCACACGAGTGATTTTTGGGATCCAAGCTTAATCGGTTCCAAACGGGAGTATGAACATCGCTGGCGCATGGCTTATCTGGGGCGCGAAGCAAGCGAATTCACCCGCTGGGAAAAGGACACTTCACCACGCCTGAACATCTCCATTGGGAATGTTGGCAAGATCGTGCTGCCGGTGCTTGCGGGCAATATCGACTTTACACAAGTCACCAAACAGGTACAGGTCGATCTCGCTTACACCGATTCCAGTTCGCATGTCAATGAGGAAGGGACAACGCTGGTGCTCAACAGCGCTGCGCCATCGCAAACCTATTCGCGGTACATCTTCACCGATTGGGATCGTCCTGTAAAGTATCGCACTCGCTTCTTCCTGAAAAATGACCAAATGGTGGAAAGCGCCTGGCAAGAGACACAATTGCGCCAGTTGATCATCAATGAGCCTAACACGATCAATCGACTAGATATTCAGCTTGTGCCAGCTGGCAATTGGGATGGTGTTCAACAGACGGTGGTCAATCTACGCTATGCGGATCCGGGTAATAATGTCTTTAGCGACACGGTCTTTAACTTCCACACACCCGATGAATTTCGTACTTGGAGTGTGGTGATGCGCGACCCGAATAAACGCCGCTTCCAGTACAAAATTCTGACATCATTCACAGATGGCACCTTGCCCTATCAGACCGACTGGATTGATGGTGATGGCGATCAGGCATTGCCAGTTTTGATCAAACAGACGCCAAAAATGAATGTCAAGTTGCTGCCCAACCTGCTCGATTTCAACGTCACACCAGTGGTCATAACGACACTGCACTACGACGATGCGCACGCCAATCTGCACAAAGTGGAAACATTCCCGTTTACTGCCGCCAGCGAAACCACTTGGAGCTTCCCGATTGTCAATGATGGGGAGCGCAAATATCGGCGCACCATTACTTACAACACGGTGGCGGGTGACGAGGTGACAACGCCGGAAGAGATCACCGATGAAACTGTGCTTGTGTTACCCAAGTTGCTGGTACCGGAAATCTCGGTAGAAGTTCATCCCAAAGTGGTTAACTTTGTTGAATCGCCATTGGTAGAAGTCAACCTGAGCTATCTCGATGATGCACACGACATTGACTATCAAGACACGATGATCTTCACCAGTGGGGAACCGCAAAAATTCCAGCTTCAGATCGACAAAGAGTCGCCGCGTGACTATGACATCAGCGTTAGCTACTACTTGCCCGACGGTCAGATTGTCACGAAACCTACCGTTACTTTGAACAAGAACAAGATCGTTATCCCGCGGTATGTGCCAGAGGCATAGCGTGTGCACGATCCTGCTAGTGTCGGCATCATCAAGTCTTCAGCGCTCACTTTTCAGTCCCGCCAGGACACTGCGTACCCTTCCAACGGGAAGTAACAATGTCGCGGTTTAAGCAATCAATCGGCGTATCGTATTCATACGGAAGCGATATATCGTTTCCGTATGAATGCCCGCTCATCTAGTTAATCGTGCATCTTGTTACTTAATAGTGCTCAGTGGGTGCGGCACAACTGCTCACTGAAAACTGAAGAGTGCCCACTGCGAACTACGACTCTACATGGGACCGGAGTTTCTACAGGGGCAAAAACTCCGGTTTCCACTACACCGCAGGATACAAACATACAGCAGAAATACGAAGTAGATACCGTGAAGTTATAAGGAGTCACTGCGCATGATGTATTTACATCCACCCTATTACATGATTGAAGGTGTTGTCGTAGCTCCCGACTATGATGATCCCTACCAATTTTACTACTTTCCCAATCGCCCCCATCTGGCCGTGGACAATGGGCACCCCGCGGTGCGGTTGCTGGTCTATAAAGCCGATTTGGACGAGCTTACCCCTGAAGAAGAGTCGGTGGCCGGCTTCTTCTACTTTGATACAACTTTGGAATGGCCCGAAGAGACGCTAAAGAAAGTAGCAACCAAAATCCAGCAAGATCGCGATCTCGACCGACTGCCCCGTCTCACCCCTTTGCTGTACAAAGATGGGAGTGTCCGGTTGATCTTTTTGGATAAGACAACGCCGCTGCCGGGCGAAGAGGAAGAAAATGGCAACAACGGCAATCATGAGGAACCGCCGCCCACCGAGCAATGGGTCATCAAGCTTGAATCGAGTGGCGTGCCCTCGCTTTATGGCGAAAACCGCGCCATCTTCAGCGCTGTGCTAACGAAACAGGCAACAGAACTACTGTACAACGCCTTCGATGGCTTTATTCCTGCCGGTGTCGTCTATGATCTCACCTTTGTGGCGATGCAGCGCGCGTTCAACGTGCATGTTAGCGCCGATTGGGAGCAGGTTTACCATTTCCTTGCCGAAAAAACCAGTGTCGATCTCTTCTTCTTTCAATCCCAGGTCGAAGAGATTACAACGGAATTGCTCGATAAACAGATCATCAAGATTGAGGCCTCGCTCGAAGGTGTGGGCGAAGAAGGCATGGAGAACGAATTCAATGCGGTGCGCAAAGAGTTGCAACAATTTGTACTCGACAAATTCTTCAAGCCAGTTCCGTTCCCAGACAAGCAAGATGTCAATCCAATCGAAGATCGGGTGATTGATGTATTGGGCGATTTGCGTACGTTGGGCTATCCCTCTGTTGGCTACAGTCGGCGTCAGGTGGATATTTCAGAGATCCGGTCGTTGGATATCGACTACACGGTGAACCGCGCCGTCGAACGCAAGATTGCACCGCAGGCACACATCAGCCTCTTCTTTGAGGACTTTCAGTTGACACGCGAACAAGTTGTTACGGTGGTCAATGGTGCCGATGATTTCTGGAAGACGGTGGACTTCAATGTCAGCGCCAATGCCGACTTTGATGGCGATGGGTTGTTTGGCATTGGCGTCGATGTCGCCTATGGCACGGATAGCCATCCTGCTCCGTTACAGAAACCAGTCGTCACCTGGGCAACCTTGCTCAACAAAACTACACCTTCCTTCCAGAAGAGCGCTTGGTTTGATCCCAAAGCGGGGCGCGACTATGCCTACCGGTACAAAACATTCTTTACGCCCACGGCACTGCCGGGGCCGGAAATGGAGATAACGAGCGATTGGCAATATGACAATGGCAATGTTCTGGTCATCAGTCCAGCCAAGCTCTACCAAAAACGCCGGGTGGAATTTCAGCTTGCCAAAGGCTTTCCGTCGGATCTCTATCCACAAGTGCAGATCGAGATGGAATACAACGACCACGCGATCGGCTGGCAGTACCATGACAGCGAGGTCATTGACCCATCCAGCCCGCGCGCGATCTTCAACTTCCGGGCACGACGGTCCGCAACAGCGGCTGTCTCTTACCGCTTTCTCTTTTCTCATGCAAGTGGTCCTGTGCAGAGTGAGTGGCAGACAACCGACAGTGATCTGGTTCTGGTCATGGATCCACGGCCCAATCTCTTCCGGGTCAATGTCCTAATCGCAGGGGATCGCTCCAAGATCCAAGAGCTTTTGCTCAATCTCTTCTTTGAAGATGCTGTCGATGGCCATGTCGAAACAAAATTTATTCGTATCAACCAAAGCAACATCAACGATCTCCATGAATGGATCTTTGCACCCACCGACGCCAAGCAGCATCGCTATTCCTACAGTCAGGTCCTCATCGATACCGATGGCAATATGGTTGAAACTGGATTGGTGCAGGAAGAAAAGCCAACGTTGGCAGTCGGCACGCTCTATGCCAAGCGTTGGGAAGTTCGTCCTGAATTGGTCGGTCCGCCGCTCGCCGAGAATGGTATCGAAAAGGTCAAAGTCAATTTGCACTATCGTGACGATGTGAACAATGTCGCAAATGATAAACAGATCATCTTTGGCAAACCGGGCAAGGGCGAATCCTGGCTGTTAGAATTGAAAGATCCCGCCAAGCGCTTCTACACCTACGATCTTGTATATGTTCTCGACAATGGCTTTGAGCGTAAAGTCGGTCCCTTTAGCAGTTCAGACACATTTTTGATTCTTTCGTCGCAGCCACAGTTTTAGGTCAGCAACTATACTCTGCTCTGAATGGGAAGCGGAGTTTTGCCCGTGTAGAAAACTCCGCTTCCCATTACAACCGCAGTATAGTTTTACGAAAAAGGGCATGATGCACTCATGGAAGGTGACAAACGCATCCGTCTCTACCAAAATAACGCAGCGCAAGCCGGCCACAGGGAGGAAAATCTGCTCTACTATGCCGCATTGCTGGCCGGTGCTGGAAGATGCGCCGACGCCATCACCCGCGAACAGAGGGCTCTGCTCACGCACGAAGCCCACGCCGATCGCACCTGTATCGACGGTGGCAGTTCACTCATGTTTTCGGTATTGGCATTGGGCAAACGGCATTTACGCCTTATCACCCGCCAACCTCAGCAAGAGGAGAGGGTGATACCGTGGCTACGTACCAACTATTTGCCAAATGGTAAGCACGAGCTGTGGCAGAGTAAAACCTTTATTGGCGAACCGCCATCCGCTTGGCGCCATGCCTGGTCCGCTGCTGAAATGGTTGGCGCGGGTGATTGCTTGCGCCGCATACATGGCAAACTGGGGCCACACAGCCGTCTTTACACAGTGAATCAAGCACTGTCGCCAAGCGACAGCCCTGTCACTGTCGGCTGGCAACTGGACCGCAATGTCCCTGTCAGCGAAGCACTCGCCACCATTGGCTATGCTAGCGTTTGGCAAACGGCGGTTACTGTGTGGCAAGCACTCCTCGCTGTTTCACCACATCCGCGCCGGGGACCCTGGAGTATCAACCTGGCGTTGGGTGGAGAACCCCGCCTGCGCCTAGGTAGTACCTGTTGGGCGCGACAAATTGAGGATGAGTCAAAACGGCGGCGTTTGGCTGAGCTGATCGAATCATACCATGGGGACCGCTGTTTTGCTGAAGGTATCTACAAATTGATTCAGTCGACCGCTGTTGCAGACCGTCCACACACGATTGGACGCGCCGTCGAGATTGAAGTTCTTGATGGGCAACTCATACAGCTTGAGTTCTTCTTGTCTGTACCTTCCGAAAGATTTTAAGGAGATTACTTATGGAATGGGTACGTATTTACCCGATGGTAGCAAACTGGCCAGGTGGCGGACCACCCCCTGTCTTTAGTATCAGTGCCGATGAAAATGGCAGCGTTGTGGTCGAGTTGGCATGGGATCCGCAGGCGCTCATGGCACCCGCGACCTATGTCAATCCCTTGCGCTATTACTGTAGCAGTTATGCGTTCAATGAAACAGTGACCAACGACAACGGATCAACAACGACTATCAGCATCCCCGCACAGCAGATCCAGTTGGTTGGCAACCGCGCCACTTGGTCTATCCCTCAACTACTGTGGGATGCTTATGTGCAGGAATCGCTCAAGTCGTTACGCAGTCCGGCGACCACAGCGTTTTCACGCAATCTTTATTATCGCGTGCGTGCGCTGGCGCCGGGCGCAAGTCAAGCCTGCCTTTGGCCGGCCGACGGCACGCTGACTGGCGCCAACTCAGCCGCTGCACCCCATATTGGCATCCTTCCGATCAGTGCCTCTCCCTCGACACAGATCGCACCCGATCAGTCAGCAATTGCGGCGATGGGTGGAATTCCGGCCATCGCGCCAACCATGTGGAGCGACCTATTAATGCTCCATTGGCGACATTTGCCCGAAAGCGATGCCAATCGTCAGGTATTGGTGCATATTTTTGGACACCCAACCTATCAGGCCGCCAATCTGGCAACACGGGCGGCATTGCTAAAGCTATGGCTCTTTGCGGGCAGCGATTCGCGTCTACGCTTGCCTCAGCTACTGGATCGCAATGCTGTGGTCGGTTCCAACATGGTGCAACCGATTGTCACCAAGCTTGATCGGCGCAATAACAAAACACTGGTTGAAAATCTGCTCAGCCTGCTGGACATCACACCTCATCCTGATTTGCTCAAGGTGATCAGCAAAGAACAGCTGCTCGATCATGTGATTGTTGAAATTCTTGATCCGAACGGGCAAGTAAATCAGGGTGCTGCCGGCACATGTTCGCCTACGTCGCTGCAAACGTTGCTGATTACAATCAACCCATCAGAATATGCGCGACTACAGAATGGATTATTGAGTGCCAGCGGTAGCGCGACATTGGGAAACAACGATGTCATGGATGTTCCTGTGGGGATTCTCCAGGCATCACACTATGCATCGGTGGCAGGGCAACCCTTTCTGATGCGCACCTATTCGGAGCTGGCCTTTCAGACAGCACTGTTGAAGTACGCAAAAGGAAGTAATTTCCCTGCCTTTACGGGAACACCACAAAATATCAATCAGATCTTCCAGGCAACGATTAGTGGTGGTTTGCAATCTAGCGAAACAGAGCGAGCGCTGGAAGGAATATTCGATACACGATTCACGACGCACTACATTACATTTCCCAGCCAGTCAACCAATCCAAGCTGGCTGGCAGCCCAACGAACGATCGGGGATGGGCTTATCTCCTCATTGCCAGCCAATCAGCAACAGCTGTTGATGGCGATGTATTGGAGCCAACCTTATAACTATGGTCATGTCGTAATGGCCGTGCGTCACGAAGCTAGCAGCGGTCGCGTCTTTTTCAAGAATCCACAATACCCGGGATCGAACCCGCCGGCAGGTATTGCGCAGGGCGGAACGGCCAATAACCCGCCTCGTCGCTATGATGATCCGTCACAATCTATCGAATCGCTTTCCGATGCTGACCTTAGCACCTGGATCAAAGGTTACTGGGTTCCCGAGCGATCACTGATTTAGACAGAAGTGATGGACTTTTGAATAAAGTAGGACTTACGCAGAGCACTGGCTGAGTAGGCTGCTTTTGCCGGATCGGAGCTGAGGTCTGCGTAACTCCTATAAAGGTAGCTTGCCTGTGACGAACGCTTCAGGTTACATGCGGCCACCCTATTGCACTTGGCGCTGACTGGGGTCGGCGGTTTTACAGAGGTGGAAACGCCGTTCCCCAATTCAACCGCAGTTTAGAAAAAGGAAACCGACCTATGTTATATCTGGACAAGCCAATTGGTCCGATTCGGGGTATGATGATCTATGGTGATCACAGTGATCCGAACCTATTTTACTATGTACAGGAACGTCCACGCCTGGCAAAGAATGATGGCGTGCCAGAATTCGTCTTTTTGAAATATCGACGCGATATCACCGATAATCCAGACTTTGATCCCGATACCAAAGCGGCATTAGGGGGTGGCTTTCTGGCATTCACCGTTGATCTGGGCGTGGATGACGCAGAGTTAAAGGCTGTTAAGCAGGAATTGGGTCGTTTTGCCGACGGCGAAGTCAAGCTTGCGCCGATCCAATTCCGCAAAGGTTCGGTTCGGCTGACCATTACGAAAGATGCCGCCGATGCGCAAGATGCGCCAGCCGACACACCGCGTGGCCTTACCTTTTTCGAGGAGGTCTACGGGGCAACAACGCCATCACTCTTCGGTTTCAATCGGGCCACCTTTGCCATAACGCTCAGTCAGGAAGCAGCAACGCTTTTTGAAGCTGCGCTGCGGTCCGGCATCAGTCCGGTTGGGGTGATTTACGACTTGGAGTTCTTAGGGATGCGCCCGGCGTTTGATGTGCGCATTAGTGCCAACTACCATCGCGTCTATAAGGAGTTGGATATCGAATTTGGCGCACGCGGCCAAATTTATGCTGTCTCCCTGGGCGTCGACATTGGCGCTGCTTTCCAACGGTTGCGCGATCGGGGGGTTATCAAGGTGGAAGTGCTCAACTTTACCGATGAGGAAAATTTGCGCAAACAGGCAGATGAAGCATTCAACTGGTTCAAAACCGAGTTACTTAAGGAGTTTTTTAAGTCGTCGATCGAACCGCCTGCATTGATGAGATCCAATGGCGGTGGCGGGTTGCTCAGCCAACTCACCAATCTACTGGGTTCATTGGGTACCACTCAACGCGGCGCCGCGCAACCCCAATTGGGAACACCTACCACAGCCAACCCAACCACGGCGCAGCCTGCTACAACCGTATCATCTAATGTGGCGGGTGCTACGCAAAGTAGTGCCGGTGCAGGTACAACCGGCGGCGGGGGGGGGACAGGTGGCACAAATCCTTCACCTTTCCAAGTGGCCTTTTCGCTAAAATATCTGGATCAGGTAGAGGATAAGGAACGTGTCTTCGAATATTCAATGCAAGCGGCAGTTGCTCGTGAAGCAGCACCACAGGGGCTCTTTTCTACCGTGGTTGAAGGGCTGAACCTGGAGACAGCGATCAAGGAAGTTAGTCTCGATGATCCCTTCTTCACTCGGCTGGTCGCTACGGTCTCGATGGGTGGTGACCTGGTAAGCGCGGGGATCAACGTTGTGGCTGTCAATCTGGAATATCCGGGCGAGCGTGCGGTCAATGAAGAGCCAACTAACGTCGGTGGCTTTCTTTTCAAGCCCGACCAACTGGACGCGCACACCTTTACCAACTGGTTGAACGCCAAGAACGATCGACGGTATCGCTACTACATGGATATTCACTTCAAGCCAGATTCCCCTTATGTGGGCAAAGATGTGCATGTGACGACTGATTGGGAAGTGACGCGCGACCGTCAACTCACGATTGACCCACTTGATCAGATTGGGTTGCTTGATGTAGAGGCTTCACTGGGAAGACTCACTGACAATCAGGTAGAACAGGTGCAAGTAGAATTGTGGTACGAAGATCAGGTCAATGACTTTGAAACGCACAAAACGTTCAGCTTTAAACCTGGCGAGCCAAGCAAGCATTGGCGCGTACGGCTTTCTGATCGCAACCAAATCAGCTATCGCTATCGTCTGCTTTACTTTTTGAGCGAAGGGCTCCGCTACCAGACGGAATGGCAGACAAGCGAAGATCCAGCCTTGGTGATCAACGATCCGTTTAACAATCAGATCAAAGCGCGTTTGGTTCCATTGCTCGATACAAATAATCTGATTGAGGCAGACGTAAATATTACCTATGAAGAGGCTGAAACAGGCTATCGTCGCACCGTGCAGAAGATCTTCACTGGTGGCGCGCCACTCACATCAACAGATGTGGTGATCCCCACGCTGGCAGAGCAACCGTCAGGAGTCGCTTATGATGTTACGATTGTACGCAGCGACGGCAGCGTGTTTGTCTCAGAACCACATCTGATTACGACCTTGCCGGCTGTCTTGCCGATTGCCGATGGCGAGGGGCGCACCAGTCGAATTCGGCTGAAACTGCTCAATACGGATTTGGCGTCTGGCAATCTGGTTGCGGTCAAAGTACAGGTAACAGGCTTAGGTGAGAATCCCGATAGTGCCGAAGCGCTCTTCACAACCAGCCAGAGTGCCGAGCAAGTGCTTACTTTGGTACAGCCGGCGGAGAGTGGTCCATTTGTTTACACCTATAAAGTCACTGGCTACAATCGCCAAGGGATCGCGGTTTCTGGAATTTCAGGAGAGGATAATAGCTTGAATCTGTTGATCCCGTTGCCGGTTGCATAATGTTGGGATAGTTGGGAATAATAGATCGTACATGTTTCCATGTTGGTTTTGTGGATATCGCTCAGGGGCCCGTTGATATTTGGGGAGTACACACCTGTCAGGGGCCTAGCACCTGACAGGTGTACCATGATAGAACCTAGAACCAAGGCGATCTACTTGAAGATAAAGCCTCAACCTCCGCTGACCGCTCCGATGGTTTATGGCCAACCGGTGCCGGGCACATCAACTTCAACATACAAAACTTGACCAGTTCCCCCATCCCTCCCCATACTCTCTGGCCCACCCCACTGATTGGCCAGAATGAATAGAGTCTTGCCGTCCACCCCACCGAGCATACAGGCAAAGCCGCCGCGGTCTAGAGTCACCATCTGCAACAAGTCGCCCCCCTCGCGCACACGTACACAGCGTTTGTTGCCTACATCAGCATACCAGACGGTACCCTCCATGTCGAGACAGATGCCATCGGGATGATCGCCCTCACAGTGCGCCCACACCCGTCGATTCGATAGCGTGCCATCTTCCGCAATGTCAAACGCGGTGAGGCAGTTGCCATAGGATTCGGCGAGGATCAACGTGCGGTTATCGGGTGTCACCGCCATGCCATTGGGGAAGGCCACACCATCGGCCACCTTTTCTACGGAACCATCGGAGCGCACCAGCGCAATAAAGCCCGGCGCAAAGTCACCACCGGGGAAATCAAACCCTGTGTTGTTGAGGTAGGTATTGCCGCGGCCATCGACCACGATCTCATTCCACGGATGGGTGGAAAGTTCGCGCAGGTCGACGTGGGTGACCAATGCGCCGGCGGCCTCCATACGCAATAGCCTTGCCTCGCGCCCAGAAACGATCAGCAACTGTCCATCCGGTAACCAGTCAAAGCAAAAGGGGAAGGATGGGACGTTGGTAATGACCTCACTTTTGCCGGTGAGATCGACGATGCGCAGTTCCTGTGCCATCCAATCGGAAAACCAGAGTTGACCGTCATGCCAGCGTGGTGACTCAACCAGTTGTAGATTCGTCAAAAGTGGTATGGGCTGTGATGATAAGAATTTTGGGGTTGACATGTTCCTTCGCCCGTTCAGAAAGTGCTTGGCTGCTACATAGCCACAAGGCTATAAAGCATAAGAAATTGTTTTATCGTAGACACCCAAAGCGTTTCCGTCGCTTGCGGTAGGGGCAACCGCAAGCGACGGAAACGCTTCTGAATATCTATAGTTCGACCGATGCCTTTCATAAAGCATTTACCAATATTACCGCTGGCCAGGAAACTGGTTTAACGGCGACCGATCGCCAACCAGCCAAAGGTGGCCAAAGGGATCGAAAAAGTGACCTTGCCGATGGGTACCCCACAGCGCCTGGTGATCGCGCAGATCATCGAGGGAACCGGTTGCACCGGCAGCGAGGGCACGCGCAATAAAGGTGTCGGGATCGGCACAGAAAACTTCGACCCGTGTCGTTGTACTACCAAGTACACTGGGGCTCTCCCAGCCGTTATTGGCCGGTTGCGCCACAAAGAAGGGCGCGCCCAAGATTTCCAGCCCAACAACGGTGCCGAGATTCCACAACTCTGTGGCACCCAGGGCCTCTTTGTACCACTTTATTGCAGTCGGCGCATCAGGTACAGCCACCATCAGCGAAATTACGGCGTTTTGCGGTTGTGCTGTCATGGTATTCTCCTGCGTGTAACATGGGACGGTAAACGAGTGGAATGAACAAACTCTATACTACATTAGGGCGTAAGCTGCTTCCAATGGCCTTCGGAGATGACTTCAACGGTGCCGTCGACCACTTTGATGGCGGTCTCGTCGTCGATTGCATATGCCGGACAGTCGAGTCCCGCCGCCCATTTTTCCGCATTGGCCATTGTGTTCCAGGGCAGCATCTCGTGATCCAGGTGCGGGAAGATTGCGAAGTCGACGATGCCCAGCGTTTCATCGGCGCTTCGTGACTCATCGCCATCGGTGGGCGGCTTCCACCCGACAAAATCCTCCCCAATCCGCGGGGTCATCACCATGCTGCCGGCGCTCAGCCCTACCCAAACCGTGGGCAGCGATGGCAAGAGATCGGCCAGTCCAGACTGGCGCATCCAGTAGCACAGATATAACGAGTCGCCGCCATTCACCAGCAGCACGTCCGTCTCTTGGACCCAGGGGACCCAGCGTTCTTTGTCGATGCTGGGCAGCGCGGTGAGCTCCAGGATGCCCACGGACTTCCAACCTAGTTCGATCATGGGGCACTCGGGTTCTCGCCCGCTGATGAACTGCCATGCCATGTCAGGCGTGACCATGCGATGCCCATACGATGCGGTCGGAATGCAGAGCGCGCTGGCCTCGGCAATCGGTTTGCCTAGCAGGTCGATCAGGGCATCGTGGATGCTGGCGTTTTTGATGCCGGCGGAGGTGAGCAGTAATTTCATGAAGGCTCTCTTTGCTAATTTATACGGTAGCTGAACTGTCGTTGAAATGAGCACCGGCGTTTCTACCTCGCCAAAAACCCCTGTGCTCATGCAGAGCACAGGATAGCAGTGATCCGTCGTGGCGCACCCACTGAAAACGGATCACTGCTCACTGAAAACTTTTGAATGGTTAGGTGGCGCTTCCCGGCTTTATTCGATAACGCAGGAATACCGTACCGTTGCCAAAGCGGCGTTCCGCTAAAAGCTCTAGCCCAAATCGCACATCGTCAGGCAGAGCTGATTTGCCGCCTCCCACAATAATCGGGATAACGAAGAAATGACACTCGTCGATCAACTCGGATCGGAAGGCATGGGCAGCGAGTTCAGGCCCCCCGATCATGATATCATGGTCGACAGCTTCTTTCAGTTGTCGAATTGCTTCCGGATCGAATGTGCGCTCTAGTTGTGTTTTGCGCGTGGAGATAGTCTCCAGCGTCGAGGAGTAGACGATTTTGTTGGCCATTTGCCAGACCTCGGCAAAGTCGCGACCCAGAGGAGACGCCTCGGCCAGAGCGGGATCAGTCTCCCACACCCTCATGGTCTCATACATTCGCCGTCCATAGAGATGCGTGCCCGTTGTTCGTACGATGTCAGTGATAAACCTGAACCACTCCGCCTCACTTGAGTCTGTCCAGTCGAACTTACCATCCTTGTCCTCGGTGTAGCCATCGAGTGACGTGTTCGCCACGTAAATTAAATTTGCCATAGTCGACTACACCTCGTTGTAGGCTCTCTCGAGCTCAGCCACGTCGAGCTTCACCATCGTCATCATGGCTTCCATCACAGCCTTCACCTTCTTGGGGTCGCTATCACTGATCAGCTCGTTGAATCGTCTCGGGACAATTTGCCAGGAGAGACCGAAGGGGTCTTTGATCCAACCGCATGCCGTGGGCGTCGCTCCTGCTTTCACGAGCTTGTCCCAGTATTCATCCACTTCATCCTGATCCGCGCAGTCCACGTAGAGCGAGACCCCCTCAGAGAAGCTGAAGTATGAACCACCGTTGTAGCCCATGAAGCGCTGACCACCGACCACGAACTCGGCGGAACTGATAGGGCCGTCCTCACCAGCGCGGGCGACGTTGCAGATTTCGGAGTCCGGAAACGTTGCGGAGTAGAACTCTATGGCCGCTTCGAGTTGGTCGTTGAACATGAGGAAAGGTGTCACTTTGTTCATGAGATGTCTCCTATCTGGGATTGATTAACCGTACGTCGGGTGCTGTGGCCAACCTGCGGGCGAATCTTCCCACTCCTCTTGGCGGCCATAGGGGGTGATGTCGAGGAGTGTGGAACTGTGGGTCAAATATTCACCGCCGCGCGCATAGGTGGAATAGGTGTGATAGATCTCATCGCCGATGCGGAAGAAGACGCTTGTTCCCGGGACTTCACCGCCATCACCGGAGGCGGGACGATAGTTATAGACAGGCGTGGTAACGGACTCATCCAACGTCACGTGGTAATCATAGTTAAAGTCGCTGCCGTAGGAGGAATACCAGGGGAGATCCCAACCTTTTTGGGCTTTGTACGCTTCCAACTTTGCCAGTGGCGCGCGTGAAACCAGTACAAAGCCGACATCGCGCTTATCCAGCTCCGATAGGTCGCCAATGGCGTCGATATACCCCGTGCAGCCATCACACCCTTTCTCCCAATCGGGGCCAAACATGAAGTGGTAGACAATCAGCTGGTGATGACCTTGGAATAGGTCGAGCAGACTCACTTTACCGTCGGGGCCGTCAAAGGTGTAATGTTTGTCAACCTTGACCATCGGTAGCCGCCGGCGCTCGGCGTTGAGCCGATCTTGCGCTCTGGTCATCGCTTTTTCTTTTTCCAAGAGCGCTGTGCGTTGCGTCAGCCACTCCTCTTGTGTTGCAATGGGTGGGTGGGCGATCTGTTCTGTACTCATGGTTATTTGTCCTTTGTGAATTAACATTTACCCGAAAACCGGTTGTGGCCCAGCGGGAACACTGCGAAACGCTTACGCCTGATGCTGCAAAATTTGCACAAGATTGTTTTCTGGGTCTTTGAGTGTGGCAATCCATAGATTCCCGTTTAGGGCTGGCTCTTCAACAAATTCAACGCCTTCGCCTTTCAGCCGTTGCACATCACCCATGATATCGTCACTGACAAGGCCAATCATATGGCGGGCCGGATCAGGATTGGCACCGCTCACCTCACTATGGGTTCCCAAGGCGAGCACAGCCGTTTGCCCCGCCTCTTGCCCCAGCAACACAAACCCCGGCGATTCCATACTCACTTGTAATCCCAAAATATCACGATAGAACGGCAGCAGGTTGTTGAGATCTGCACTCCAGATACTGGCCGTGACAAAATGTTGAATCATACTGATTGCTCCCCTTTGGGTGACCCATTGTTTTGACTAGAAATAGTACGTTTCAAACAAGCATAGTGCGGCCATTAATCGGCAACCGATGCCGCCTTCAGCTCCCCGGCGCGCGCGTAATTTATGACAACGACGCCACTCGGGCTGACTACACCCTCAGTCACCTTGAACGCAGCGGGGATTGTGCCATCGGCAAACAGCCGTTTACCACTACCCAACGTGACCGGATAGATCATCAGCCAGAAGACATCGACCAAATCATGCTGGATCAGCGTCTGCAGAAGATCACCACTGCCCCAAACGTGCAGATCCGGCCCGGGCTCTTGTTTGAGTTTGGCGACTTTTTGGGTAATATCGCCGTTCAAAAAGACGGACGGCTGCCATTCACTAGTCGTCAAGGTATTCGAAGCGACGTACTTGGTCGCCGTGTTAACGCCCGGCCAGATGTCCCCGTGATGCGGCCAGTACGGTTCCCAAATTTCAAAGGTTTTGCGCCCCAATAACAGGTCGAACGGCATGTTCATTTGCCTTCTCAGGGCCGTTCCCAGAATCTCGTCGGAATAGGAACTTATCCATCCGCCATACGCAAAACCGCCGCTGGTATCTTCCTCTGGCCCACCTGGTCCTTGGATGACACCATCCAGGGAGAGATGTTCAAGCACAATAATGTTTCTCATCGCTGTTTCCTTATGGTTCTTCCCTAGTGGTTCTTCCCTTGTGGTTCTTCCCTGGTGGTTCTTCCCTAGTGGTTCTTCCCTAGTGGTTCTTCCCTAGCAGAACATGCGTTCTTTTTATGGTACACCCAAAACTTCAAAAAGTCAACAATGAAATTCTAAATATGAACAAAATTCCAGACCCATTGTTTTCGGTACGCAATGATTATATTCCCTGTTGGCGTGGGGCTTATGTACAAAATCCGGGGTTTATCGATGTTGCGCAGGAGCTCTTTGTGCGATTGCCAAAGTGCGCTATGATTGATCGCCTGTGTAAGAACGACCAGCAATGTGTTGCATTCATCCACCACGAAATGAGAACCACTATGAGCTTCGACCCATCGGACCTACTCGTCCAACTTCAGCAACAGTTTGGTGCAGATTGCCGGCTCACCGACGTCACTCGATTCAAAGGCGGGGCACGCAAGCAAGTCTATTTTCTCACACTACAAAACCCAGATATTTCCTGCGTCCTCTACCTCTGGCACAATGCCGACAACTACTTTGCCGAACGAGTGGCGGCTGGTTTTGAAGAGACCCAAAGCGATGACAATGCGCCGCACTTATTTCTGGCGCACACGCACTTGCTACGCAACCACGGCGTCAATACCCCGGCTGTTTTACACGCCGGTCAATTTGCCGGCGGACACCACTTTGCCCTGGTCGAACGCATCGAGGGGGGCGATTTTGACTACTTTATTGCATCCGCCACGCCTGCCGAACGCCAGGCTGTCTGTGAACGAATCCATGAGCAACTGACCAAAATGCATGAATTAAGCCGTTCCTATCCCGGCGCGCCCCAAGCCCCTTTTTCTGCGCAATACGAGCTACCCCAGGAAAGAGCCCTACAGCGGGCGCTACTCGAAGTCCACGCCACGGCTGAGGCCGAAGCGACTGTGGCCGCCCAAAAGTTGCAAATTTGTGAGAAGCTGCATGAGCTACGCGCACAAGTTGCACCACGCACGAGCTACAACCTGCTGCATGGCGAGCTGCCGGGCGGTCATGTCCTGGTGCGCCCAAGCGACCACGCCGTCTATTTTGTCGATATCGAGGGCATCCACTATGGCGACTTGGAGTCGGAGCATACTTTCCTCAAATGGGTCTATGCGGCGGCGGATTATCAATATTTCTCCCGTCCCGACTTAGAGCCGGCGCGCATGGCCTTTTACAAATTCGCCATGCACGTCTCGCTGACCTACGCCGGCTCCTGCTTTATCCGCCGTGGCTTTCATGATCCAGCCTGGGCGGAGCGGCTCTTTGCGCGCAATTTTGAGGAGGTGTTGCAACAGCTAACCGGATAGACAGCTCATTGCGCACAGACCGCGGCGAGGGCCAATTCCTCCGCGATGGGCACAGGCAGCGGCTGATCCTCGCCACTCTCCCCAATCTGGCGCAACATGATCGCCGTCAAGAGCGCCAGACTAACCATCACCACCGCGCCAATCATCGCCGTCAGATGAAGCCCTTGCAGAAAGGCCAAACGCGCGCTGTGCAGCAAGGCATCGCCAAGCGGATCGGGCAGTTGGGCGGCCACTGCCACCGCACCCCCTAAGGTTTCTTTGGCAGTCTGTAGCACTCCCACCGCCAGACCGTCGGGCGCAGAGATAGCAAGCTGACTGCGATAGACCGCCGTGCCCAGGCTGCCCAGAACGGCAATCCCCAGCGCACCACCCAATTCTGCGCCCGTTTCCGAAAGGGCCGATGCCGCACCGGCGCGCGCGGCGGGTGCGCTGCCGACAACCAGATCGGCAGTGAGCGTAAAGGTCATGCCAAAGCCTAGTGACATCACGCCCCAACCCATCGCGACCATGGCCAAGGCGCGTGTGTCAATCCCCGCAAGAATGGTGAAGCCAAGCGCCGCCAATGCCAACCCACTCGCAATGATATAGGCCGGCCGCACCCGTCGGATCAGGACGGGGGCCAGGTTTGACCCAATAATCGAGGTCAGCGCGCCGGGGACCGACCACAGCCCCGCGTGCAACGGCGACAACCCCACGACCAATTGCAGATACTGCGCGATAAAGAGGAAGCTGCCAAAGGCGACAAAGACACCCAATGTGTAGGTGATCAGCGACACACTAAACGCAGGCCGTCGGAAGAGTTGCAAATCGACCAGCGGATCGGCCAGGGTGGCCTGTCGCCGCACAAAGACGATGCCCAGCGTTAGTCCGATAACGATCAGCAAGAGGGATGCGAATTCAGGACCATGCTGCGCGATCTGTTTGAGACCATAGATCACCGTCAACACGGCCAGCAGCGAGAGCGCCGCGCTGACAAAATCAAGCCGTCCCGCCTGCGGATCGCGAAATTCAGGCAGGAGCAGCGGCCCCAGCACAAGCAGCAATGCCATCACCGGCACGCCTAGCAAGAAGACCGAACCCCACCAGAAGTGTTCCAACAGAAAGCCCCCAACCAGTGGCCCAATCGCACTGCCCACCGAGAAGCCGGAGATCCAGATCCCAATCGCCACCGTGCGCTCGCGTTCGTTGAGAAACATGTTGCGGATCAGCGACATGGTGGAAGGCATCAGGGTCGCACCAGCAATCCCCAGTACCGCGCGTGCCGCAATCAACAGTGGCGCGCTGTTAGCGAAGGCAGCCAGCACCGACGCCACACCAAAAGCCGCGGCACCGATCAATAGCAAGCGCCGCCGGCCAATCCGGTCACCCAAGGTGCCCATCGTGACGAGCGAGCCGGCCATCATAAAGCCGTAGATGTCGACAATCCAGAGCAGTTGCGCGCTGCTGGGCTGCAAATCGGCAGTCAAGTGAGGCACGGCCAGATGCAGCACCGTGAGATCCATGACAATCAGGAGCGTGGGCAGCATCAACACCGCCAGTCCAATCCATGCGCGGCGGCCGGCTTTGGGTGAAGTCATCGTTTGCATGAGAGAGCCTTTCTCCTATAGAAAATATGCGGGTATAGCGGACCCTGAGCTTAGCAGTTCACGAAGTGGCCGCAAATCGTCAATATGAATCTAGGGTCTGTTGACATTTCAATTTTGCAGGGTTGAAACCCGCTGCTAACCCCGAAAAGCCGCCTCAGCGGCTACATACCTAGCCGCTGAGGCGGCTTTTCGGGGTTAGTCGGCCAATTGATTGGTCGTTTTGGCAAATGTCA
>DAOUCA010000180.1:0-42301 GCA_034432375.1 Caldilineaceae bacterium
GAAACCCCTAGTTTCGGCCAGCGTGCGTCGCACTGACGGAAGCATCTAGCGGACTGGAAGCAGTTGGCGGTCAGTGCGACGCACGCGATCCCGTTGGTCCGCAAAACTCCGGTTCTCATTCTGAACGCAGTATAAACTCATACATTGGTACTCGTGTATACAACTGACTGCAATGTATGAGCTTTAAATCGTTTATCTATTAGTAGACACGAAGGCAGACGAAGAAAACGTGTCTTATTTTGTGAAACAAGTCATGATAGGACGCGCTGGTTGAGTAGCGAAGCGTATCGAAACCAAGCGGGCCGCTCACGCTGGTTTCGATACGGCTGCCAAAAGCCGCAGCCTACGCAACCGGCGTTTGCTATACCCATCAAAGTTTAGTTCACAAAGCAGTAGACCGTGGCTGTCTTTACTCCTGCGCGTTCAGAAACGTTTGCCAATCGCGCTCAAACTCAGCCGCGGTGAGGCCAAAGAGCGCCGGCGTGATCACCTCCCAAGATACGCCGCTACCCCATGCTGCCACCAACTGTGGCACGTGGGTTCGCCCATAGCGTTGGTTGACATAGTCAATCACGGTCGCAACCGCAATCGCATAGCCGGGGTGGCGGGGCACGGTGCGTTGGCCGGCCGCGTCAACCTCTTCATCGGGATAGATGGGCGTATCCAGCGGCGGCAAGTGGCTGGGCGCTTGCCGGATCATCGAGTAGGAGAGCCGTCGCGGTGACTCGTCCATGCCCTGGCACATGAGCGGGATCTGCAACTGTACCGGATAGGCCATCCACAGGCGATGGGCGGCACAGAGCGCCGCGTAATCCGCCGGTAGAGGGAGATGCTCCGTCGTCGTCTGTGCCGGCAAGGTCACATAGATCCACCGAATCAGGACCGGTTTCCAACGTGCCAGCGGAAGATCGGTCTCCCACAATTGCCAAAGCCGTACCCCATCCAACAGTGGCTCGCGGGCGGTAGTAAACTCATATCGACGCATAGTCTGCGCTAGGGTATGGTCAAGGAGCGGCAGTGCCAGCGCCTGGGCAAGCAATTCGTCGGCGCGCCATTCACTGCTGGGATAGAGCGTAGGGGAGGGCACAGTAATCGCTGTCAATAGCCGCGGATGGTAGGGGGCATCTTCCAGGGCGCGAGTCATATTGACAGTAATCTGAATCGAAGGAGCAATGGGGAGGGCAATATCCATATCTTGCTGAAGCGTTTTGTAAAAGCGTTCAAGCTGTGGGCCAACGGTCGCAACTGTTGCCGCATCGCGCTCAAAAAAGTGGAAGACAAAGTGGGGCGTGGCTAGCTCGTCCACAGTACCCCACTCCGGCGCCGCGGGTACAGCTGGCGCCGACCCTGCCTCTTGCTCATGCCAAAGCCAACCTCCCCCACTCAGCAAGAGGACGAGCAGTAGCAGTGGTCCCCAGTGGGGGCGCTTTGGAGAAGTTGGCGATGGGGTGGCGTTGCGCTTCATTGCCTCCCACTCCGCGTCACTCTCGGCGATGTGCCATTCTACGTCTGCTGGCTGCTTGCGCATTGTGCACTTCTCTTACTCCTGAAGAGTACTCCAAAGTCAGCTTACTCTGTCGAGCTCGCGCTGGCAGGGTGAGCTGGCAGGGTGAGATGACGCAACAACAGCTGTTCGTTGCGCCGTTCCCCACGAATGACTTCTGTCGCTACGAACTGTTGCATGGCCGGCGGTAACCGGTCGATCTGCGTTTGCAATGCCATTCCGGCCACTTGCGTAAACCACGCCGATTGGCAGATAAACGTGCTCTGCCGTAGGGCAATTGTCAACTCGATTGCCTGGGCAACTTCTCCTTGATCAAAAAGCAGTAATGCCAGAATGGGCAGCACGGTTTGTACTGCATTAAAGCCTTCGGCGCTGCGCACTGTCACCAACGTTGCGCTTGCCAATGCCGGTAGCTGTTCCCAGTGCCCCTGGGCGCGCAAGATATAGAGTTGGACCGCCATCGCCCAACTCAGTTCGTCGGGATGGTCGATGGCTTGATAACGGATCAGTGCGTCTTCGATGCTGTGAGCGGCTTGGGCCAACTTCCCTTGCGCAAGTTGGACGCTCGCCAGCAAGAGCTGTGCCAGCGCACCATCGCGCACATAGCCATACCCATCCGCTTTGGCCAACCCTTCCTCTGCTCGTGTCACAGCCTCCGCAAAGTTCCCCAAATGGAGCGCGGCAAAACCGAGGAGAATGAGATCATGGACAATGTAGTTGTGGTCATCCACGGCTTTGCTGAGGGTGAGTGCACGCTGCCAGACGCGCTCTCCTTCGGCAAAGCGACCGCTAAAGGTGAGTGCAACCCCCAAATTTGTCAAGACACTGGCCGTCTTCGCCGGTTGGTGAGTTGCTTCGGCCGCGGCGAGCGCCGCGCGGAAATGGGCTTCTGCTTCGCGAAAGTTGCCTTGATAGGTGAGGGTGAGCGCCAACCGTTCCATCGCTCCGATTAAGATGAATTGATCACCACTTCGCCGACAGAGGACAAGCGCCTCTTCGGCCAAAGCCACCGCTTCATCGTAGCGCCCTATAAAATGTAGAATCTGGCTCAAGCGCACCAAATTTTTGGCGAGATAGTGATCATTATCCAGCTGTCGGCAGATCGTTACACACGCTTCCTGCAGGGCAAGCGCTTCCGCATAGTTCCCAATGGTGGTAACAAGAAAGAGGGCATACTCACTCAACAGGAGCGCCTTACAGTTCGATACATCGTAGCCGGTGCGCGCAAGTTCCGTCAGACTTTGGTGTATGCTGGCAAAACGCGCTTCAACCCCCGCCGTGTGACCCAATTGCGTTGAGAAAGAGACGACCCAACTCTCCACTTCGCAGCGCAGATAGAGGCGGTCGGGGCTCGTTTGCGATGGTGCTGTAAGCCGCTTGGCCGCCTCTTGAAAGAGGGTTAGTCCTTCCCGGTAACGCCCGCGCCAGTAAAATGTTTCGCCCAGGCTATGTACCATCTGTTGCAAGAACGCGTCGAGCCCCGCGTCCAGCGCAAAAACCCAAGCGCTACGTACATTGTCAAGCTCTGCTTCGATCGCGGTCAGTGCCGCTATTTGGTGCGCGCCGGCCAGTGCCACCCGCGATTGGGCCGCCAATTGGGCAAAATAGGTGGCGTGACCTTCTTGGACGGTGCGTTGACGCATGGGATCGGTGGCTAATTGCTGCGCCGCGTATTGGCGTGTGAGCTCGTGCAGCGTGTAGCGTGCTTCCCCAGAAGCTTCCCCAGAAGCTTCCCCTGACGCTTCCCCTGACGCTTCTGCCCCGCGCCAAACGAGCGACTTATCAATCAGCGCGGCAAGTAAGGGTAGGGTCGCACCGCTCACAGCGCTTGCTGCTGCGCGGCCACAGCCCCCGCGAAAAACCGAAAGCGCCGCCAACAGCCGCTGCTCTTCGCCATTTAACAGCGCCCAAGAGTGCGCCAAGACGGCGCGCATGCTGTGGTGGCGCGGCGGCATATCGCGATCGGCCAGCACGAGAAAGTCAATGCTCCGTTGCAGCTCATCGACAATCTCCTGGCAACTGAGCATACGCACCCAGGTGGCCGCTAATTCGATCGCCAGTGGCATCCCGTCAACCAGGCGACAGATACGGTAGATCGCCTCTTGATTATCGGCGTTGAGGACAAAATTGCTGTCGACCTGCTCTGCCCGTTCCAAAAAGAGCAGGACCGCATCCGCTTGTTCCGGGGGCGCACTCGCCGGGGGAACGGCAAGGCCACTGAGCGCAAAGACTCGTTCTCTGCTGAGCCGCAGCCGCTCGCGCGAGGTGACCAACAGTTGCAGGTCGGGCAGGCGGAGCAGTTCGGTGATCCAACGGGTCGCCTCATCATCCGCCTCCCCCAACAGCTGTTCAAAATTATCCAAAATCAGCAAAAGTTGACGGTGCGCCAGGTAGGCCAACAGCTCCTCTTGCGTGTCGCGGCCACTCTGTAAGGTGAGGCCCAATGCATTGGCCACTGCACCGGGAAGTTGATAGGCCTGTTGTACCGGTGTCAACGGGACAAAGAGCGCTCCATCCCGCAACTGGTCGGCTACTGCATTGGCTAGCGTTAGCGCCAACTGGGTCTTGCCAATGCCGCCAGCCCCCAGCAGCGTGATCAACCGTGTCTGCTCCACCAGCAACAAGTTGCGCAGTCCCTGGAGTTCCCCTTCGCGACCGATGAGGGTTGCACCGAGAGGTGGCCGATGGCGGATGGGGGTAAGTGTGGATTCTATGGCTGCCGCTTCTACCGCGGGGGCGCTAGCCGCTGGCTCTGTTGACAAGGCGGCGCGTGCCTGACGCACAAAGGCTACACGCGCTTCGGCTGGGATCTTCAACAACTCAGCGAGATGCTCGGCCATCTCTACTGAAGGGCGACGGCGACCACTTTCAAAGAAGCGGATCGTCTGTACGGAGCAGCTCGCTCGTTCGGCTAAAGCTTCTTGCGTGAGGTCGAGCTGGGCACGCAAGCGTTTGAGTTGCTGGCCAAAGGGAAGGGGTGATTCAGAAGGTGTTTTCATGGCGCTAGTATAGCAAAGCGACCAGCAGTGTGACAACTCGCTATTGCCAACAACAGTTGTCGCGTCGTTTGTTGCCACTCCGATCCACGCGCAAGAGGCCTTGACCCCAAGGTACTTTGCCGCGCACGACAAATCCACGCTATAATCAAGTGAGCGCCCCGCCGTCCATCGTCATTGGCTCCCAGTTACGAAGTGAGCGTCCCATGTCCTTTCCAACCCAAGCCGTAAGATATTTTCGATTCTACGTTTCTTTACTCCTTGCTCTGTTGCCCTTGGTCGCCTGTCAACCGCTGCAAGCGCCGGCCACTACTTCCGCAACGCCCGGCGCGATGGCGGGTGCCCAGATGGGTGTTGATGGCGAAACGGTGGCGCTTCAGCCGCCATTGGCAACGACTGTTGAACAATATGGCCGGTTGGAATTAGAACTCTCGACCAATAGCCGCGTGGAGAACCCTTATGATCCGATGCAACTCGATCCGCGGGTCGAATTTGTCGCGCCCAGCGGGGAGCAGTTGATCGTGCCCGCGTTTTGGATGCAGCCCTATGACGCCAAAACACAACAGCCCATGGGCAAGGCTGGCTGGCATGTGCGATTTACGCCATCGACTGCCGGTCATTGGCAGGCACAGGCGATGATTGTGGGAAGTGCTGCGCGTAGCGAATTATGGGCCTTTGAGGTTACGCCCACTACGTCCCCTGGTTTTATTCGCATCCATCCTGACAATCCGCGCTATTTTGCTTTTGATGATGGCTCCTTTTATCTGCCCAATGGCCTAAATATTGGGTGGGCCGGCCAGGATGTGCTGGGCGATTACGAACGCTGGCTTGATCAACTCAGTGCAAATGGGGGCAATGTGATCCGGGTGTGGATGGCGTCGTGGTCCTTTGGCATTGAATGGGCGGATACGGGCTTGGGCAACTACGACGCAAGGATGAAGCAGGCGTGGCTCCTCGACCAGATCTTTGCCATGGCAGAAGCACGGGGCATCTATATCATGCTCTGCCTTATCAATCATGGGGCGTTTAGCACGTCGGTCAATTCCGAGTGGGCGCAGAACCCCTACAATGATGACCTGGGCGGACCGCTAAAGAGCCCGGCGGAGTTTGTAACCGATCCGGTCGCCAAGGCATTTTTCAAGCAGCGCCTACGCTACATTGCCGCGCGCTGGGGCTATTCGACCAATCTCTTCGCCTGGGAGTGGTGGAATGAGGTCAACTGGACGGGGATTGGCGATGAGACGCTGATGCCCTGGATCGTTGAGATGACGCCGGTGCTCAAAGAATTTGATCCCTATGATCATCTGATTACAAACAGCAGTGCCAACGGTACCTTTACCCAAGTATGGGCGCTGCCAGAGATCGATTTTAGCCAGCAACATGATTATACCGGTGGCGATCTGCTGCGGACCCTTGCGCGCGATTTGACCCGCATCTCCAAGATCGCACCCGACAAGCCGCTGCTTATGGGGGAGTTGGGCTATTCGGCGGGCGCGCAGGACGCATTGGATGCTCTGCATCTACACATGGGGCTGTGGGGCGCGCCCTTTTTGGGCTATGCCGGCGGTAGCATGTACTGGTGGTGGGACAGCTTTATTGATCCCCAAGATCAATGGCCGCAGTATGGGGCGTTGGCCCGATTTTTTGAGGGAGAAGATCTGGCCATGCTTCACCCCGCCAAGGCAACCGTGAGCAGCGATGCCGCGTACGCCTTGGCCTTACAAGATGAGCAACATGTATTGCTCTGGCTCTATAGCGCAGACTATACCGTCCCGGCCGCGCAGGCCGCCTATGATAAAGCGGTCTTTGCAGCCATCAGGAGCAAGCAAAAGCTAATCGATTGGCATTACGAGCCGCCATTGGTGAGTACTGTTGCCATCACGCTCACCGGCTTAGCCGACGGCACTTATACCCTACAATGGTATACACCGGCAACGGGGGATTGGCTGGCGCAAGAACAAATTGTTGTGCAGGAGGGGCAAGTTACACTCCAGTTCGCTGACTTTGCAACCGATATGGCTGCCAAAATAGTCAGACAAGTGGAATAGTTGGATGGGGCTGTCTGCCATTTTGCATAGTGATGTTATCGTTAATATGCGACATTTGTCACATTCATGAAAGGATTAAATGGCCAGAACGGTTGTATATTGACTACAGCAAAGCGCAAAGGGAACCAAGCAAGTGTGGTTGTCTGGCGCGATTGCTCTGACAATCTTGCCAAATCCATCTGCACAAACAGTGTGACAAAAAGAGCGTAAAGAGAGATAGATGATGACCTGTTTAACACAGCTTGCCTTCTGGATGACCACCCTTCAACAGCTTTATGGCAACGAAGAGGGACAAGGTCTGGCCGAATATACACTTCTTGTGCTTGCAGTTGTGTTTTTAGTCATCAGCGCGATGAGTGTATTTCTCGGCCCCCTTAGCGAGTTGTATGCAACGATCAGTCTTGCTTTTCAGCCCCTTACCAACCCGCGCCCCTTCTAACCAAAGCTCTGCTAGCCTATCCCAATTTGGAATTCGCTTTGCTAGCGCAGATGCACGCGCATTCGTAGCGGATCTTTGGGGCGTAAGGTGATCCCTGGCTGTACTTTCAACGTGCTCTCCGTTGCCGCCTCCAAACGCCACCGTTGACCGAGGGTGGCCAGCAGTAAGATACCTTCCATCCACGCAAATTGTTCACCAATACAGAGACGTAACCCCCCGCCAAAGGGAAAGAAGGCATAGTTGGGCCTTCCGGCAGCGGCTGCCGCCGTCCACCGTTCTGGCTCAAAGCGGGCCGGGTCGGCGTAGAAACGCTCGTCGCGATGCATCACCCATTGGCTCAATAAGAGTGTCGCCCCTGCTGGGATCGTATACTTGCCCAAGTTGACCGTACGCACTGCCTGCCGACCAATAGCCCACGCCGGCGGGTAAAGACGCAGCGCTTCGCTAAAGACCATTCTTGTGTAGACCAGTTCGCCGATATGTTCCACCGTTGGCCGCCGACCTCGACAGACCGTGTCGATCTCCCTGTAGAAGCGGTCCGCAATGGCGGGATGGTCTGCCAGGAGCCACCAGGTAAAGGTCAAGGCGTTGGCGGTTGTTTCGTGGCCGGCTAGCAGGAGGGTGAGCACTTCGTCGCGGATTTTGGTTGACAGTTCGCTGGCCGTTTGTTCTTCGTCGGCAAAGGCGGTTGCGATCATGGTGACCAAATTGTCTGCTTCTCTCCTTTGCCCCTCTGTACCAATCACCTCATGGACAACGTTCTCTAACAGAGTCAAGCTCTCCTGCAAACGATGATTTTCGCGCGTGGGCAGGCGACTTTGTACCAGTGCCAGCGGTGATAAGAGGCGCTGAAAGTTGCGTGTTAAAACGGTCATCGCTTCGCCAATGGCAACGCTCTCTCCGCTTAGATCGCGATGAAACAGCGTCTGCCCAACAATAGCCAGCGTTAATTTCATCATCTCCTCATGCAGATCAATCATCTGCCCCGGTTGCCACCCCCCTGCTGTCCTATCGCAAGCTAGACGGGCGGCGTGGTCGACCATGCAGTCGGCGTAGGCGGCGATCTGCTGACGGTGAAAGTGAGGCTGTAAGCGCCGTCGCTGCTGCAGATGATAGGCTCCTTCGCTCGTTAACAGACCATTGCCGAGCACCGGTTTTGTCCGTTGCAATGCAGCACCTTTGACAAAATTTGCCTGTTCCGTGGTGAGTATTGCTTTGATCAGATCTGGATGATTGACTAGGTAAATGTGGCGTGGCCCGATCCGGAAATGGCTCAAATCGCCATAGGTCGCTGCTTGCTGCTGCAAAAAGGTCAACGGATCCCGTTGCAGTTGCCAGAGAAGGCGCAGCGGTGGCCAGGTAGTTGGTCCGGGTGGATAGATCGTCTTTGGCATTCATTTGCTCCTATTTTGCGGGTATTTCATGATCCTACGTGACAAGCGCGGTGTCGCTAAGCTGGTTGATTGAGCGATCGCATTTGTCTGCCACAGAGAGCACAGAGCTGCAGAGAGCAGCACTTATTTCCCCTTGTGCCCCTGTGGCTTAGCGTAAATTGGCCAGGCAATCAGTTCGCAAAGAGATCGCCCAAGGCCGTCGCAAAGTCACCGTTGCCGACCACTGTCCAGACCGCTGTCGCCTGCTCCTTGCCATTGACCCCGGCAACTATCACCTGTGTCGTTGTCGTCAGTGTCATAGTTTCGGTGTCAAAATGTTGCACCGTTGTTACTGCTTTGAAGACATATCCCTGCTCCGTCGACACCCGTGCCAACTCGGCGTTGACTAGGCCAGGGTAGGTGGTGAGAAGCAAAGTGCGGGCGGCCACTTCGTCGGTGGGGAGACTCTGCTGCGGCAGGAGCACCCCATAGCTGCCCAGCGAGGCGGCATTGATGTCAGCCTCCAGGTCACCGCTGATCGTCCCGGTGCCTACCGCGACTTCGGCTGCTCCCCAGTTGTCAGCGATATGAATGGCACCGACGCTCACCTGCCCGGCCAGCGCAACAGTCGCCTCGACCTCGGCTTGCACGGCTGGTGGCAAGAGAAGGTCGCCGCTGACCCCAACCGCGCGGGTGACGCTCGGCTCGACACCAAGATACTCCTCGGTAAAGGTGGTGATCATGGCGGCTGCGTCATAGCTGGGGATCGGCGTCGGCATCTCTCGGTTTGTCGGCGCTGTGGGCCGATTGGGCCGATTGGGCCGATTGACTGGCCGTTGCGCCGACGGCTGTGGCTGCGCAAGGCTGACACGCTGGACTTCTGTTGGTGCTGCGGCAAAAGCAAGGGTAGTGCTGTTGAGCAGCAGTGAACTGGTTAAGGCAATGGTCGACAATTTCTTAAACATCTTTCTCTCCTGTATCGTCTCACGATTGATTGTTAGGCGTTCCGCATTTCGCTGGTTGAGTAGCCGGCTGTTTTGCTGGGTGCCGTGGGACAGGAACCCGAGAAGTGCGGGCCTACTTGTCTCTGTCAGATGCTTCGGTAAGCGAAGCGTCTGCGTTGTGCTACAACCATAGTGTACGCGCAGAGAGCGCCGGCGTCTGCCGACGAGAGAAGGGGATCAAGAGCTACTTTGGTAGGTAATACGAAGCGTACTTATGCCGGTAGGTTGGGCAACTCACTCATGGCGACGAGCCCATAGCGGACGGCAAGGAGCGCGGCCTGTGTGCGGTCGGCCACGCCCAGTTTGCCGAGGACGGTGCTGACATAGCCTTTGACGGTGGTTTCGGTGAGTACTAACTCATGGGCGATCTCTTTATTGCTGTAGCCGCGCGCCAACGTTTTGAGGATATCGCGCTCGCGATCGGTGAGTTCGGCGAAGGGATCACCGCCCCCTTTGCGACGGCGCATGAGGCGGAGCGCGATGTCGGGGTGTAACTGCGGTTCGCCACGCACTGCGCCACGGATCGCTGCCACCAGCGCATCGCCACTGATATCTTTGAGCAAATAACCAATCACTCCAGCATCGAGCGCGGCGTAAAGCTGGGCATCTTCGGCAAAATTGGTCAACATCATGACCGCCGTTTTTGGGTGCGCCGTAAGAATTTGCTGCGCCGCGCGCACGCCATCGGTGTCGGGCATCTGCACATCAAGCAGCACGAGATCGGGGTGGTACGCGGCGACTGCCGTCACCGCTTCCCGGCCATTGGTCGCCTCGGCAACAAGTCGCATATCGGGTTCGCCAAGGATCGTCATGCGCAGGCCGCGACGGACCACCTCATGATCATCGGCCAGCACAATTGTGATAGGCGAATGTGTGGTAGGCGAATGTGTGATAGGCGAATGTGTGATAGGCGAATGTGCGAGGGGTGAATTTGAGACGGGGGAAGTGTCACTCATCGGGTAAACCTTTCCTGATTTTCTTGCAACATATTGCAGAAGAGTGCGCCTTGTTCCAGGGCGTCGTCGAGCGCAACGTGGGTGTGACGCGTGGGATCAAACCAGCGTCGGGGCATGTTGCGCTTGACGCTGGCGCGATAGGGTGTGCCCATGAGGGCCATCGCATAGGTTTTGATGTCAAGCGCGGAGTGGGAAAAGGGTTGTTCGCCAGTAAAGCGCATGAGATACCAATGGACAAACATAAAATCAAAGGCCACCGGATAGGAAACAAAGACCGGCTTACCTGCCAACGTCTTGATCCAGGCCAAATAACGTTGCATCGCCGTGGCTGGCTCCTCTAGATTTTGTCGACAAGCTGCCCACGCCTCCGGTTGTGTGGCCCACCAGGCCATTGTCTCGGGATTGGCGGTCGCTTCGGGTAGCGTCTCTAAATTGGCGCTAAAGGTGGCCACCAGCGTCTTGTCCGCCAGATAGGCGGCCGAGGCAAAGCTCAACATCGAATAGAGACCGGGAATGGGCCCGTCGGTTTCGACATCGGTGCTGAGATAGATTTCCGTGAAGTTTCTACTATTGGGCATATGGTTGCTTTCGTGTAGCTCAGCGATTGGTCGCTGGGTAGGTGTCGCGTAGTGTACTATAGATCGTCAGAAAAAAGATCGGTGATAGGATTTTTCTTTCGTAGGGCCACGGTACATCGTGGCCCTACGAAAGATTATCTGAACGTCTATAGTCTACAAGGGCCTGAGCTATGGGCTCACTATTGATTTGTTTCCCAGAAGACGCGTAGGTCACAGTTGTACTGTGACAAGGGTCGTATCAATATGGCGGATACCGAAATTTGTGCGTGGTTTGGCAGATTGTCACGCTGCAAGCGTGACCTACGGTTACCGCTCAACATTTCTTTGAAAAACCAGTACTGGTTTATCGCGATTTCGTAACTCCGGCGAAACTATGGTCGACAAGGGGCATCTGTAGCGAAAGGGTTGTACCCAATAATGGCGCACTTTCAATATGCAACAGGCCACCGAGTTGCTGGGCCCGTTCTTGCATGCCCTTTAGGCCATACGCTTCTCTCGGCGCAATCGCTGTGTTGCCGTCGCTCTCAACTGCTAGCGCAGGCCTCCATCCAAAGCCTTGCCCCTGATCATGAATGTGTAGAAAAAGTGTCTCTTCCACCACTGCAACGGTGACGGTTGCCCGATCTTGCCCACTATGCTTGACGACATTGTGAAGCGCTTCGCGGACGATGTAGCTGACTTCATCGACGACGGGCGCGGCAAGCGCAATGACCGGCGGTGTATTGAGCGCAATGTGCAGCTCGCCTCGCCGTTCCACTTCGGTACAGAGTCCTTGCAGTCGCTCAGCCAGATTTACCGACAACCGCTCCCCCTCACCTCTCCCGCCTCTCTCCCCCTCACCTCTCCCGCCTCTCTCCCCCTCTCCTCTCTCCCCCTCTCCTCTCCCGCCTCTCTCCTCTGCCACGCTATCAGTGCGCAACTGGCTCAACAGCGTCCGCATCTCTGTCAGCGCCTGTTGGGCCGATGCTTCCTGAGCGGCAAGCTCGGCAACGGCGGCTTGGGGATCACGTTCGCCCACCTTGCGAATCGCACGTAGGCTCAGGTTGAGGCTAAAGAGCGATTGCGTCACCGAATCATGCAGATCGCGCGCCAACTGTTGACGTTGTTCGTGCGCGGCCAGGGCACGCTGCTGCGTGAGCAGTTGCTCCGTGCGCGCGGCGACACGTGCCTCTAATTCGTCGTTGAGTTGGCGCAGCGTGGCAATGGTCTCTGCATAGGCGAGAACCAGTGCAGCCTCTTGTAGCAACTGTTGCAGTTGTGCCTCTTCATCGGCCTCATAATGGGGCAACGACTGGCGCGGTGCAAGCCAGTAGCGCCCTATCCTTGTTTCGCCGACGATGAGTGTGCCCGACCAGCCTGGTGCGCTGCTCTGAGGTGGCAGCGTCAACGGTGCTGGGGCCAACGCCAGCATCGCCCACGGCGCGCCGAGCTGCGTCGGCAAGGTATGGGTTAACAACTGAAGTACCGCCTGTCGTTCTACGATTGTGCCCAATGTGTGGCGGGCGGCGTCAATGGCGCTGAGAAAGCTCTTGCGTTCGGGGTAAAACCAACGGTCAACAAGCTGTTGCACACGCTGTTGCAACGGGGCAAAGAGTAAGGTTGCGGCAAAAACACTCACGGCCCCGACGATGCGCAACAACCCCGGCCAGCGCCGTGCCACCCCCACAGTCAACAGCAGTGTCACCATAAAATAGAGCAAAAGAGCGAGTGCCGATAAGGCCGTGTAGGCCAGGGCACGGCGTGCCGCCCAATCAATCGTTAACAGATCGTGGCGCAGAATTGCATAGGCCGTGCCGATTGGAAAGAGGATCAGAAAAAACGAGGCAAAATCCGCTCGGACAAGCGGCGTGCCGTTGAGCAACTCCGCCAGATTGAGGAGTAGCGATGGGATCGCCGCTAAGAGTGCACTGAAGAGCAGAACCCGTGCCTGTTGACGAGCCTGACCGTTGACCAAGTTTGGATCGCGGCTGAGCGAAGCCAGACGCCAGACCGTGCGCCCGACCAGCAGATAAATCCATCCCATGGTTGCGACAAAGAGCCCTGCGCGCAGCGGTGGCAGCGGTACTAACAGGAGCGCACCAAGCAGCAATGCCATGATCAGGTAGGCGTGCGCAATGGCGCGCCCGGTGGGACGTGAAGCGCGGCTCCGAAGTGCTTGGGTTGGAAAATGGCCCGCTACTTGATAGGCCAGCACGACAAAATACGCGCCGTTGATCAGCCGATAGAGCGCATAGGCCGGAAGCGTCGTCAGCAACAGACCACGTTCAACAGGATGGGTGAGCATTTCTGGCCGTACCGGCACCAGGAGAAAGGCCGCCAACAGCAAAATCATACAGCTGCCCAATCGGGTCGCTGGTGATGGCTGGGTGAGTAAAGGCGCGATCCCCACCACAAGCGCAATCACTGCTGCGCCAATCGAGATGGCGGTCAGCGGCGGCAATGCCCGGTCAAGCTCTGTTACCCACGCCAAGGCAAAGGCTTCAACGACGAGTAGCAGCGCCACGGGCCAGCTATAGTAGAGACGGGAAGACCGATGCGCCCCCAATCTTTCTCCTATCGTTCTATTTATGACTTATCGACAGTCCATTAGCGGTTGAGCCGGTAGACCTTCTGGGCATTTTCCCAGAAATACTTGGCATAGGCATCATCGCCTTTTTCTATAAAGTACTGGTGCACCAGTTGAAAAGCTGTGGCGTAACTGCCCGCCCGTTCAAGGACCGGCCAATTGCTGCCATAGAGCAACCGATCCGCACCAAAGCTCTGCCAGAGGATCTCCAGCGTGGGCCGATAAAAGGCGAGATCGGTCGGCGCTGGTTGAACAATGCTCTGTTCGATTACGGCGGAGACCTTCATCCAGATATTCGGCTGTGCGGCTAGGCGCTGATAGTGCTCCACCCAAGCCGAGGTAATCGCCGCGCCATCGATGGGCATGTGGCCGATGTGGTCGATCACAATGCGCAAGGTGGGCAGTTGCTTGGCCAGAGCAATGACCCCAGCAAAGTGCTCCTGCCGCACCAGCACGTCGAGTTGACGATCATGCGCGGCCAAGGTCGCCATATCACGGAGAAAAGTCCCTGCGTGAATATCTTCAAAATAACGGCCACCACACCGGATGCCCGAGAAACGCGGCTGTTGCATCCACTGGGTCAACTCGTCGGCAAAGGTCGGCCGATTGGGATCAACGTGGCCGACAAAGCCGATCAGCGCAGAATGGGTCTCGACCAGATCAAGAATCCATTGATTGTCAGCTGGCCAGGCGCTGGCTTCTACGACGACCGTGGCCGTCACGCCGTGGGGTGCGGCAACCGCGGTGAAATCGTCTGGCAAGACGGTACGGTAAAGCAGTTGATTATCCGCCGGCGGCCACGGAACTCCTTGTGGCCGGGTCGGATCGTAAAAATGGGTGTGGGTATCGATGATCATGCGCGGCTCTTCCCTTTCGCCGGATATGCTAGATTGCTATACTTGTAAGAAGAAGCTTGCAGAGAGTATAGCACAGGAATAACCAACGATGAATCTCCAAGACCGCGCTCCTCAACAGCATTTGCTCTGTGCACTCTGTGCACTCTGTGCACTCTGTGCACTCTGTAGCTTATTTTGCTTGTCGTGGTCTTAAAAGAATAGGCCTTATGCAGGATGCCGCGCCTAGAAGGCAACCGGTAGGCAGCTTTCCGCCGTATCGAAACCAGGGGGGCTGCGTAACTCCTAAAGAAAAAGAAGAGCCGCTCTGCGGCAACAGAGCGGCTTAATGAGGGGAGTACTACATTGGTTTGATTGCGGCGAACAATCGTACCAGTAAACAAACATTGATTGGCTCCCACAGTGTAACACGGGTTGGCGGGGATGTAATCACTTATTTACGCTGAAGTTTATGGTACTTTGGTACTACCCGCATAAACGACTGCTCATCAATTGTTACAGTAAGGGTCTATCTGTAAATTCGGGTGAGGCACCTGGGCTTTTCTCGCGTTGCAAACTTCGACACAGAGAATTTATGGACAGGGTCTACATATACACCGCTCTATTGACCTGTAAGAGACTCATGGGAAAAGATTCGCTTAAGCGGGTAAAGTTTATGGGGAAATATTAAACAACTGCCTACGCTTTGTATAAAATGCTCATTTACAGTATATATACTATGTGGGGCTGGTGTTATCTGTAAAGCTGTGCAGGGCAACCTATTGCGGATAGCGGTGTTATTGTATCTGTACCTATCCCCTGAGTTTGATAAACACAAGCAAAAAGAAACCCAAAGGATCATCTATGTCACCATCTGCTTCGCCTGTAGAATCTACTGAAACACCAGGCTTGGCGCGGCGCGTCCAGGATGCGGCCCTGCAATCGGGCAATCAAGCGGCACGTCTGGCCTGGTTTCAGGATCAAGCGCTCGGTCTCTTTATCCACTGGAATATCGATTCGCAACTCGGGTCGGTCATCAGCCATTCGCTGGTGGGTGCCTCGAAAGCCTATATCGACCGCTACATCAATGAGCTCCCCAAAACCTTTCTGCCCACCCGCTTTGATCCCGATGAGTGGGCGCGCCAGGCCAAGGTGGCCGGCGTCACCTATGTCGTCTTTACCACCAAGCATCACAGCGGCTTCTGTATGTTCGAGACGCAAAGCACGGCGTTTAATGTGATGAATACTCCTTATGGTCGTGATATTACCCGCGAACTTGTCGATGCCTTTCGCCGTTGGGGGATTGCCATCGGCTTTTATTTCTCGCCCGATGACTTTTGGCTGCTCCATCGTCAAGGTCACGAGATTAGCCGCGCCCGCCCAGAAGCAAATCCGCTGAATAACCCTGAACTGATGGCGCATAATCAAAAACAGCTGCGCGAATTATTGAACAATTACGGCCCCGTTGACGTCATCTTCTTTGACGGTGAGGCCGACGGACTCAAGCAATTGGCGTGGGAACGCCAGCCGGCGATCGTAGTCACGCGCGGCGATCTGGCGACACCGGAGCAACATCTGCCCGATCGACCGCTGCCCGGCCCGTGGGAAGCCTGTTTTACCCTAGGCACCCAATGGGCCTACAAGCCGACCAACGAGGAGTACAAATCAGGTACCAAGCTGATCGAGATGTTGGTGGAGACGCGCGCCAAAGGGGGCAATCTGCTGCTCAATGTGGGGCCCAAGCCAAATGGCGAAATTCCAATTGAGCAAGAAGCACGGATGCAAGAGTTAGCGCTTTGGCTCTTTGTCAACGGCGAGGCTATTTACGGCAGCCGACCTTGCCCGGTGATCCGCGAACCACTGACGCTCGACCACGAGGTCTGGTACACCCAGGATCTTGCTAGCCAGACTGTCTATGCCATTGTCACCGGTACTCCTTGGCCCAAAGGCGAACGCAAGGTGATCACCCTCCATCAGGTGCAGGCGACTGCTCAGAGTGAGGTGGAAATTTTGGGACAATCGGGCCAGGTGCTCGAATACAAACCCGATGTCAATCCCAAAGCCACTTGGACGCAGGACGAACGGGGGCTGCATATCTCCGCCATGCGCGCCCAGCGGCTCTACAACAATAATCGCTGGCCCAATCCGGTTGTCATCCGGATTACCCATGCCACTACTACTATCAATACCACCAACAACGGCTGAAAGGATGCACGCATGTCGGAGAATCAGAGCACACACTGGCAACAAAAATTAGCGGAATCCCGCGCTGCCCTCCTTGCGCTCTTGCACGGGCTAACGGAAGAGCAGTGGCAAACCCCCGTCTTTAGCGAAGGGCAACCCTGGACGGTCAGAACCGTGGTTAGCCATCTGATCGATGGCGAACGGGGGATGAGCATTCAAGTTCACAAGATTCGCAAAGGGGAGGAGGCAACGCCGCCGGATTTTGATCTGAACCGTTGGAATGCCGGCGTACAAAAACGTGTTGGTGATCTGACCTCAACCGAATTGATCGCGGCCCTGGAAGCGACCCGCACCCGAACCCTCGATGGGATGGCAACCTTGCAAGAGAATGAGTGGGCGCTCACCGGTCGTCATCCATCGCGTGGGTTGATTACGGTTGATCAATATTATGAAACGATCCACGGCCACGAGTTGAGTCACACCGCTGATATGAAGCGCGCGTTGGGCAGTAAGTAGATAGGGAAATAGGTAGACAGGTAAAACAGGTAGACAGGTAGACAGGTAAAGAAGTAAAGAAGGTAGACAGTAAAATTATACCTGTCTCCCTGTCTCCCTAATTCACAGGAGAGCGACGGATGCGTACACGAACCGCAATGATCTCAACCGCTGTTATCAGCGCGATACTTATGTTTGTGCTGGGTTACTTCTTTGGCGACCGCCTGGGGCTGCGCGATGAACCGGTGCTCACGCCCACCGCCACAACGGCTGTACTGACCGGTGGTGAGGTCGGCGCTACCTTCACAGCGACCTCGGTGGTGCCATCCCCCACAGTTGATGTTGCAGCAACCGATAGCGCCATGCGCGCGACGATCATCGCCGGTGTCAATGCAACGCTCGCCGCGCAGCCACCGACGAGCGCTCCTACCGGCGCGCCCGCCACCAGCAACGCAACGCCGGTGCCGATCACACGCGTGCCCGACGCTTCACCAACCGTGGATCTCCTTGCCCTGACGGCCACCGCACAAACGATCAACAATACGATCCAATCCGGTATTCAAGCGGGTGTTAATGCCACGCTGACCGCACTCGCCCTAACACCCACCGCCATCCCGCCAACGGCAACTTGGACACCCATCTCAACACCAACGTGGACACCGGTCACTTCGCCAACCGTAACGACCACGCCCCAGCCCAGCGCAACATGGACGCCCAACTATGCCGCCACCAATGTGGCCTTCCAGACCGCAGTCTACAACGCTGTCAACAGTACGCTCACGGCCATCCCACCAACTGCCACCCATACCCCCACCTGGACGGCAACGCCCAGTGCGACAGTGAATGTGACAGCAACAATTCAGAGCGGGATCGCCGGTACACTGACCGCAATTGCACCAACCGCAACGGGGATCCCGTCGGCTACCGCCATCCCATCGGCGACACCGAATCTGACTGCGACCGTGCAAGCGGCGGTCAGTACAACGCTGACGGCACTCGCCCCGACAGTCACAGCAACGCCAACCGAAACGACCATCCCATCGGCGACACCGAATCTGACTGCAACCGTGCAAGCGGCGATCAGTACAACCCTGACGGCACTGGCTCCGACAATTACAGCAACGCCAACGCCATCGGAAGAGCCAACGGCAATCGAGGAGCCGACCGCGACCCCGGATTGGGTAGCCACAATAGACGCCGCGGTCAGCGCAACGCTCACTGCCGTGGGCCCGATTGTGGTCGATACCCCGACCGATACACCGGCGTCCAAAGCCACAGTCGCAGCGACTGACGAAGCAACGGAAGAACCGGCGGCAACAGCAACCTGGACCCCTGTCAGTACAGAGATAATTACAGCCACAGCGACGTTCACTGCGACCACCGAACTGACAGGCACGGCAACGATTACCGATACGCCTGTACTCACCGATACGCCGTTTCTCACTGATACGCCGGTAATCACTGGCACAGCCGAAGTGGAAGAAGCGCCAACGCCAGAAGCTGTGGAAGAAAGCGCTGAAGAAGGCACGACGCCTTTGCCAGTCGCGCTACCAGCACTCACCGCGGTTGATACACTGGCGACCAATGCTGGCCGTGTCTACGATGTGGCGCTACAGCCGGATGGAGATCTGCTGGCGGCTGCCACCAACAGCGGCCTCTGGCTTAAATCTACGGATGGTGAGGGAACGCTCTATGCGACCACTGCCGCGCTTTCCAGTATCAGTTGGTCGCCGGATGGGTTGATGGTGGCCACGGGCGTCGGCGGCAGTGATAACAGCGGGCCGGGCCAAGTGATCGTCTGGAATAGCGATAGTGGTGAGGTAGTGATGACCTTTGACGATATCGCTGCCCCTGTCGAAAGTGTGGCTTGGTCACCCGATGGGAACTGGATTGCAGCGGGTGGTAGCGATGAGATGGTCTACCTTTGGGAGGTTGCTGGCTTGCGCAGCAGCCAACTGGGTAGCAACGGTGGCGCAGTTACCAGCATTGCCTGGTCAGCCGATAGTACAAGGCTGGCTGCAACTGGCGGCAAGAGTGGGATCCACATCTGGGAGATTGCCACTAGCGAAGAGATCCTGACCATAGAGAACCGTGGCATCGCCGTTAATTGGGTCGCCTGGTCGCCTGATCAGACGATGTTGGTCGGTGGCGATGACGAAACCCTCACGGTTTGGAACGCCGATAATGGTGCACCATTATCGGCGTTGGCCGACCAGGGCGGTCCGGTTGTAGATGTCGCTTGGTCACCCAATAGCAACGCCGTGGCCGCAGCCTTTGCTACGGAGGAGCATGCAACGCCCACGATCGTCGTTTGGGAGCTGTTTAGTGGCCAACCACGTCTAGCCCTGACAACTGATGAATCAGACATCACCAGCATTGACTGGTCTACTGATGATAATCAACTGTGGGCCGGCACAGCCGGTGGCATGGTGATCCACTGGGATCTCAGTGAGCTACCGACAGAATAGAACACTACAGTTTCTGTAACAGTGTACTGCGGCACCCCCGCAAAAAAGCGATTTGCGTAAGTCCTAAATTATATGTATTATATTTGTCTGATGCGGTAATGGGCTTGCACTCTTTCTAAAATGGTTCCCATGCGAGCCAGATGATTTTGTATGGTAGATGGTTGAATATCCTTTATCCCCAAACGTTCCGATGACTTAGCTCAAACAAAATTCTATTTTCGGCGTTTGTTGCCAATGCGAGTGGATAACTTTTGCGTCTCTACTCCTTGTTTTCGAGCATGAAAAGGTTAGATAATTCGCATGACAAGCCAACCAAGCAAGTTGCGCCGACAGGAGGAACGATGGGCTTATCTTTTTCTTCTGCCGCAATATCTGGGGTTACTCTGTTTTGTTGTAGGGCCGGTGTTGGCCAGCCTCTTCTTGAGTTTTTCTGAATGGAACTTGGTCGCACCACCGCAGTGGATCGGCTTTGAGAATTACCGCGTTAGTTTCCAGACGGTCGTCTTTTGGCAAACCTGGCGCAATACCATCTACTATGTGGTCGCCAGTGTGTCAGGTAGCATCGTGCTCTCGCTGCTTCTGGCCCTCGCCCTCAACGAGAAGCTACGAGGTGTTACCATCTATCGTGGGATTTACTTCCTGCCCGTTGTCACAAGCGCCGTTGCCGTGAGCATGGTATGGCGGTGGCTCTATAATCCAGAATTTGGGCTCTTTAATGCCCTTTTGTCGATGATTGGTTTGCCAACGCTTCCCTGGCTCAATAGTTTGCGCTGGGCGATGCCTTCGGTGATCATCATGAGTATCTGGCAAACCGTCGGTTATAACATGGTGATCTTCCTGGCCGGCCTCCAGGGTATTGCTGATCAATTTTACGAAGCGGCGGAAATTGACGGTGCCAATGTCTGGCAGCGCTTTCGCCATATTACCTTGCCTCTGCTCTCGCCAACCACCTTTTTTATCCTAATCACCGCCACAATTGGTGCCTTCCAAGCCTTTAATCAGATCTATATCATGACCAACGGTGGGCCGGCCAACGCAACAAGAGTCGTCTTGTTGCATATCTACATTCTGGCCTTTCGCTTATTCAAGATCGGCGAGGCCTCGGCGGTCTCGTGGGTGCTCTTCTTAATCCTCTTTACGCTCACTCTGATTAACTTCACGGTTGCCCGGAAGTGGGTACACTATGGTTGATGCACCACAAGAGTTAGCAAAGAGTAAGACCCTTGTTCGACCAGCAGTAGCACAGACATCGCGACGCCGCCAAACGCGGCTGCAGCATATCATTCTGCACGTGCTCCTGTCGATTGGCGCGTTCTTCATGATCCTGCCCTTTCTGTGGATGCTCTCAACCTCGCTGAAAGCGCCTGGCGATGTGTTCATTTTCCCACCGGAATGGATCCCTAACCCCGTTCGCTGGTCGAACTATGCCAGAAGTTGGACGCTTAAGCCAATGGATTTAGCGTATCTAAACAGTCTCAAGATCAGCACGTTGACGACTGCGGGCACGCTCTTTACATCGTCGCTAGCGGCGTTCGCCTTTGCCAAGCTCCGCTTTCGCGGCCAGCATCTGCTCTTTATGATCTTGCTGGCGACCCTGATGATTCCCGTGCAAGTGACGCTCATTCCCTTGTTTATCCTCTTTAAATGGATCAACTGGATCGACACGCACTGGCCGTTGATCGTCCCCGCCACTTTAACCAACGCCTATGGCGTCTTTCTGCTGCGCCAGTTTTTTATGAGCTTGCCAAGCGAACTCGGCGACGCCAGCGAGATCGATGGCTGTAACCCCTTCCAGATTTATTGGTATATATACTTGCCCTTGAGCGTCCCCGCGCTGGTAACGCTGGGCATCTTTGCCTTCTTATATCATTGGAATGAATTTTTGCTCCCCCTGATCTATCTTAATTCGCTCCAAAAGTTCACGATCCCACTCATGTTGGCCACCTTTCAAGGGGCCTACACCACTGATTGGGAACTGCTCATGGCAGCGGCGACCCTTGCCCTGGTCCCCGTGATTGTCGTCTATATTTTCGGACAGCGCTATTTCGTCCAGGGCATTGCGCTGAGTGGGTTGAAGGGGTAGTAGTTGCAGTGAGACAGTGGGACAGTGGACAGTACCAAATTGACCGTCCCACTGACTTACCGTCCTACTGATTTACCGTCCTACTGATTTACCGTCCTACTGATTTATCGTCCCACTGATTTACTGAGACCATGTGTTTGTATAAATTGTGTACATTTATCTTAGAGGAGCTAGAGATATGGATCAGCGATCATTTTCAAGACGTCAGTTTCTCCAATGGTCAACTATGAGCGCGAGTGCGCTGGCGTTGGCTGCCTGCGCCGGCGTTTCTGGGACGGAGCCTGCCGGGGAAGGGGATGCGGCTGCCGGGGCCGCCGCGTCCGGCCAGACCGACCTCGGTCCGGCCACTGGCGATAAGTACAGTTTCATGACGATTAGCGGTGATGCCGAGGCCCCCATTTTCGATGGGTTGGCCGACACCTTCAACGAAACGGTGGGCGGCAGTACCTGGAGCTTTGACCGCATTGCCGGCTCCTGGGAAGATTTCAGTCGCAAATATATTACCGAAATCGCCGCCGGCAGCACCCACGATGTGGCGCGCATTGCGATTATTCACCAGCCTTCGTATATCAGCAACGGTTATATCAGCGACCTCACCCCCTTCTTTGATCAATCCGGTATCTCGATGGACGATTACTACGAGAGTGCCTTCAACGAATGGCGGGTTGACGGTAAACTCTATGGCATCCCTGCCGGCATCTACAACATGGCGATCTACTACAACAAGACCATGTTTGATGAGCTAGGGATTCCGCATCTGCCCACCGACTGGGAAGATGCGAGTTGGAACTTGGATGCCTTCCGTGCAACAGCCGCCCAATTGACCTCCGGTGAAGGGGCCGAAAAGCACTATGGCTTTGCCACCAACTGGGACCTACGCTGGGTGATTCATTTTGTCTGGGCCTACGGCGGCGATTTTGTCAATGCCGAACATACGCAAGCGATTCTGGATTCGCCGGAAGCGATTCAAGGGCTGCAATTTGCGCAGGATCTGATCCGCACCGACGAGAGTTGGTTGACACCCATGCAACTTGCCGGTGGGAGTACGGCGGAGGCCTTTATGACCGGCCGCGTTGGCATGTATTTGGATGGCATGTGGCAGATGCCGGCAATGGGGAATATTGAAGACTTTGAGTGGGGTGTAGCACCAGTGCCCACCGGAACCTACCGCTACACCGGCAACTATGTGGATGCCTGGGTCATGCCGACCGGGGCTAAAAATCCTGAAGAGTCCTGGAAGTTCCTCCAGTTTATGGCCGGGGCAGATGCCCAGAACTATCTTGTCAGCAATTCGGCGCTGGGCTTGCCGATTCTGCGCTCGGTCGTCGAAGAACGCAGTGCCGATCTCTTTAAGCCGCTGCCGCCCGAGGAGCAACAGGTCTGGATCAATGCCGCCAACTATGCCCATTCCTTCCCCTTCACCGCGAAGTGGGATGAACTCTATGACGCGCTGACCCCCGCCTGGGATCTGTGGGGTCTGGGCGAGATCGACGCTGCCACCATGGCCCAACAGATTCGGGATGTGGTCGATCCCATCCTGGCCCAAGGGTAAGTGCTGCGTAAAATCAGTAAATCGGTATATCAGCAAATCGGTATCGGGAAAGGTTCCAGATTGCAATTGAATATCGATAAATTTATTACCCATGTTACGGAGTAAATGCGCTCCCCTATCCCTAACCCCGCCCCAGTGGCGGAGAATTGGTTAAGTCTGCGTGCGTTTGGCGGCGAAGCCGCCAAACGCACGCAGATGAAGGATCTTTTCTCTCCTTCTCCCCCCACATGGGGGAGAAGGAGTCGGGTGATGAGGGGGGGCTACCCGTGCGTACCATGAGTTATTATATGCAGTGCTGAATTCAACAAATTGAGAACCTATGGCTAACCCAAAGACCATTCTACTTGTCGGCACCCTTGACACCAAAGGAGACGAGTATGCCTATCTGCGCGACCTGATCGAGCTACGCGGTCACCGCACGCTGGTAATGGATGCGAGTGTCTTCGACAGCACGGAAACGGCGCGCGCGGCGCGATTGATGCCGGATATCGACGCGACACAGGTCGCTCAAGCCGGCGGCAGTGAACTCACCGCGCTGCGCGACCAAGGGGATCGCAACGCGGCCCTCGTGACCATGACGGCGGGTTGCGTGACGCTGGCGCGCCAGCTCTTTGTCGAAGGACGCTTCGACGCCGTGCTTGGCTTGGGTGGATCGGGGGGGACGGCGCTGGCCACGGCGCTCATGCGCGAACTGCCGATTGGCGTGCCCAAGGTCATGGTTTCGACGGTTGCGGCGGGCGATGTTGGCCCCTATGTCGGCGCGGTTGATATCACCATGATGCATTCGGTGGTGGATATCGCCGGGCTCAACCGCATCTCGCGCCAGGTGTTGCTGAATGCCGTGGGCGCGGTCTGCGGCATGGTAGAGCAGCAAAGCATGACCGCGCCGGTGGCAGATGACCGCCCCTTAATCGCAGCGACGATGTTCGGCGTCACCACGCCCTGTGTAACCCGTGTGCGCGAAAAGCTCGAAGCCGCGGGCTATGAAGTGCTGGTCTTCCACGCCACCGGCAACGGCGGTCGCGCGATGGAGGCGTTGATTGCCGGTGGATTGGTGGCGGGCGTCGCCGATGTGACGACGACAGAGTGGGCGGATGAGTTGGTCGGCGGTATGTTGGGTGCAGGGCCACATCGGCTGGAAGCTGCGGCATTGCGCGGGGTGCCACAGGTGGTCTCTTGCGGTGCGTTGGATATGGTAAACTTTATGGGGCCGTTCGAGTCCATCCCGGCCCGCTTCAAAGATCGCCACTTTCACATCCACAATGCCAATGTGACCCTTATGCGCACAACGCCGGACGAGTGTGCCGAGTTAGGACGTATCATTGCCGAAAAGCTCAACTTGGCGACCGGTCCAACAAAACTCCTGGTGCCGCTGAAAGGGGTCAGCATGTTGGACAGTGAGGGTGCCTCGTTTTATGATCGGGCGGCGGATGAGGCTTTGTTCAACGCCCTGCGCCATCACGTGCGCACCCCACCGGTGGAACTGATTGAACTGGATCTACATATCAACGATCCGGAATTTGCCGATGCGCTGGCCGACCACCTGTTGGCCGCGCTCGCGCTGCGCTCAGACAGATAATCTAGAATTTACGCAGTTGCCCGGCGGCTGAGCTTGTCGAAGCCAGAGGGCAACTGCGTAAGTCTTGAAACAATGAGAGTATAACCAATGCCTTTTATTCCAAGAAGTGAGTCATTACAACGCCTGCGCAACCAGGTTGCATCCGGCCGTGCGCTGCTCGGTGCCGGCGCGGGAACCGGGATCTCGGCCAAATTTGCCGAGCGCGGCGGTGTGGACATCATTATCATCTATAACTCTGGCCGCTATCGCATGGCTGGGCGCGGCAGCATGGCCGGCGTGTTGGCCTATGGTGATGCCAACGAAATTGTGGTGGACATGGCGCGCGAAGTGTTGCCCGTTGTCAAAAATACACCTGTGCTTGCCGGTGTCAACGGCACCGATCCTTTCCGCCTGATGCCACTCTTTTTGCGTCAGCTGAAAGAGATGGGCTTTGACGGCGTGCAAAACTTCCCGACGATTGGCCTCTTTGACGGCCGCATTCGCGCCTACTGCGAAGAGACGGGCTTTAGCTATGGCCTGGAAGTGGACATGATGCGCGAGGCAAATCGGCTCGATATGCTCACCTGCGCCTATGTCTTTACAGAGGACGAGGCTATCGATATGACCAATGCCGGCGTCGATATCATCGTGCCTCACATGGGGACAACGGTCAAGGGGGCCATCGGTGCGCAGACCGCGATGTCGCTGGCAGAGGCGGCCAAACAGGTGCAGGCGCTGCGCGATGCCGCCGTGAAAATTCGACCCGATATCCTGGTGCTCTGTCACGGCGGGCCGATTGCCGAGCCGGAAGATGCCCAATATATCTTTGACCACACAGAGGGCGTCGCCGGTTTCTTTGGCGCATCGAGCATTGAACGCCTGGCAACCGAGCCAGCGATTGAGACGCAAACCCGGCGCTTCAAGGACTTATCGCCCAAGACGAAGTAAAACATAAAGTTTTCGGAGGGTGATCCACGAAGTCACACGAAGCCACACGAAGAAGGAACTAGATTCTTCGTGAAAATTTGTGTGGCTTCGTGGATCATTCTTTTCTAAAAAAGTTTTGAGTTTCGTTTAGAGCAGGATCCATAGAGGAGACTTATGCAGAAATTAGGTGTTGGAACGATTACAACCGCGGCAGATGTGGATACGCTGGCCTTTGACTGGGGCACGATCCACATGCTGAGTGAACCGCTCGTCACCGGGGCGCAGCGGCACAGCTTTGGCGTCACGGAGGTGCTGCCGGGTGGCGGCCATGGGCGGCACAACCATCCTGGTGCCGAGGAGATCATCTACGTCTTGTCTGGCGAGGGCGAACAGATGGTGGACGATCAGCCGCCGGTGCGCATTGGCCCGGGGTCATGTGTCTTTATCCCCGACGGCGTCTACCATTCGACCTACAACGTCGGGAGTGCGTCGATGCGGCTGATCATCATCTATGCGCCTGCTGGTTCCGAGCGGTTGTTGCGCGAAATCCCGGGCTGCCAGATTTTGCCGCCAGAAAAGGAGTAAATGCCATGCGGATTGGTGTGGTTGGTCTGCACTTTGGTGCGGAGTTCGTACCCATCTACCAGCAACATCCAGACGTGGAAGCAGTCGCCATCTGCGATATGAATCCAGAAGTGTTGCAACGGGTGGGTGATCGCTTTGGGATTGCCGACCGCTTTACGCGGCTAGACGATCTGCTGGCAGATGCGCGCTTTGACGCGGTGCATCTGCTCACCCCCGTGCCGCTGCATGTGGAGCATACGCTGGCCGTGCTCAACGCTGGCAAACATTGCGCCTGTGCGGTCCCCATGGCGACCAGCCTGGCGGATCTGGCGCGAATCATTGCTGCGCAGGAGGCATCCGGTAAAAATTATATGATGATGGAGACCGGGGCCTACTTGCGTGAGACCTTTTATGTCAAAGATCTCTACGAACGTGGTGAGTTAGGCACGCTGACCTTTCTGCGTGGCACCTATTACCAAGATCTCGAAGGCGACTACCCCACCTATTGGCGGGCGCAGCCGCCGATGCACTATCTGACCCATGCGCTGGCACCCTTGCTGGCGATTACTGAAAAGCGAGTTGAAAAGGTCGCCTGCATGGGGTCAGGGCAATTGCGGCCCGATATTCAGCAGCCAAACGGCACCACCTTCCCGCTGCAGACCGGTCTCTTCCAACTGGCCGAGAGCAACGTCGTGGCCGAAATCACCCGCTCCTGGTTCCAGGTGGCCCATCCTTACACCGAGACCTTTAGCGTCTATGGGGATAAGCGCGGCTTTGAGTGGCTGCTTGAAGATGAAAAGCCGCTTTTGTTCACCCTGGAGCCGATGCAATCGTCTCGGCGTGGTCGTCCCGTTACCACCGAGCACCTGACGGTCCCCTATCGACCCGACTTGGTGCCGGAAGCCATCGCCCAATTCGCCGGTGGTGGCCACGGTGGTTCGCACCCCCACCTGGCTCATGAATTTGTCACCAGCATTGTCGAAAGCCGCCCACCGGCGATCGATGTCTATCAGTCGGCCAATTGGACGGCACCGGGCATCTGTGCCAATGAGTCGTCGCTGCGGGGTGGGGAATTGGTAACGGTGCCTGATTTTCGGTAGTGTTTAGTCACGTAAATTTTAATGGTTTAGAATAACCCCCACCCAACCGCCCGCAGATTGGGGGAGGAGCCGTTGACACCGCTGACGGCGTGACAGTTCCCTCCCCAAGCTGGGGAGCTTAGGGAGGGGTTCTAATCTCCCAAAATTTCCCTGACAGTGTAGTAGTGCACCGTCAGGGAAGTTATGCTGGTTTAGACGTAGGTCACATTTGCAATGTGACAAAGCATCAATTACGACGACTGCATGGGGAATACGCGTTTTCCTTAGCTTGTCACGCTGCAAGCGTGACAAGTTAAGGAGTGTTCCTAATCTGGCAAAACTTTGTTGACACTGCAGTAGTGCTTTGTAAACTAAGTTCTGATTGGTAGTGTGTCATTCCTGCGTAGGCAGGAATCCAGCGATATGGACCCCTGCACAGGCAGGGGTGACAACCTAACCTAACTTAGTTGACAAAGCACTACTGTTTTGCCAGATCAATTATGATGTGTTGCAATGGTCCCCAGTGACGGAGTGACGACAGCACATAGACCAGCCTTTTAAGGCTGGTTGCGTCGGCGCTCCGTGGGTTGAAACCCACGGCTAATCTCTGACGCCACTGCGTGGCTTACCCATCAACATTTACCTGACAAAACAGTCGTGGCGATCTTGTGAAATTTGTCTATGAAACCAATTCTAATACAATGGCGCGCAAGCGGCTCTTTCACCCGCACATTGCGCTGGTTCCTTTTCCTCTTCTTGATTAGCTTCTCGATTGGCTTCTTAATCGGTAGTGATGGCCCCTCCCCTCTTCTGGCCCAATCTTTGGTCACCCCTGCTTCTACTCGCGCGATTGCGACACCGGTTGTCGATCCGGCTGGCAAACCACCGCTCACAAGTGGCGCGTTGGCACCGGAAACCCGCTTTGTGCCCCCTGTGATCAAAGCGGCCGGCTTACCAACCCACGCCGCAACATTCCTGACTCCCCAGATCATCTTCTGGTATGGTGATCTGCAACAATTTGGGCAATGGGGCAACCCGACCCCATGGGTCAATGTCCTGGGCAATGTGACGAGCACCGTAGGCATTGAGAGCGTTACCTATACCCTCAACGGCGGCGCTCCCCAGCCCCTCTCTCTTGGCCCCGACACGCGCCGGTTGGCTGAGCCCGGTGACTTTAACGTTGAATTAGCCATTGCCGACTTGCACGCCGGCGCCAACCAGGTAGTGGTCACCGCCACCGATCAAAATAGTCTGGCCAGCAGCGCCGCGATGACGGTCAATTACACGATGGGCGCGGTCTGGCCGTTGCCCTACACCGCCGATTGGGGCGCGGCCTCGACAATTCATGCGGTTGCGCCGGTGGTCGATGGGCAGTGGGCCAAGAGCGGCGCGACGATCCGCCCGTTGGTCTTTGAGTACGATCGGCTGATTGGCATTGGCGATCTGAGCTGGCAAAGCTACGAAGTCGTGGTGCCGGTGACCATTCACGCGATTGACGAGGAAGGCTACGATTTTCCCAGCAGCGGCCCCGGTGTCGGGATTCTGGTTCGCTGGCAAGGACACTACCAAGAAGCCAATGAGCAACCGCGCGTTGGCTGGCGTAACCTGGGCGGGTTGGGCTGGTTTCGCTGGGGGAAAGATGGTCTTGGCAATCCCATCGCCAATGGCCAACTGCTGGGCTATAATGGCGTCCAGATCACGACCAATTATCAGTTGATCCCCTCCTTTGACTTGCCCTATCTCATGCGTATGCAGGTGGAGGCCGTCGCCGCTGCGGGGGATTGGTACCGCTTTAAAGTGTGGCCGGCGGCCCAGGCCGAGCCGACAGAATGGCAGATGGTTGGCCAGGGCTTTGCCGGCGAGCCGGAGCACGGTTCCTTTCTCTTGGTGGCACACGAGGCAGATGCGAGCTTTGGCCCGGTCGAGGTCTGCCCGCTCCAGGCTGGTGGTGACAACAGCTTCCGCCCCACTGTGAATCTGGTCGGCGAAGGAGAGGTCACCTTCACGCCAGATCAGGCCAACTATCGCTGTGGTGAAGTGGTTACGGTACAGGCTACCCCCGCGCCAGGTTGGCGTTTGGGCTCTTGGGATGGTGCAGCCAGTGGTGATCAGAATCCCTATTCGCTTGCGCTTCGCGGCACCGAAGCGATCACGGCGACCTTTGTCCAAGAGAGTGCTCCCGTGACCTATACGCTGCTGCTCCCGATCGTCGGCAATGGCATGGTGACTCATACTCCGACGCAAGCGTCCTATCTGGCGGGCACAACAGTTACCTTGACCGCTACCGCAGCGACCGGTTGGCAATTCGCCGGGTGGGATCTAGCCGATAGCGGTGCCCTGGTCACGGTGCCTTCGACCGCTGTCGTGCTAACGAGCAACCGCACCGTGACGGCAACCTTTGTGCCGCGCGTCTATGAGGTGGCGATCACCGGTGTTGGCAATGGCACCGTCAACCGTTCCCCCGATTTGCCGAGCTATGCCTATGGCACAGCCATTACCCTCACCGCCCAGCCGGCGGATGGATGGCGCTTTGCGCGTTGGCAAGGCGATGTAACGGGCACAACCAATCCACTGTCTTTAACGGTGGCGCAGGCGTATGCCATCGAATCGCACTTTCGCCCAATCGAGGTCAGCTTTGGCGTGACGGTGGCGGGTGAAGGCACCGTCGAGACAAGCGCGCCACCGGGACTCTACCCCTATGGCACCACCATCACCCTGACCGCCATCCCAACAACGGGGAACACGTTTTTGGGGTGGCGCGGTGCCATCACTGGCAACTTTCCCACCGTGAGTCTGTTGTTGGATAGCGATAAAGCGCTGACCGCACAGTTTGGCCCCATCACCTATACACTGACCTTGCAGCACAGTGGCGAAGGCGATATTGTGGTCGAGCCGGCGGGGCCTTACCGCCACAACCAGATCGTTCAACTGCGCGCTAACCCGCGCCCGGGCTGGCACTTCCGCGCCTGGGCCGGTGCGCTCGAAGGGCAACCCAATCCCGCCCAACTCCGCATGGAGGAGGACAAGGCGGTCACCGCAATCTTTGAAATGGATAGCGCCGACAGTGGTGACTATCAACGTTATCTCCCCTTCGTAACCCGCTGAGTGCAATTGGCCTAGTACACCACAGCCTAAGTAGGCCAGTCGCTCAGTGAGACAGTGGGACAGTGGGACAGTGGGACAGTTGGACCGTGACCAACCAACTGTCCCCCTGTCTTGCGACTGGTTTATTACACTTTTACTAACTCATGTTACGCAGCGATAGCCTCCCTACTCCTAACCCCGCCCCCAAGGGCAGGGAACCGGTTAAATCTGCGTGAGGTTGGCGGCGAAGCCGCCAACCTCACGCAGATGAAAAGATTTTTCTCCCTTCTCCCCCAGTTTGCGGGAGAAGGCACCCACTGGGTACCCGGGGGAAGAGAGGGTATTAACCCGTGCGTAACATGAGTTACTAATAGGACTTACGCAGCTACCGGCGGCTGAGCTTGTCGAAACCAGAACGTAGCTACGTAAGCCCTGACTAATAACTTCTTCGGTTTACCGCGCAATCACCGGTAGATACAACCGGTGCGGTTGCACGGTCACTTGTAGGTTGACGCTCCGTGTGATGCCCGGGGCCGTGGCAATGATCTGGAGGTGGGCGACACTTTCCACCGTTGCGTTGCCCTTGGCCTGCACCACCACAAAGAGCAGATCAGTGGGGAGGGCTGTAATCGTGCTCGGCAGCGGCAGATCGCTGGCAGGCTGCACCGTGGACGCCACACGGACAAAGCCGACGGCCAGGTCGGTGGTGGCCGCGCTGGTCTGCACGGTGAGGGTGATCGGTTCGTTCCATCCCTGGACCGGGGCGAGTTGGAGCAGGATCGGCTGTTGCTCACCAGTGTGGATCGTCAGTTGTTGCGCATCGATGGCGAGTTCAAACGATGGTTTGCTCACGAAGATGGTCAATTCGAGCCGCACCTGATTCGTGCCATCATCGCCGACCACCAGGATCGTGTGAGTGCCTCCGACTAGCGCCGTGGTGTCGGCCAGCGTCAACACCGTTGTTCCGCCCGGCGTCACGGTGTTCGGGCTAAAGCGCCACTCGATCCCCAGCGGGGCACCGGTCACTTGGAAGCTGATCGGACTTGTACTGCCCTCGTTGGGATTGGTGTTGATAGTCACTTCGGCTGTCCCCCCGCGCGCCAGATCGACCCTATTGCGCTCGCTGTGCAGCGTGAAGGAGGGGCGACTGACCTTGACCTTGAGCGGGAGCTCTCTGCTGACTCCACCGCCGGTAGCCACAAGTGTGATTTCATAATCGCCGGCTTCGACCGCTTCGCTGCTGCGGAGGGTGAAGGGGATCGCCGACTGTTCCGTCGTGGGTACGAAGACTGGCTGCGCAAAGCTGAGCGAGAAGCCTGGCGGGATCGTCACCACGCTGAAGCCAATCGCATCTGGATAAGGCGTTAGATTGGTGTCAAGGGTCAAGGTGCCCTCGGCCCGCTCGTTGGGGTACATCGTCAATGGTGCGATCGGCGCGGTCAGGTCGAATTCGGCCGTCATCGTATGGATCGGAATTACCTGTGATTGCACCTGGTTGCCCGTTTCGCTGTCGATGGCCAGAATGTGCAGGTAGTGATCAACCCCTGGATCCAGCGCGGAGAGTGTGGCCGCGGTGACCTGTTCTTTCTCCACCGATTGGCTGTAGCTCTCCGGTGAGGTGCCAATGGTGACGACATAGCGGTCGGCGTCGGGGTTGGGCGCGGTCCACTCGACCAGGAGATTGCGATAGCCGTGGGTGACCGTCACCTGGGCTTCCCAACTGGTTGGCCACTTGTGTTGGATCACCACCGGATTGGGCGCATAGACCCGCACAAGGCCACTGTTCTGGTCATCTGCCTCGGCCCAGATCTGATAGGTGCCGCTGGGCAGTTGGCTGGTGTCGAATGTTCGCTGCTGGGTGCTGCCATCGAGGGGCAACTGTAGTTCCTTGGCAAGCGCCGACCCCGTGTAGCTGGGGATCTCGGTCATTTCACTGATCCCAGCGGCATTCACTCCTTCGATGGTGCGGACGGTAGCGCCGGGATTGGCATAGACGTTGACGAGCGTCCCCACCGTCTTGCCGCTGAGTTGCAGGCTGACATCCAGTTGATCATTCTCCTGAGCCGCAGCGCCGAGCAGCTTCAGCAACGGCGGCGGATTGTTGCCGATAACCTCAAATTTGAAAAGGTTATCGTTCAGATCATCCCCGATTTCGACAGTCCACGTGCCTTCCTGAATGCCGCTGATCGTGTAGAAGATCTGCGTCGTCCGGCTCACATTGAGATCGGCATGGGCAAAGGTCCGCACGCCTGCCTGGCCATTGACCATCACCTTGATCAAGAAGAGCGTATAGACCTCCCCTTCCTTCAGCCCGGCGATATCAAAGGTCGTTTGGCCATCGTTCCCTTGCAGCGTGAAGTGGTGGTCGCCCGGGGCTACCAGCGCGTAGCCGCTGCCCTGCCCATAGCCAATGTTGCTAAAGAGCTGATTGCTGCCCTCGCTCATGGCGAGTTGGCGAGTGGCGTCGCCAATTTGCACGAAGCGCAGCGCCGTTTGACCCACGGGCGCGGCTTCGGCCCGATCGGTGAGCAACTGCGTAGCCAGCCGGCCATTCTGATCGAGCAAGATCAAGGTAGCACTCTGATCAACAGCCAAGGTGATATTGCTCTCCAGCAGCACGCTGTTGGCGTTGCCCGCGGCCGTGACCTTGATCGTGTGGTTGCCGATTGGCACCGTGCCGTAATGGCTGATAAAGTTCTGTGTACTTCCCCCAGCCATAGCCAGATTGGCAAAGAGCGGTTGGCCATCAAGATAGAGATCGACAGCCCCGCCGCTGTCAAGGCTGTTGACCATCCGCAACTGGGCACTCTCGGTCAGGGTCGCCGTCGGCAAGAGCGCAACGACGCCAATCGCTTCTTGTAAGACAGCGGGATCGTTGCCTACCATCGCCACGATCTGGGCATAGTCCGCCTGGTCAGCGGCGGAGATCTGCGTGGCCTCGGCACTTTGGACGGCACCCGCACTACGCACTAACTGGGCCACACCAGCCGAGACCGCTTGGCCGGCGCGGTAGCCGGGGACTTCGTTGTACTGAATGTTGGCCGGTAACTGGGTTGGATCCAACCGCTGTCCGCCCGGCGTGATCAGCGTCAAATCCGGCGCGAGCCCGGTGATGCCAAAGGCAAAGACGACATTGTTGCCGCCGCTGATTGGGATCTGGATCGTCGTGCGCGCCGGTGCTAGATCGATCCCCTGAAGCAGTTCGTTGGCATCGGCGGCCAGCACTTTGCCATTGGCGCGCGCGGCCCAGGCGGCGCGGATCTGCGCCAATTTGGGCGGGGTCAACAGATAGTACGAGTCGACCGAGCCAAACTTCACATTCCCTTGTGTATCAATGTAGACCCCTTTACAGTAGCCGCTGACGCAGACTTGGCCCTTAAAGCCCCAATTGCCGTTGGTAAATTCACCCGCCGCGACTCCGATATTGCCCAAGGAGAGATCCCACGGCGGGATATCGATGGCGACGATGACTTTGACCACTTTGACGATGGTTGACCACGTACATGAAAACCAACCCCAGAAGACACTATCGCAATTCTCCTGCTGCTCGGTCTGCTGTTGATCCTGCGTCTGAGTACCCGAGTAGATCGAGCCTTTGACCAGCCCAACCGATACCTGCCCTTCGCCGGTGAAGTGAAAACCGGCGGTGTCACTCCAGGCATCGATAGCAACATTGCCCTGGATGATCGCCAGCTTCACCCACAACGTCGCGCTAAAGCTGCTGGAGGTGAGCTTGGCTTTGGCGCCGCCGACCTGCACGATAAAGACCTTGACGGTCCCCTCCAGCGCCAGCGAGAAGGGATCGGGCACGAGGGTCATCTGTGCGTCGGCGCTGAGGACTGCGGTACCGGCGATCTTACGCCCTGCGGTCAGTCCTGCTGCTACCTGGATCATCGTCTGGTCACCCAGCGTCACGCTGCCCTTAACGTAGGAAAGGAACATGCCGGTCGTGCCGATCGGGATCTGACAGTTCAGTTCCAGCGAAGCGGCGCGCAGGGTGAGGCCATCCAACTCTTCGGGGGCCATGAGCGCAGCCGCGGCCGCGTATGGCAGCGGCTTTTCGGGTGCCGATTGGAAGCGGACCATCGCCTCGTTGGTGGCCGAGGCGTAGATCTCGGCGGCGACGGCAATCCCACTACAGCCGCCAGCTGCCGACAAGGCCTTGGTGCTAAAGGTGCCATTGGCCGCGATAATGTAACCGCCGCCGCTGCCATCGCGCTTCAGTGTGCCACCCAACTCCAACGTGGTACCGCCGCTCTTGATCGTTGGCAATTTGAATTGGCCGCCACCAATCGAAAGTCCCGTGGTGGGGTCAACCACAACCTGATAGACGGTGGCGTTGCCCTGGCCACCGGGGAGTTGCAACTGGGCGGAATCCATGACCAGTTGCGTGCCGCCAGTGGTCGATTGGATCTTGACGCCGCTGGCACCCAGACCGAGACCGGCTACCTGGAGGGTGAGGCCATCCAGCGAGCCGCCAACATCACCGCGACTGGTGACATAGATTTGGCCCGTCGCCGCGCTGCTGCTGCCGGGGATCGACACCGTCACTTTGCCGGCCAGGGAGAGGCGATAGGTGGTGTTGCTAATGCTGCCACCCCCTTCAAGTTGGATCGTCGCCTGCGGCTTGGTGCCCGCGCTCTTGCCACTCACGGCAAAGCCGCCGCTGCTGCCCAACTGGAAGTTCGGCACATCGAAGGTGAGGCCGCCGCCATTGACCGAGAGCCCGTTGCTGTCGATGCGCACACCGCTCACATTGCCCTGTGCACCGCCCAGGCTGGCCGGCAGCGTAACCGCGGCGCTGCTGGCGGTGGCACCCTCGTTGTCAAAGGTTAGCCCTGTTACTTTCAATGTTGCCTGGGCCAGCGTGAGCGCGAGTTCGTTCAACGTGGCGGAGAAGTCACCATTCTCGTTGATGGTGGCGGCGATGGCGATCTCACTCTTGCTGTTCTGCGGAAGTTTTAGCGCCAGCTTGCCACTGATCGTAAAGATCAACGCTTCGATCTGCATTGTGGCATGGGATGATGGCAGTTGCTCGCCAACCGTTAGCGCCTCCGGTTGGAAGCCGGCCGCCGTGGCCTGGGCTGCCGTAACAGTCACATTGACGGTACTGAGCGTCGCCTGCAGGTTATATAGGCGAATCTGTGAACTGCTGCTGTTGGCTAAATAAATATCCGGTAGCCCAATCGTACCACTGCCGATCTGCAGCCCATCCGCGGTGATGCTGATGTTGCTGACGGTGGTCGGCGCGGCGCCCTTGGCCAATTGGGGTGGCAAGGCCAGCGACGCCGACGCCGCGGTCAAACCACTGTTGCTGAGCGTCAGGCTGCTGATGGTCAGCGTGCTCTTGGAGATCGTCAGCACCAGTTTGTCCAGCGAACCTTGCAGGTTACCGTTGCTATCGATGCCAAAGGCCAAGGCTACTGTCTGCTGGTTGCTGGGTAGATTGACATTGAGCGTGGCATTGGCACTGATGGTGTAGTCGCTGCCGCTGACCGCCAGGCTAGCCGTGATATTGGTGATGAAGAGCTTGGAACCGTCGCCGATCTTGACGGTAGGCAGGGTAAAGGAGCCGCCCGCAATCGTCAGTCCATCGCCCGTGATCTGCACATTGCTCAGCGCGCCCGATGCCCCGCCCAACGTCGCCGGCAGTTGGATCGCCGCGGTGGCCGCGGTGAGGCCGCTATTGTTAATGGCAATGCTCTGCAAGGTTAAGGTGGACTTGGCGACGGTGAGTGAGAGTTGGCTCAGGCTACCGGCGAAGTTGCCGCTGTTGTCAACGGTGAAAGTAACTGCGGTGTTCTGGCTGTTGCTGGGCAGGCGGATCTGTAGAGTGCCTGCGCCGCCAAAGAGATAGCTGTTGTTCTGCACCTGCAACGTCATCGTGGGCTGCACGATCTTGAGCTTGGGGTTGTTACTGGCACCGCCAAGGACGATATCGGGCAACGCGATCTGTGCCTGGCCAAAGACGAGACCGCTGCTGTCGATGGTGACACCGGCGACGGTGCCGGTCGTGCTGCCGAGGCTGGGTGGCAGGGTGAGCGTGGCGGTGGCGACGGCCAAACCGTTGTTGTTTACCGCCACATTCTGCATCGCCAGCGTTGCCTTGGCCAACGTCAGGCTGAGGCTGCTGAGCGTGGCGCTGAGGTTGCCATAGCTGTCGATGACCAGTGCAATCGTTGGCGACTGGCTGTTGTCGGGCAGATTGATGTTGAGCATAGCGTTGGCATTGATCGTGTAGTCGCTGCCGCTGACGGCCAGGCTGGCGCTGATATTGGTGATGGTCAGCTTGGAGCCGTCGCCAATTTTGACCGTTGGCAGGGCAAAGGTGCCACCGCCGATCGCTAGCCCTGCCCCTGTGATTTTGACAGCAGTCAGCGCGCCACTGGCCCCACCGAGGCTCTGGGGCAGTTGGATCGTGGCAGAGGTAGCGGTCAGCCCGTTGTTGTCGATGGCAATGGTCTGCAAACGCAAGGTCGCCTTGGCGACGGTCAGCGAGAGTTGGCTGAGATTGGCGACAAAGTTGCCGTCGTTGTCAATCGTGAAGGTAACGTCTGTATCCTGGCTGTTGCTGGGGAGGCGGATCTGCAAGGTGCCTGTGCCACCGAAGAGATAGCTCTCTTCCTGCACCTTGAGGGAGACGATGGGCTGGACAATCTTGAGCTTGGGATTGGGGCTGGCACCGCCAAGGACGATGTCGGGCAGCGCGATCTGCGCCTGGCCAAAGGTGAGACCGCTGCTGTCGATGGTGACGCCGTCGATGGTACCGGTCGTGCTGCCGAGGCTGGGTGGCAGGGTGAGCGTGGCGGTGGCAACGGTCAGGCCGTCGTTGTCGACTGCCACATTCTGCATCGCCAAGGTCGCCTTGGCCAGCGTCAGAATGAGGCTATTGATCGTGGCGTCGAGATTGCCGTCGCTGTCAATCGCCAAGGTAACCTGGGGTGACTGGCTGTTGTCGGGCAGGTTGATGTTGAGTGTGGCGTTGGCGCTGATCGCATAGTTGCTGGCGCTCACGACCAGGCTAGCCGTGATGTCGGAGATGGTCAGCTTGGAGCCATCGCCAATCTTAACGGTGGGTAGCGCAAAAGTGCCGCCACTGATGACGAGGCCATCGCCGGTGATCTGGACATCGCTCACGCTGCCGGAGGCGCCGCCCAGTGTTTCTGGCAGATCGATGGTCGCGGTGGCCGCGCTCAGTCCATCGTTGTCGATGGCAATGGTCTGCAAGGACAGAGTTGTCTTTGCGACGGTCAGCGAGAGTTGCGTGAGGCTGGCGGCAAAGTCGCCGTCGTTGTCAATCGTGAAGGTAACGTCTGTATCCTGGCTGTTGCTGGGCAAACGGATTTGCAAGGTGCCCGAGCCGCCGAAAATATAACTATCGTCCTGCAACTGCAAGGTCACTGTGGGGGTAATGATCTTAAGTTTGGGCTCGTTGCCGTCAACCGCACCGAGCGTGATGTCGGGTAACGCAATCGCCGCGCTGCCCAGGTCCAGCCCGCTGCCGGTGATCGCGACATCGCTCAGAGTGACCGTACTTTTGCCGAGCTTGGGCGGCAGAGTCAATGTCGTGGTCATGACCTGGAGCCCGGCGTTGCTCACGGTGAGATCGCTCATGACCAACGTTGACGAGATGACGGTGAGCGAGAGGCTGGTCAGTTGGCCGCTCAATTGTGGTTCGCCATCGGTTACGTCGAGCACGACGCTCATGGGAACGTTCTGTGCATTTTCTGGCAGCGTGATCGCCAGGGTTGTGCTGATGGCGAGTTGATAACGGTCGTTGCTGCTGTCAATGACCAGATCAGCGCTGTTCTGTTGGAATTGGAGTGTTGAGCCATCACCGATGGTGAGATCGGGCAGGGCAAAGTTGGCGTCGCCGTTGAGGGTGATGCCATCGGGGCCAATATGCAGATCGTTGACATTGATGGTGCCGCCGCCGAGCAGATCCGGCGCGTTGACGGTGACCAGTGTGGCGTCAATGCCGTCGTTTGAGAGGACGGCCCCTGTCGGCACGGTGACCGTGACGCCGGCGAAGGCCAAGCTAAAGGTCTCAAAGGTCCCTTGGAAGAGTGGCCCCGGCAAGAGAGTGAAGGATTGCAGGTTGGGCACAACATTTACCTCATTGGCCGCCACCTGCAACGCGCCATCGCCCAGTGTTGAGCCGTCGAGCACGTTGAATTGATTGATCACAGGCGGCGCATCGGTGACAAAGCCAGCTAGCTCGGTGATCAGGCTTTGGGTCTCATCGCCTGGTGCCATCAGCCCGGTCGCCGCGGCCAAGGTAAAGTCGCCATCGGCCAGGGGCAACGGGTCGACAGTGTCGGCTGTGTCGGCTGTCGATTTAAGTGCCAGCGCCCCGGTAACGGTCATGATGTCGCTGTCAAAGATCGCTTCATCGAGTGCGCCCTGCAAGAGGAAGTAGTCACCCAGTTGCACATTGCCCACGGCGCGAGTGTGGGTCTCATCAACCAACTGGAATTGGTCGGCAGTAATTTTTACCAATCCAATCTGGCGCGTCTGTGGGCCAGTTGGTGTGTTGGTGGGGGTGTCCGTGGGCGTGTCGGTGGGGGTGGCGGTCCATGTTGCCGTCCACGTCACCGTTGCGGTGTTGGTGGGCGTGCTCGTTGGCGTTGCGGTGAATGTTGGCGTAGCGGTCGGTGTAGTGGTTGGTGTCCACGTGGCAGTGGCGGTTGACGTGCTGGTTGGTGTAACTGTCGATGTGGGTGTGTTGGTGGGTGTATCTGTTGGTGTGACGGTCCACGTCAGCGTTGGCGCGGGTGTTGCCGTTGGTATCGCGGTTGATGTCGCGGTTGAGGTCGCGGTTGGAACCAATGTGAATGTGGCCGTTGGCATTGGCGTAGGGCTCAGGGTCGCGGTTGGGATAACCGTTGGTGTGCTGGTGGCTGTTGCTGCGTCAGTCGGTATAACGGTTGCCGTTGCCGTAACCGTTGAGGTGTTGGTGGGTGTATGGGTTAGTATAAGGGTCCATGTCGCTGTTGGCGAAGGTGTTGGCGAAGGTGTTGGCGAAGGTGTTGGCGAGGGGGTTACCGATGGTATGTTGGTCGATGTCGCCGTTGCGGTTGCGGTGGCCGATGCCGTTGGTAGAACGGTCGGCGTGCTGGTCGCGGTCGGGGTAACGGTGGTCGTTGCCGTCGGTGTTGGTGTGGTGGTCGCTGTATTGCTCGTTGTCGGCGTTATACTCGGCGTGTTGGTTGCGGTCGCTGTATTGATCGGTGTGCTGGTTGGCGTGTTAGTCGGTGTCGCGGTGGCGGTTGCTGTCGGCAGAATGGTCGGCGTGCTAGTTGCGGTCGGGGTAACGGTGGTCGTTGCCGTCAGTGTTGGTGTTATGCTCGGCGTGCTGGTTGGCGTAGCCGTGAGAGCTGGCGTGTTAGTCGGTGTCGCGGTGGCGGTTGCTGTCGGCAGAATGGTCGGCGTGCTGGTTGCGGTCGGGGCAACGGTGGCGGTTGACGTCGCTGTTGGCGTCGTGGTATCGGCCGTTGTCGGCGTCACCCTCGGTGTATTGGTCGAGGTCGCTGTGCTGGTCGGCAGATTGGTGGGCACAGCGGTGACAGTGGGTGTGTCGGTCGGCACATCGGTCGCTGTTGGCGTAACCGTGGGCGAGTTGGTTGGGCTATCGGTTGCCGTCGCGGTCGCGGTGACGGTGGATGTGTCGGTCGGCGCATCGGTCGCCGTTGGGGTAGCCGTGGGCGTGTCAGTTGGGTTATCCGTTGCTGTGGGCGTGTCGGTGCCGGTAGCTGTTGCCGTTGGTGTGCTAGTTGGCGTCGCTGTGGCTGTGGGTAGCACCGTTGGCGTGCTGGTGGGCGTCGCTGTGGCGGTTGGCGTAACAGTGGATGTGGCGGTTGGTGTGGAGGTAGGCGTGGCTGGCACGGCTTCATACGCGCCTAAATCCACTGCTGCGCCCAGGATGCGCGCGTTGCCGTCGAGATCGGTGGTGATGGAGACCGGAACGGCGCTGTCCAGACCACTATCGACAGCGGGCGAGATCAGTTGCAGGCGCAGGTCATCGTCGGCGGTGCCGGCGCTACTATCAGCGCCATCGCCATCGACAAAGAGCGGATCACTGTTGAGATTGCTGCCACCGTCCATGCCCAAGTCCGTGTTCCAGCCTGCGCCACTGCCCCCGGAGTGTTGGAGCAGGCTATCGTGGATAAACGGCACAGCGCCGTATTCGTTGAGAATACCCCCCGCGGTGTCGTTGTCCCAGAGGATGGTGTTGACGAGGATGGGAAAGGCGTTGCCCCAGTTGACCAGCGCGCCACCGCCGTTGGGCGCGCTATTGGCATAGAGGGTGACGTTGGTTAAAGTGGGGCTGCTGAGCCCGCCCACGGTGTTGCCATCACTGACCATGACCCCACCGTGGTCCGTTGCGCTGTTGCCGATAAAGAGGGTATTCACAAATTCGGGCGAGCTGTCCCCAAAGAGGCCGCTGTTGAGCACGGCACCGGCCCGATCCGCCTGATTGGCATAGAAGACGACGCGGTTGAAGGTGGGGCTACTCACGCCGTGCCACCCGTTGTTCGAGACTGCCCCGGCGGTAGCCAGCGTCGCGTCCCGATAGGCGACGTTATAGAGAAAAGCAACATCGGTAAAGCTGGGCTTGCTGGTGCCAAAGACGCCACCGTTGAGGATGGCACCGCCGTTGAGCGCCGTGTTGCGGATAAAGGTGCTGTTGGTCACGGTGGGGCTGCTTTCGCCCCCGTTCGCCCCTTCATTGTAGATGGCACCGCCGGCATCGCTGGCGCGATTGCCGATAAAGGTCAGGTTGGCAAGGGTCGGGTTGCAGACGCTGCCGCTGGCGTTGCCATCGCAGTAGAAGCCGCCCCCAAAGTAGTGATAGGGTGCGCCGCCCATCGCAAGCCCGCCGGTAATCGTGAAGCCATCGAGTGTCGTCGTGCTTGTAATCGGCGAGCCGCCGGTGCCGTCGGCAAAGAGCACATGATAGGCGTTGCTGCCGACCAGGTTGGCCGTGGTCGTGATAATACCGTTGCTGTCAACCGTGTCATTCCCGTCGATATCACCCGAGAGTACCGTGACATTGGTTGACCAATCGCGCGCCGTCCGGCTCGCCTCGGTGCCGGCAAAGCCACCGTAAAGCGCAATGCCGCTCGTCAGCAGGAAAGTACTGTATAGATCGTTGTCGCTCTGGCCGGTGCCCTCGTCGGGATAGTAGACGCCGGCGGCGACCCAAATTTCGCAAGGCGTGCTGACGGTGAGCGCGTCTTGGAGATGGGCGAAGGCATTGTCCCAACTGCTGCCATCCAGGCTCCCGGCACCGCCCGGTTTGACATAGAGCACGCCGTCGACCGGGCAGGTGACCCCGATGGGGCCAAGGGGCGGCATTGGATCTAACGCTGGGTTTACTGGGAAAGCGTGGGCAGAATCTGGGCTGAAGAGGGTAAAAGCAAGCAATAAAAAGAGACCGGTCCAGTGGATGGACCGGTGGTGAAGTAGACCGCGTTTACGAACAGGATCGGGCTGGAAGCCGCAAGCGCGCATAGTGAGTATCCTTTGAAAATAGCGTAGAAGAGGCGAGTGGCTGACTGACTGGTTGGTTGATCGATTGATTACTGGGTTTGCAACGTGGTAAAAGGTGCTAGAGAAACATATCTATTAGGTAAGGCAGGAGAATCAAACTGTATATCAAGATACACCCACTCAATTCGCGTGAAAAGCTACTATTGCTTGATCCCAACTAGGACAAAAGGTCGGGGTTGCCGACTTGTGCTGCAAGTCGATTTGCGTAAGCATTTGTTAACTACTCAGGCATGGGTTGCCTTGAACTAAAGTTCAGGCTAACAACCGAAGTCGGCTTAAGCCGACTTGCGCTATCAGCCCTGAATTGATTCAAAGGCTGAGTAGTACGACAACGTTAAATTAGGTGAAATGAGAGCTTGTGTGGCAAAAGAGCCAGATGGAAACAAGCGAAAAGCAAAGAGAAATCGAACAATGGGGTCTCTCGCTAGCAGCAATTCTAGGACTGAGCGAGCGGTTA
>DAOUCA010000181.1:0-126272 GCA_034432375.1 Caldilineaceae bacterium
GATGGAGGGATTGGGAAGGGAGGGGATGGAGGGATTGGGAAGGGAAGGGATGGAGGGATTGGGAAGGGAGGGGATGGAGGGATTGGGAAGGGAAGGGATGGAGGGATTGGGAAGGGAAGGGATGGAGGGATTGGGAAGGGAGGGGATGGAGGGATTGGGAAGGGAAGGGAGGGAGGGATTGGGAAGGGAGGGGATGGGGGGATTGGGAAGGGAGGGGATTTTTATACTCTGATGAAGCAGTGGTCGATGCGAGTGGGGTAGAAATTGGCGATGATGCCGAGGCGGCAGTGGGTCTCTTGCATGGCCCAGCGCATTCGTTCTGTCTCGCGCTCGGTGAGTTCGGTGAGGGCGACGGTTGCTAGTAGGATCTTTTCTTCGATACAGAATAAATGGGTATGAACAAGGTCTAGCTGGTGGCCCTCAAAGATTAGGGGTAGATGGGTCAAGTAGACTGCTCTGATGCCTTGCAACGCCAATTCTATTTTTGTCGCAGCACGATAGACTTGATGTACAAAGCCTGGTCCGAGGGCGTGGTGCACCACATAGGTGCAGCCCATGATGGCATTGCTTAACTCGGGATATAAGGTGTTGGGGCGCACCATCGGTTGCCAGACCAATGGCTTACGATGTTCCAGCCGATTGGGGAGCCGTTCCGTTTGCAGGGAGGATGCGCCAAAGTTCATCAGGAAGCCCAATTTTGCACCCGTAACCGCCAAATATGAGATGGTTTGCGCCCGATGAATCGCCTCGAATGCCAGGACAGCTTTCAATTCTACTATCACTTCACGCTCCGCCAACAGTAGATCCGGCCGATAGGTGCCGACATCGTGCCCTTTGTAGTAAACGATAAAACTCTGTTGCCGGAGATAAGGCACACCATCTTGCTCGAGCAAGTAGATCAGTGCTTCCTCATAGACCAGCTCCTTATGCCCACCCTTTAGCGCATTGTGTACACGGAAACCTAACCCACGTAAATAGTACGTTAAATCCTGGTATAGTGTATCTGTCATTATGTAGCCCTATTGATATGCTAATTGCTTGATAATCAACAAGGGAGTCAGAAGGGAGGAGATAACAATGACCGGGATTGTTGACGGATCCGAATTTATGCCCGATTAATCCCTTCCCTTCTAAATCCCTTCCCTTCTAAATCCCTTCCCTTCTGAATCCCTTGTTCCTTGTGCCCTCCCAATTCCTTGTGCCCTCCCAACTTACCACACCTTACGGCCCACCACATCCACCAAATGTCATTTTCACTACTTGACAAACCAATTAACTCGCGCTTATTATTTCTTCAACGAACTATTCTGTGCAAAACTATTCGCCAAAGAAATAATCTGCCATCTGATGACAACTGAGCACCAATCGCTAGCCAATGAAACACTCCACAAATTCCTGACCATCAACCGCTTCTTGCGTCAGCACGCGCGCCAGATGGATGAAGGGGGAATTCATCCCCGTGCCTTTTCCGTCCTGCGCTATCTGACCGAGGTCGGGGCAGCAACGGTTGGGGAAGTGCAGGAGTATCTCTACTGCAGTGCTAGCGTTGCCTCTTCAGTCATTAGCAAATTGGAGGAGGGCGGCTATGTCACGCGCACCCGTTCGCGCGAAGATAACCGCGTCGTGATTGTTGAGCCGACCGATAGCGGGCGTGCCTTGGCTGCCACCACGCCCTTGGGGGGCATTGCGCTCTTGCGACGGCGGTTGCCCACATTGGCACCGGAGCGGCTGGCGCGCTTGCATGATGCTCTTGGCGATATCATGGAACTGATGGAGGTCCCAGAAAACGAATGAACGCACTTAAACGAGCCACCACCTTTATGCGCCCCTACAAAGGGATGGTGCTGCTGGGGTTGGTGACAACCATCCTGCCGGTGATCATGGAGTTGACCGTGCCGCGGTTACTCCAATATGTGGTCGATCAAGGGATTCGGATTCAGAATATGCCCAACATTTATTGGGGGGCGAGTTTAATGTTTGGCACAGCCCTGCTGGGCGCAATCGCCACATTGGGGCAAGGCGTGGCCCGCGCACAACTCTCCCAGGGAATTGCGTTTGATATGCGTAACCTGCTCTTCAGCCACATCCAGGCGCTCTCCTACGCCGACCTGGATCTGCTGCAAACGGGGCAGTTGATGACGCGTATTTCTAGCGACGTGGATACTGTGCGCATGTTTTCCAGTGCCGGTTTGGCACTGCTTATTCGCGCGCTGTTGATGGTCTCCGGTAGCATGGTGATGCTCTTCATCACGGATTGGGAACTGGCGACAATCATGTTGGTGCTGCTGGCGATTATGGCGGTGATTTTGCGCGTGCTGCTGGGGCGAGCCCAGCCCCTCTTTGCCAAAGTGCAACAAAAGCTGGCCGCACTCAATACGATTGTGCAAGAGAATCTGGCCGGCGTCCGTGTCGTCAAAGCCTATGTCCGTGAACGGTATGAGATTGGCCGCTTTGACGTTGGGAATGTGAACTATCGCGACCAAAATATTGAGGTGGGAAGATTGATGGCGCTGGCCATGCCGTCCCTTGCCCTGCTGACCAACCTGGGGATTGTCGGCATTATCTGGTGGGGCGGCATGAGTGTGATCGGCAACCGGCTCTCGGTTGGGGAATTGATCGCTTTTAACAACTACCTGATGATTGGCATGGCCCCGCTGCTCCTGCTGAGCAATATTTTGATGATGGTCTCGCGTGCCGAGGCATCGGCCGAGCGTTACTTTGAGGTGCTCGATGCTGAGCCACGGATCCAAAAGGTGGCCAAACCCTATCAAGGCACGGCAACAAGCGCCGGCGAACCAAGCCGCCATGCTGTGCGCGGTCGGGTTGTCTTTGACCACGCTTCATTCCACTATGACAGTGTCGCGCTGGTCGCACAGGGCTCTTCTGGCGCAGCGAGCACTGACCATGCCACTGACCATGCTAATAGTCATTCTAATGGTCAGTCCAACGGCCAAATTAATGGCAATGGTAAGGTGGCCGCTGTGAACTCTACACTTGCCGCCAATGGCAACACACTTGCGGCGCTATCCAAATCCAGCACCAATGGCCACCATGGCAATGGATATCATGGCAACGGTAGCAGTAACGGGAACGGTACCGGCAACGGGAACGGCGTTGTTCTGCCGGATCGCTATGGCGTTGGCGCAGAGGAAGTGTTGAATGAAGTGAGCTTCACTGTGGAGCCCGGCCAACAGGTGGCGATCCTCGGCGCAACCGGCTCCGGTAAGAGCACTTTGATCAATCTGATCCCGCGCTTTTATGATGTCACCGGCGGCGCGATCCGCATTGATGATATCGATGTGAAGCAGTGGGAGCCGGCGGTACTGCGCAGCAACATTGGCATGGTCCTGCAGGAGACGACGCTCTTTAGTGGTACCGTGCGGGAGAATATCGCGTATGGTCGCCCAGGTGCCTCCCTGGAAGCGGTGATCGCTGCTGCCAAAGCTGCGCAGGCCCATGACTTTATCAGTGCAATGGCCGATGGCTACGAGAGTATCGTTGAAGCAGGGGGCACCAACTTCTCTGGTGGGCAGAAACAGCGCATTGCCATTGCCCGTGCGCTGCTGATCGATCCGGCAATTCTGGTGCTGGACGATAGCATGAGCGCTGTTGACTTTGAAACTGAAGTCCGCTTACAGGCTGCCCTCGACAAGTTGATGGAGGGCCGGACAAGCTTTATTGTTGCCCAGCGCATCAGCAGCGTCGTCAAGGCGGATCAGATTCTTGTGCTCGATGCTGGGCGCATCGCCGCCAAGGGGACTCATCACGAACTGCTGGCCGCCAGCCCGATCTATCAGGAGATTTATTATTCACAATTGGGTGAAGACCGACCGGCTTAGACGATTATTATTAACCTCTCTCGCCCTCCATTGCGGGCAGGAAAGGGGTCAGAACTCCCTCCTCGGTGCTCTTCATTTTATGGGAGGGCTGGGGTCACTGCCCATACGTTATAGGCGAAATGTCATTCCTGCGCAGGCAGGAATCCACAGTGGGTTTCAAAAATTAGGATGCCTTCAATGACTAGACAATCAAACTCTTCGACAACCGTGGTACGCTTTGGTCATGGTGGCGGCGGTATGTTGACCGGTGAAGCGGCCAGCGACACCAGCAAGACGATCCGCCGTCTACTGACCTATTTGCGCCCATATCGGGCCCGCCTTCTCTTTGTCGCTGGCCTGGTGCTGCTCTCCACCGCGGGCAATCTGACCGGGCCGATCCTGTTGGGGCGTGCTATCGACAACTATGTGATTCCGGGTGATCTGGCTGGTTTAACGCAACTAGCGTGGATCATGCTGGCCATCTATATTGGCATTGGCATTTGCGCGATCATGCAGGGAATTCTCATGGTTGGCATTGGGCAGGGGTTGGTCAGCGATATCCGTGCCCAACTCTTTAGCCACCTGCAAACGCTTTCGATGGAATATCATGATCGTCACCGCGTGGGCGACTTGATGAGTCGAGTCTCGAATGACACCGAAGCGATCAATCGGGCGCTCTCCGACGGCTTAATTGAATTTACCGGCAATATTCTGCTGCTGGGCGGCATCATGATCTCAATGTTTATCCTCAATTGGCAACTGGCGATCGGCACCGTGACGGTGATTCCGATCATGCTCTGGATCACCGCCTGGGTCACCAAACGGAGTCGCGTTGCCTTTCGACAGGTGCAACGCAATTTGGGTACGATGAACGCCATCATGGAAGAGAATATTGCCGGCATCCGGGTGGTCAAAGCCTTTGCGCGTGAGGCGGATACGTTGGCCCAATTCTCGGAAGCGAGCAGCGCCTATCGCAAAGTGGGGGTGACGGCTGATGTGATCACCGCTGCGCTGGGCCCTATGTTTACCACCATGATGACAACGACGATTGCGGTGACGGCGTTGCTTGGCGGTTGGCTTTCCCTGCGTGGGCTGGTTGAGGTCGGGGTCATTGCGACTTTTGTCGTCTATATCATGAACTTCTTTCGCCCGATGCGCGCCATTGCTATGTTGTATAACGGTCTGCAATCGGCCTTTGCCGGCGCTGAGCGGATCTTTCAGGTGCTCGATGCCACCGCAACCGTACAGGATCAACCGGATGCCCAGCCGCGCACGCTCCAGGGCCATGTCGAATTCGACCATGTCAGCTTTGGCTATGTGCCCGAGAAGCCTGTTTTGATCGATGTAAGTCTCGAAGCCAAGCCGGGAGAAACGGTCGCCCTGGTGGGGCCGACCGGTGCCGGCAAGACGACGATCATTAGCCTGCTCAGCCGTTTTTATGATACCACCAGTGGCCAGATCCTGATCGACGGCCACGAGATCCGAACCTTATCGCAGCCATCGCTGCGCCAGCAATTGGGCATCGTGCTGCAAGATACTTTTCTCTTTTCCGGCACCGTTTTGGAGAATATTCGTTATGGGCGGCTCGACGCCACCGACGGCGAAGTGATCGAAGCGGCCAAGTTGTCAAACGCCGACCGTTTTATTCGCTTGCTGCCCAATGGTTATCAGACGCAGGTTTCGGAGAAAGGGCACAACTTTAGCCAGGGGCAGCGCCAACTGATTGCCATTGCCCGGGCGATTCTCGCCGACCCACGCATTTTGATTCTCGATGAAGCGACCAGCAGTGTCGATACACGGACGGAAATTCAGCTACAAGAAGCGCTGCTACGCCTCATGGAAGGGCGCACCGCCTTTGTGATTGCCCACCGTCTCAGTACGATCCGGAACGCCGACCAGGTGTTGGTGGTTAACGACCATCGCATCATCGAGCGCGGCACCCACGAGAGTTTGCTGGCCGAGAAGGGCTTTTATTATGATCTGTTTATGAGCCAGTACCAGCGGCAGGATATGATGACTGCTGCATAAGGCGGGCGCGCAAGGGCTCTATCGGCCAGGGTCAGCTACTGGTTGCCGCTATGAAAGTTTTATTCGATGTCGCTTTGCCCGTCGAGCACCATTGCGCCCGTTGGTTGTGGGCTGCCCCCCGCCGGCTCAATGCTAAAGCCGGCTCGGGTAATCGTTGCGGCATCAAGGGGCAGATCGAAGAGTAGTTGTTGCGCTGTGATTGTCGACGCGGTCAGCAGGTCGGCCGAGACTTGGCGACTATCGCTTGCGGTGAGCCACAGTTGATAGACTTGGCCATCGGGGAGCGGCTGGAGGGGCGAGAGCATTAGCAGCGCACGCTGATTCGCCAAAAAGAGCGTGCCACTCATTGCAGAAGCGGCAGTTGTATCGTGCAGGAGAATACGACGATTGGCCGCAGCTGCTATGGCTAGCTGTTCTTGTGTTGCCGTTAGCTGACGTTGTAAGTAAAGCTGATTCGCGCAAATAATCAAAACGGCGACCACCGCGGCCAATGCCAGTAGATTCCACAGCGTGCGCCCCGTGCGGACGCGCCAGGATGGGTCGATTGACGGGAAGGAACGGGGGGCGCTATCCGGGTGCAGTGTGCCGCGCCGGGGGATGACAAAGCGCTGCCCCGTGCGGCTATCCGTATAGGTGCGCGGTGACTTGCGCATGAGTAGGGGATTATCTGGCATCTGCTGGTTGCCTGTCCACCCTTCCATCACTTGGGCAAACGGTTCTTCGTCGGCCAAGGATCGCCGTCCTCGGCTTCGATTTCCTGTCGGCCCCTCGACAACGCCCGCCGCTTCTTCCAACTCATCTAGACGTTGAAAGAGCGCAATTTGCCGCTGTAAATAGATCTCGACGGCTGTGCGTTTCTCTACGTTTAAGATCTTCGCGGCATAGGCCGGCAAAGCCGCCATTACCTCATCAAACCCCATCTCTTTCTCTGTCATAGTCACCTTCATTACTTGGGATGTTGTGGTACCTGGATTTGCACGTTATTGCCCATCGGCTACAATGATAGCATAGATGGTGATCAAATTTATGTAGAAACATTATGAATCCATCTTGATATTCGCTTGTGCCTCCTGTCGCTTCACCTACTGGAGCGATGGACACAGAGAGTAGCAGGATAGACACTGAGTAAAGAAGCGCTATGGTTTCATTCGTAACTGATATGATGATGGGTTCACTCCGCTTGTTCGTCTTTCTGTTGGGGCTATCGTTGATTTACGTTACCATGCGCTCGGCTCTCATTACCTTTGTCCTGCCCCGTAGCGCGCCGGAGAAGATTAGCCGTACCTGGTTTCGGCTCTTGCGCCGGATCTTTGATCTACGCCTGCATTGGACGAAGGATTATCTTCAGCGCGATCGCATTATGGCCGTCTATGCACCACTTGCGCTGCTATCGCTCCTCCCCATTTGGCTGCTTTTTGTGACGCTGGGCTTTGCCTGCCTCTATTGGGCTACTGGGATGAACTCGCAGCGCGAGGATCTGATCCTCAGTGGCTCCTCGTTACTGACCCTCGGCTTTGCGCGCGGTGATTATCCCATTCATGATCTTTTGGCTTTTGTTGAGGCAACGTTAGGTCTCATTTTAGTGGCTGTGTTAATTGCCTATTTGCCGGCGATGTATGGGGCATTTTCGCGGCGCGAGAGCGCCGTGAGCCGATTGGCTGTGCGGGCCGGTACGCCCCCATCGGCGATCGAATTTATTCTGCGTGCGCAGCGAATTAATGCCCTCAACAATATGCATGATTTTTGGCAAGAATGGGAGATCTGGTTTGCCGAGATCGAAGAGAGCCACACCTCATTGGCCGCCTTGGTCTTTTTTCGCTCGCCAAACCCACTTCACTCTTGGGTAACCGCATCCGGTGCCGTCTTGGACACCGCCGCAATCATGCTTTCCACCGTCGATGTGCTACCCCAGCCACAAGCGGCACTCTGTATTCGAGCTGGTTACTTGGCGCTACAGAGCATTGGTAAGTTTTTCAACGTTGACTTTCCCACCTCGCCGCTCTTTCCCGATGAGCCGATCAGCATTATGCGTACAGAATTTGATGAGCTCTGCAACATATTGAAGGACAAGGGCGTTCCTCTCAAGGAAGATTTAGACCAAGCCTGGTTGGACTTTGGTGGCTGGCGCGTCAACTACGATAGAGTGTTGCTGGCGTTGGCTACGCTAACCATGGCACCAGATGCCCACTGGTCGACCGATCGGGCACCAGCGTATCGGCCCATGCCACTTTTTAAGTAAGCGCACTGATGTTTTTGTAAATCATGTAAAGACGGGCAAGAGACGGCGATTCGTAGGTCACATTTGCAAAGTGACAGTCGCTGCCTAACGACTGTGCAATCAGGACCGTTAGCGTTACCCACAATTTTCTCGTTGCCCAATTCCAAGAATTTTATTCCGCTGTGCCCTCGGCTTGGGGATGCACGCCGTGGTGCCAGGGGGGGGCAAATGGTAAAGATGTGGGGTGCACATGGGTACGCCACATCTGTTGGGCTGCCTGTTGACCAGAAAGCAAGGCCGCATGTACCGTGCCATAATGGTGCAAATCGGTCGCTTCCCCGGCGAAATAGAGCCGATCTGCTACTGACTGCTGATATTGGATGCGATCCTCGGGGTGGCTGCCGACTGCCGGGTAGGAGTAGCTGCCCTGTGCCCACGGATCGCTCAGCCAGCGGGTGAAGATGGCACCGACGGGTGTGGGGGGCACGCAGCCAAACATGCGCTGTAAAATTGCTAACCCTTGTTGCAGGATCTTCTCATCTTCACCCATTTCATCAAGGGTGGCACCGATCTGCCCATTGGCAAAGCTCATCAAAATGGGCGCGCCTGTATAGCTTTCAAGATTGAGCCAAGTCGTAAAGAGGCCACGCGCTTTGCTGTCATCCAACAGCGATAAGAAGCGATTGCCAGCTTCGGGCCAAAAGGCATGTGGAAAGCGAATCAGCAATTTGTTGAGCACGGCTCCATCGCCATAGCCAATGCGCGCAATCGCGCTCGTTTTAGCCGGCGGCAGCGGCGGATCAAAGCGGATTAACGCCCGTTTGAGGATTGCTAGCGGTACCGTGATAATGACCATGTCCGCTTTATATACGCTGCTTGTACTCTTGATCTGTACGCCATCCAGGCCATAGACGATCTCTTCCACTGCTTCATTGTGGCGAATCTCCAACCCTTGCGCGGCATCATCGATCAACTGTTTGTAGCCACCCAAAGGGAGCGCGTTGACCATCTCCGTTTCTTTGGGAAACCATTCGCGTAGGTCGAGGCGGTGCGCCGGTGCTCCCTGAACTCCTTCCGCCGTGGCGATGCGCCAGGCCAGGATACGCTGATCGAGTGGCCGCAGGCGGCGGCTGGTGAGGAGCGGCTCCACGGCATCGGCCAACGAGATACGCGGTTGCTGGCCACTGGCAATCGTGCGTTGTAGACGCGCGGTCATCCGGTTGATCGCCCGTTTCGAAAGTAATTGCCCACGCCAAGCCCGCCGCATGACTGTCGCTTCATCCTGTTGGATGCCGCCAACATATAGAAAACGGGTCTCTTCCGAGGTCACCGCCAAGGGGATATCCAGCCTGGCGCACCACTCGGTGAGCGGGTTATCATCGGCTCCATGGATCCAAGAAGCGCCCAAATCACAAGGGGCCCCTAAACGATCATCGGTCCAAATGCGTCCTCCCAAACGCTGACGTGCCTCCAATACGGTTACCTTGCAGCCGGCATCATGTAGCAGCCGTGCTGCCACCAGCCCAGCCATCCCGGCTCCAACCACAATGATGTGGGGCAGCGTACGATTGGACACCGCTTCCGCTACGCCAACACGCCACGCTCCAGAAATTTGTTGCATCCGCCACCTTCGTTAAATTGTGTCTGCTGATTTTATCGTCTATTCTACCCAAAGAGCGGCTGCTTTGGAAAGCTCGCCCTCTAGCCATCTGCCCTTGGGCTCTATCTAGTTCTATAGAAAGGAGATGCCTGGTGCGTTACATTGATACAACGGATGGGATCACCCCTGCGCAGCTCGAAGGATTCTTTGTCGGCTGGCCCAACCCACCAACGTCAGCGACCTTGTTGCAGATTCTGCAAGGCAGTAGCTACCGGATCTTGGCGCAAACCACCCACGATGATGGTACACCTGCTGCGGTGGTTGGCTACATGACGGCACTCAGCGATGGAGTCTCTGCCGCCTACATTCCGCACCTGGAAGTGCGCCCCGATTGGCAGCATCAGGGCATTGGTGAAGAAATGGTACGGCGCATGTTGGCCAACCTACGCAACATTTATATGATCGATCTCGTCTGTGATCCAGCGTTAATACCCTATTATGCGCGCTTTGGCTTTCGGCCCTACAATGCGATGATTGTGCGCAATTATGATCACCAATCGTGTGATTGAAGGATGCTGCTCTGCAAAGCATACACCAAGGAAGAAAAATGGTAACTGTTCACCCCACCCCCGGCCCCTCCCCGACATCAAGGAGGGGTGACTGCTTCTCCCCTCGGGTGCCCCCTGGGCGCGGGGAGGTTGGGAGGGGGTGGGGTATTTGTTACAAAAAATGAAGAAAAGGAGTGTTTCGGATGAAACACAAAAATCGGTTTAGCCTAAAGAATATCGGCATCTTGCTGTTGCAGGCACTCTTACTGCTGCTGCTGCTCACTGCCTGTGGCGGTAGCATGAGCAATGATGAAAAAGAGATCGCTGTTGCGGTTGCATTGACCCAAACGGCAGCTGCACTTACACCCGCTACCGTGGCCTCAACGCCAGATGCGGCTACGGTGACGGAGAGTGCCACCGTGACAGAGACAGCAGCGCCGGTAGCGTTGGAATCAACGCCGACCACAGCGGACGTCATTACCCCAACCGCCACCAGCGAAGTGGCCGCAGCCGCAGCGACGACCGCACCTATCGTCGAAGAGACAGCCCCCGAATTAACGGTTGATCAGTTACCTGTCACCCAAAATAGTCTTAAAGTACGCACATTGCTTGTTGCACCGGGCGAACCTGGTGCACTCTACGCACTGCTGACCGATGCTGCCGATGATGGCACACCAGCCACGAATGCGCGGTTTTTAATGAGTACTGACTTTGGCAAGAATTGGACGGCGGCGCAAAGCGGTCTACCGGTGGCGGATAACTGTTTGTTCAACATCAATATGGACTACTATGCTTCGACAGCTCTTTATGCCAGCACCTGCCAGGGGATCTATCGCTGGTCAAAGAGTAGCGATGAATGGAGCCTTGTCTCTGAAGAGCAGACGGGTATGCTGGCGATCGTCTATGGCAATGATAACCTGATCTGGGCCACCCGTCCCTATGGGGTAGAAGGTGCGCCCGTCTTGTTGAGCCAAAATGGTGGGGAAAGCTGGCTCGAAATTGCGATGGCCCATAACAACGGCGTGGCGTCAATTGGCATTAGCCCACGCGACAGCCAAAGTGGCTATGCCATCGTGTGGCCGGATGGTAATGGCAGCTACTTGCGGCGTGGGTCGATTGTCCAGGAGTGGCGTGTCATGCCCGGTCCAGCGAGTGGTACACCGATCAATCCTGGCATGACGATTGACGGTGGCACTGGCTGGCTCTACGTAACCACCACCGAAACTGACGGTGATCGACTCTGGCGCAGCAGCGACCCCGACACCCCAATCATTGACGATGTCAGTTGGGACGAGGTTCACCGCTTTGCCCCTGGCATGACCGTCAATCTGCTCGCCTCCGGCTGGAGCTCTGAAGCCAAGAAGCTGGCAATCTACGCCAATGTGGAAACGACTGTTGACGGTCAGCTCCACTTTACGCTCATCCGTTCGTTGGACAACGGCGTGACCTGGCAACCGTTGGTGGTCGACGCGGGTTAATCAAGATGGGGCTGGTGCCTACGCTCCAGCGTAGGCACATTCTTAGACGCTCCAGCGTCGATCAGCACCAAGAAATTTTGAGCGAAGATTACCTAAAAAGTCCGCTGAACGGAGGCTGAGCTTCGTCCTGAGCCGGTCGAAAGAGTTGTCGAAGCCGAAGCCACTTCGACTTCGACAGGCTCAGCCTACGTTTCATCACCCGCTCAACCATTCTAGGCCGCGCCGGCCGCGCGGTCCCGTCGAGCCTGACGCTCTTCACGGATCTGGCGGCTGAGCGAGGGGGCAGGGCCGTTACGTAGGACGTTGATGATCTCGGCCATGATGCAGACTGCGATCTCGGCGGGGGTGCGGGCACCAATGTCGATGCCGATCGGCGCATAGACGCGGTCGAACTTTTCGGGGGCAATGCCCTGCTCGCGTTCGAGCAGCTCAAAGACGGCGCGCACGCGGCGCTGGCTACCGATCATACCGATGTAGGCGACTGGGTCGTCAAGCACTTCCAACAGGGATTCCACATCATATTGGTGGCCACGCGTCACCATGACGAGATAGGTGTGATTATCGAAGACTGGCTTGTCGCCCCGTAGCTTTTGTAGCTCCGCTCGAAAGGGGCCGGCTATCACCCGATCAGCCGTGGGGAAGCGGGCCGGATGGGCATATTGCCCGCGATCATCAATGACAGTGACATCAAAGTCGTTGATCTTGGCAATCGCCGCCAGTGGTACGGCAATGTGGCCGGCCCCAACAATGATCAAATGGGGCGGCCTGGCCTGCACTTCGACAAAAATTTTAACGCTGCCTGCATCCGTCGTGTAGTGCAGATGGCGGTGTTGACGTAGGTGCAGCGCATCACGCGCCGCTTCGTAAATCTCATTGGTGAGTTGTGCCGGTAATGCCAAGGTGCCAACCGGTGCGCGGTTGGCATCAAGCCAAAGGACACAATGGTTGCCGACGGTTGTTTCAAAATCACCATCACCAGCGGTGACACTAAGCAGCGCCACCGACACCCCCTGATCGACCGACGCCAGCAGCGCCGCTAACAGATCCTGTTTCATGATCCTCAGCTATCTTTGCCCCATGGTTCGAGATAAACATTCATGATACCGCCGCAGACCCCTAAGCTCTGCATGTTGATCTCTTCGGTAAGATCGACCTTGACATTGCGCGGCTGACCATCCTGGATTACATCGAGCCCCATGCGGATTACATCCGCCTCGCCACAGCCGCCACCAATCGTGCCCACATGCTGGCCATAGGGATGGACAATCATCTTGGCCCCTACCTCGCGCGGCACAGATCCCTTGACATCGGTGATCGTCGCCACAGCTACGGTCATCCCTTGATCCAGTAATTTCTGTAAATGGTGATAAAATGTCGCGGACATTGTCCCCTCCTCTACTTCTTACCCACTTCTTACCCACTTCTTATCCATATGGTTGACTAAACAATTACTTTTAGCCACAGAGCGCATAATACTGCAAAACCACAGAGGGCACAGGGCACACAGAGATTTGCTTTTCCTTCGTGTGCCTTCGTGTGCCTTCGTGGATATTTGTATCGTCTAACGCTAAGTACCCTCTTCTGCACGTGCCCGCAACGCTGCGTACGCCTCCGGTGTATCCATATCGCGCAGGATGGCATCGTCATCCACAGTGACATAGGCAATCGCCTCTGCATGCCGATTGACGACTGTGCGCAAGGTTTCCTCCTCCTGTAACGCGATAATCTCCTGCCAAAAGCGCCGTGGCATATAAAATGGGTGCCCGCGACGCAGGTTGTAGCTTGGAATAACGATCGCGGCCGGCGTGACTTGAGCCTGCTCGACAATTTGGCGCAAGACCGCCACGGGAATATGCGGCTGATCGCCCAATGCCAAGATCGCCCCCGCCGCCGCACCGGTCAGCAACTCGCCCAGCCCCGTCTGATAGGAGCAGAGCATGTCTGTTGTGGCGTATGCTGGATTATAGATCAGTTGCGCCGTCGTTGCTGTTAGCGCGCTTGCAATGTCGTCGTGGCGATGGCCGGTGACACAGAGTACCGGCTGTGCACCGGCGTCCGCCAGATTGGTGGCGACCGTGGCGATGACGGTGCGTTCTCCCCAAGGAAGAAGCTGCTTGGGTTCACCCATGCGGCGGCTGCGCCCGGCCGCGGCAATGATGGCGGCAACGGTTGTAGTAGTGGCAGTGGCGGGTACTGCATTGCTTGCGGTCAAGTTACACCGTTCTGTTGTTGCTGTCGGCGAGACCGGCGGCCCGTTCAATCAAGATAACCAAGGCAAAGCCAACAATCGCCAGGAGGAGGGCATAGACAATTTCCATGTTAAAGGCTCCGTTGACATTCAATGACGGCAAAATGTTGCGCTGCACGGTGGGGATCAGCTCGCCGTGGCGGTCAGTGATCGTCTCCAGTACCTCTTTCCAAGGCCAAACCTTGCGCAGACTACCGATCATAAAGCCGGTGAGCAGGGCCACCGTCAGATCGTGATAGCGCTTGAAGAGCCAACTCAGCACCTGCGCAAAGGAGACCAAGCCGACAAAGGCACCGATCGCGGCCAGTGCCAGGCTGACAATATCCCGTTGATTGACGGCGCTAACAAAGAATTGATATTTGCTCAGCAGCAGCAGGATAAAGGAGCCGGAGATGCCGGGCAAGATCATCGCGCAGATTGCCAGCGCACCACTCAAAATGAGAAACCACCAATTATTGGGCGTCTGCGTCGGCACCAGCCCAACCAGCCAATAGGCCCCAATCGTCCCGATGATCAAGGTGAGCCAGAGCAGTGGCGTCCAACGTTTGATCTTGCCACTGACCATCCAGACGGAGGCGATTACCAGGCCAAAGAAGAAGCTCCAAAGCAAGATCGGCTGGTGATTTAGGAGATATTCGATGCCAGGGGCCAGTGTGACGACGGCCAAGCCAATGCCTGCTAACAAGGCGACCAGAAAGCCGAAATTGATTAGCGCAAGCGCTTCTTTGATACGCAACCCTAGCACGGCCCGAATAAAAGGTGGGCGGCCAACCATGCGGATTGCATTGAGCAACTCTTCATAAATACCGGTGATGAAGGCGATCGTTCCGCCGGAGACACCGGGCACAACATCAGCACTGCCCATGGCAAAGCCGCGCAAGAAGAGGCTGAGATAGCCGGCCAGAGTGCGGCGGTTGGCAGCGGGTACGGTGGTGGGTACGGTGGTGGGTACGGTGGGGGATTGGTCAATCATTTGCATAAACCTACCTTTATGAGTACAAAGAAAATCGTCAGCGCAGTGCCGACGAGTCAGTTTGTCCATGATTTAATCATGCAATCACTTTTACTATATCACTATCCTGTTGCTTCGCCAAGCGCTGAAGCAATAAAGCGAAGTTCTCAATCATCCTCTTATTTCACGCTCGCTGGTAACGACTAATCCCACCCCGGCCCCGCCCCGCGCCCAGGCGGCACCCGGGGGAGGGGAGTAGTGCTCCTCCCTCGCGAGCAAGGGAGGCTGAAAGGGGGTAGGGTTCGTCGTTCCGCTCACTGAACTCCAACGGATTTACCTTGCGTGTCCTTTGCACCCTACAACTCATTAGCCATCTGGCCAGGAATCAACCTGGTCTACTGCTGCTTTCGGTTAGTTATATTTGGATTACACTGAAATCTATCGGCGTTGTTTATTTTGTCGCACAAGACTTTTGGGGCTAGCGCTTTGGGGGTCAGTGCAAAGAATTGTAAAAGGTAACGATTCAGGCACCCCCTCCCAACCCCCTTCGCGAGCAGGGGAGGAGCTATGGCTCCCCTCCTCGATGTCGGAGAGGGGCAGGGAGTGAGGTAAATCGTTCCTATAAACCGTTGATTTCTAGAACAGTCTAACGTTTGTTAGGAGGAAAATGATGAAAAGAAAGTTGTCGTTGTTACCTATTCTGGTGATGATTGCCGCCATGGTGTTGACGGCCTGCGCGCCCGCCGCCCAACCATCCGCAGGGGAGCAGCCGGCCGCTGAACAACCGGCGGCCACTGCGCAGTCGGTTGCGGAAGGATCGACTGACCTGACTGCGCTGCCCCGCAATGAGACAATGTACTTCAATGGCCAACAGTGGGGGTCAGTTGTTGGCTGGAACCCATACTCATCCAACAATAATAATGCCATGGCTGTCAATCAACAGGACAGCGCGCGCGTCATCATGTTTGAAACCCCCTATCTCTATAACATGCTCGATGGCCAGCAGTATCCGTTGCTTGCCGACGGGCCCTATACCTGGAACGATGCGCATACCGAGATCACCTTCAAGCTCAATGCTGCCGCCAAGTGGAGCGATGGTACCCCGGTGACCGCGGAAGATGTTGCCTACACCTGGGATTCCAATATCAAGTATGAAACCAACGCCGGTGTTGGTGCAAAAGATTACATTGATACGATTGAAGCGGTTGATCCACAGACGGTTGTCGTCAAAGCCAAATTGGATGAGAATGGCAACGCGATCAATCCGCTGGTCGTCTCGGCCTATTTAAGCACCAACTATGTGATCCAAAAAGCTTGGACGCAGACACTAGAAGCGCGCGCCGCGGACGCGGCTGCGTTCACGGCAGATGCGGCGGAAGATGCCGTTTACTCTGGCCCCTACCACAAGTACTTCGCTGATGATACGAAGGTTGTTTATGTCCGTGATGACAACTACTGGGGCCAGGATGCCAGCATGTGGGGCAAACTCCCGATACCAAAGTATCTGGCGCACACGATCTTCAAGGATAATGCGGCCGGTTTTACCGCATTAAAAGCTGGTGAAGTCGATGTCAGCCAACAATTTAATGCTAATATTCAGGATCTGTGGCTCAAGGACAACCTGCCCATTTCCACCTATCTGCCCGACGCGCCGTATGGCATTGGGGCCAGCCTGCCCACTGCCTACTTCAACCTGAATTCCAATGGGTTGGATCAGGTTGCGGTGCGCAAGGCGATTGCCATGGCCGTTGACTATGACACGATCATCGCCAATGCCATGACCAATCAATCGGCGACCTTCACCCAGGTTCCGCGCTCGATTATGAACCCGACTGCCGGCGAACAGGCCATGTATGACCACGCGGCCGTCCAGGATCTGCAATGGACTGGCAAGGATATCGAAGGTGCCAAGAAGCTGCTCGATGAGGCCGGGATCACCGATACCGATGGTGATGGTTGGCGTGAATACAACGGCGAAACCCTGAGCTATGTCGCGACCTGCCCCAATGGCTGGTCCGACTGGCAGGCGGCAATCGAAGTGGTGGCTGCCGCTGGCAAAGAGATCGGCATTGAGATCACGACGAACTACCCAGAATGGGCGGTTTATCAGACGGTCGTCACCAAATCGGACGAACCGCTGCCGGCCGGCTATGACATCTTGATGATGTGGAGTGACGGTGCTGGCCCAACGCAGCCTTGGGGCCGTATCCGCCATTTGATCAGCTCTGAATTTGTCGGTATCGCAAGCAACTGGAATGGCAACTGGGGTGGCTACAGCAATCCTGACGCCGATGCATTGATCAGTGCAATTCCCAGTGAATCCGACCCTGCCAAGCTGAACGAATACTACACAGAACTGACCAAGATTTACCTGACCGATGTTCCCTCCTTCACACTTATGTACCGGCCACAATCGTTCCATGCCGTGAACGAGAGTGTCTGGACAAACTTCCCACACGATGGAGACGGCACGAACCCCCCGGTACCGCCGCTCGACCTGACGGACGGTTGGGGGATCGCCGGTCTCTACAACGTAACGTTGGTTAATCCGTAACCATAGATTCGTACAAACAGCCATGCTCCGCCAACCCCGAAACATGGCTGTTTGTTACCAAGGTATTTGTATGGTTTATCTGGGCAAGAGGAGGCGTTGAGTGAAAGGGTATCGAAGATATTTCCTCAACAAACTGACTTGGTTCTTAGTTACCTTTGTTTTCGCATTTCTGTTGAACTTTATTCTGCCGCGGCTGATGCCAGGTGATCCCGTGGCAGTCATCACCCAACGGGTCACGCAGGGTATGCAAAGTTCCACAGGAATCCAGGCGGTTTACAACCAATACGCCGATCTGTTTGGCACGAATAAACCTTTACTGGAACAGTTCTGGCTTTACGTGCGCAATGTGGTGCATGGCGATTTTGGTGTCTCGTTTAGCCAATATCCGCGACCGGTGGCAGATATTCTCAAATCTTCCGTCTGGTGGACGGTCTGTCTACAGTTTCCAGCCATCATCGTCGGCTGGCTGATCGGGAACACGCTTGGCGCGTTAGCGGCCTATCTCAAAGGAGGCTTTGATAAAGTCCTCATGCCCGTCAGTATCTTTGTCAGTAATTTCCCAGCTTTTGGCATGGCCGTTATTCTGCTGGTTGTCTTTGGGGTGAGGTTAAAATGGTTTCCCACCTCAGGGGGCTATGGCTTTGATCTGATTCCCAACTATAGCTGGGAATTTGTATGGTCGGTGTTCGTTCATTATCAATTGCCCTTCTGGTCGATCGTCTTGATTGCCATCGGTGGTCAGGCGATTGGGATGCGCTCGATGGCCATCTATGAACTGAATGCGGATTATGTGAAATTTAGCCGCTTCATGGGCATCCAAGATCGCAAGATCATCGGCTATGTCTTTCGCAACGCCATGCTGCCGCAGATTACCGGACTGGCCTTATCGATTGGCACCATGGTCGGCGGTGCGCTGGTGGCAGAGATCATCTTTAGCTATCCGGGGCTTGGGTATACGCTCTTGAATGGCATCATGGGGCAGGATTATCCACTAATCTCAGCAGTCACCTTGATCATCACGGCCATGGTCTTAAGCGCAAATTTCATCATTGAAATTTTATATGGCTTCATCGACCCGCGCATTAAAGCGGCGCAGTCCGATTAAGAACCAATTCTGAAATTCGGTTGTGGCGCGCGGGAACAGAGAATTCTAGGATAAATACTAAGCAGAGTTGCGGCTATGAAACATACAATTCAACAAGTTTTTCAATCCGGTAAATTTCTTAGTGGTTTCTACATCTTTGTCGCAATTCTGCTGATCGTGGTGGTCTATCCGCTGATCATCACAGACCCACCGTTAGCCATTATCGGCCAGGGCACCTTCTTTCCACCGGGCATCTATGTCAATGTCTATGACGCTGTTGGCTCCTCACCCTATGTTTTGAATCTGTCGGATGCCGCTGCCAAACGAATTGCCAGCAAGCTGGATACCCAAGAGCGTCTGGACATTCAGGAATGGCTTGTTGCGGACGGCCTCCCTGAAACGGAAATTGATCGGACGAACACGGCACAACTTCTGGAACAGTGGGTCAACAACTATGATCCTACCCAGCAAATTGCGGGGATGACCTTTGCCAGACAGCGCTATTTTCAAAGGCTTGATGGCTCGCTCAAAGGTCTTTTGTCAACAGAAGGCAAGGCCATTGCACAACTTAACCTAGAAACTGGCGCATTGGAGCAGACCGGTACCGTCAACCTGACCGATTATGTGAATATCAGCGAGGTGGCGAATGTACGGGTGTTGCCGCTGGGAACCGACAACTTCGGCCGCGATATGCTCACGGAATTGGTCTCGGCGACCCGCACATCATTGCAGATCGGCTTTGTCGCCGGCTTCATCGCAACGTTAGTTGGCCTAACCCTGGGCCTGCTGGGTGGGTATGTTGGCGGGCCTGTGGATGATGGGATCATGTTTGTCACCAATCTCTTTACGGTCATCCCCAGCTTTGTCCTATTGATCTTGATTTCGTATAGTATCGGCCAGGAACAACGCGGTGCGTTCACAATCGCAACGGTGATCGGCTTTACTTCCTGGGTCTGGACTGCCAGGGCTGTACGGGCGCAAGTAGTCTCCCTGCGCAATCGCGACCATGTCAACTTATCTAAACTGTCGGGACACTCGCTGGCCTACATCATCGTCAACGACATTCTGCCTTACATCGCTTCGTATGTTGTCATGGCGCTGATTCTGCAGATCTCCTCGGGGATTCTGGCGGAGGCGGGGTTGTCGATCCTCGGGCTTGGCCCCAAAACAACGGAAGTGCCAACGCTGGGGTTGATGATGAACTGGGCGATGATCTACCAGGCGCATGTCCAGGGGCGATGGTGGGCCTACTTCCCGGTGCTGGTCATTATCGCGCTGATTACCTTCTCGATGAATTTGATGAATACCGGTCTCGACCAGCTCTTTAATCCATCTTTGCGGGAGTAGGCGTGAGGAAACCCCACCCCTGGCCCCTCCCCGACATCAAGGAGGGGAGCAAGGTTTCTCCCCTGATATCGCGCCCCAAGGCGGGTGCCCACCGGGTGTGGGTGGGAGGGGGTATCCATAAACTTTTAGGAAGTGACTTAGGCGTGAGGAATTAGGAAATTGCGATGGCAACTGTAATGTTAGAGGTCAAGGAACTGACGACAAAGTATATTACCCGCTTTGGGGAAGATATTTATGCCGTTGACCACGTTTCGCTGAAGGTGGAGGAGGGGAAATCGCTGGGCATTGCCGGCGAATCCGGCTGCGGAAAATCGACGCTGGCCCTCAGTCTGATGGGGTATTATTTCCCGCCCCTGTACTATACGAGTGGCGAGATCATCATTGATGGTCAAACGATTACGGGCATGAACCCGGACGAGGTGCGCAAATCGATTTTGGGCAATGAGATTGCCTACATTCCCCAATCGGCGATGAACGCGCTCAACCCTACCCAGCGGATCATCCACTTTATTGAAGATGTCCTCAAAGCCCATGACCCTTTCATCACCAAACATGACATTTACGACCGCGCCCGCAAACTCTTCGAGACGGTGGGGCTGCCGGCGGAGGTGTTGCAAAAATATCCGGTGGAACTCTCCGGCGGCATGAAACAGCGCACGGTGATTGCCGTCTCCGTCTTGCTCTCACCCAAAGTGCTGATTGCGGACGAACCCTCCTCGGCCCTCGATGTCACCTCGCAGAAGATGGTGATTAAGATGCTGCGCCACTTGATGGATAGTGGGTTAATTCGTTCGATGATCTTCATCACCCATGAGCTTCCACTGCTCTACAATGTCACCGACGAGATTATGGTGATGTATGCCGGGCAGATCGTGGAGAAGGGCAGCGCGCGCGAGACCGTCTTTCACCCCATTCACCCCTATGCCAAAGGGCTGATGGGGTCGATCATCGTCCCGGAGAGTGGCCTGCGCAATGTCAAACTGGCTGCCATCCCCGGTGTGCCGCCCAATCTCAAGAACCCACCGAATGGCTGTCGCTTTGCCGAACGTTGCAACTATGTGCGGCCCGAATGCAAGGGGACGACGGTCGCGCTGCGCGATGCTGCCGGTGACCGTGCTTACCGTTGTATTCTACCGGAGCATGAATTGCGGGACGGGGAGCAAAAGGGAACTTTTGCGCGAGCGACTTCTACGCCGGAGACCTTTACGAGGGAGGCATCTCTGAATGAGCGCTGAGAAAAAAATATGCCTGAGCACGTCGGGGCTGACTAAGGTCTTTGGCTTTGGCCGCAACAAGACTGTTGCTGTTGATCATGTGGATATTGACCTCTACGAAGGTGAAATCGTCTCGATCGTCGGCGAATCGGGCAGTGGCAAAACCACGTTGGCAAAGCTGCTATTGGGCTTGATCAACGCCACGGAAGGGGAGGTTTATTTTCAGGGACAAAAGCGCGATATCAGCTCGCAGCGCAAGAAACGGGAGTATTGGAAAAACATCCAGGCGATCTTTCAAGATCCCTTCTCTTCGTTTAATATGTTCAACAAGATCGACACTGTGCTCTTGGATTGCATTCACATGACGGGGGGGCGAAGGCTGCCCCATGCACAAAAAGTGGCAATGATGACCGAGGCGTGTAGCTTTGTCAACTTGAAATTTGAGGAACTGACCAACAAATATCCATTCGAGCTTTCTGGCGGACAGATGCAGCGCTTGATGATTGCCCGGATCTTCCTGTTGAAACCGAAGATCCTACTGGCCGATGAGCCGACCTCAATGATCGATGCCTGTTCACGTGCAACCATTCTAGATGAGCTAATGCAATTACGCGACGAAATTGGGATGACGCTGATCTTTATCACCCACGATATTGGCCTGGCCTACTATGTGTCAGACAGTGTCTACATCATGGAGCATGGCCGATTTGTCGAACATGGCACAGCCGACGCCGTGATCCTGCATCCCCAGGAGCCCTACACCAAACGCCTAATCAGTGATGTTCCCAAAATCTACGAAGAATGGGATCTCACGACGGTGTAAATTGGGTGCGTCCCATTTTGGGGGGATTCGTCGAGCACGAAGAACCGATTTGTCTGTGTACCCCCCCGAAAATGTGGTGCGCACCAGTTTGAATTCTATAGGACTTACGCAACCCTCCCGTTTCGATACGCCGAAAAACAGGCTACTCAACCGGCGTTTTGCGTAAGTCCTATTTTATAGCGTTTGTCCAACGTCAATCTAAACTGTATAATGCACCTACCTTCCGTCGTGTGACTAAACAAACAATCCAGAGCAACCCAAAGCATGAGGGTTAAGAGGAAGGCCTTACTTATATCTTTCTATAATGCTTGTGCTCTTCTATACGACCAGTCAAAGGCAAAATCGAGTGTTCCCCTGTTGGCTGGAGAACAGAAGCAACTGGAGATCATATCATTACTGGTCCCTACTTACCCGTGGGAAGTGTAGTCTCTGCTGTAGTCATTGTGACGAACAAAGAAGGCAACTCTGCAATCTTAAAAATAGTTGAAGTGCCAATTGAAGCATCTGCATAACTTCTCAACATGTGATCTCAACATGTGATCTCAACACTCGGTAACTGAGTTTACTGTTCAGGCTGTCACGGCCAAGCGACGCGCCTGATCGAGTTTGACAAACCATGAATGTTGTCGTGAACAGCGTGGGGAATGTGGGCTAACCGTATCCTCTAAAGGAAACCACTATGGCAGCTCACCGATTGCCCGCCGCCGACCTCATCAAGATCATTGAGTCCCCGCAGCAGCCGAACCGTCAAGGCTACGATCCCTTCACCCTTGAGGAACTGATGGCGCGCTGCGGCGTTCCTGGGGTCAGCATCGCAGTCATCCAGGATTTTGCGGTTCACTGGGCCAAGGGCTATGGCATTGCCGATGTGGCGACCGGCGCAGTGGTCAACGTGGAGACCTTGTTTCAGGCGGCGTCGATCAGCAAGCCGGTCAATGCAATGGCTTTTCTAAAGGCCGTTCAGGATGGCAAGCTTGCGCTAGACGATAATATCAACAGCATGTTGACCTTGTGGCAATTACCCGATAGCCCCTTTACCCAAACACAGCCGGTGACGCCCCGTCTATTGGCCAGCCACATCGCTGGCTTGGGCGATGGCTTTGGCTTTCCCGGCTACAGTCCCACCGATCCCCTGCCGACCACAGTTCAGATCCTCAATGGCGACAAGCCCTCCAATGTGGGGCCGGTCTCCGTGGCGCGGCCACCGCTGACCGCCTTTCATTACTCCGGTGGCGGCGTGACGATCTTACAATTGGCGCTGACGGATCAGCTTGGCAAACCTTATGCGGAGATTTTGCAAGAGTCTGTGCTGGGACCAATCGGCATGAGCCAAAGCAGCTTCGAGCAACCGCTTTCCCCCGATCGGGATCGCAATGCCGCACGGGCCCACGATGGCGAAGGCCGAGCGATGGGCGATAAGTGGCATGTCTATCCAGAACTCGCCGCTGCCGGCCTGTGGACCACCCCGACCGACCTCGCCCGCTTTGCAATTGAAGTGCAGAAATCTTTGCGCGGGGAAGCTAATCATGTGCTCTCGCAGACAATGATCAAGGAGATGCTCACCCCAGTTGGTGTGGGGGATTATGCGGTGGGCTTTGCGCTGACCAAGGCGGGGCAAGGCTGGTACTTTGGTCACGGTGGCGGCAATTGGGGCTTCCGCTGCCTGCTGAGTGCACACAAAGTCAAAGGCTATGGCTTTGCGATCATGACGAACGCCGACAACGGTGGCATTCTTCTAGGCGAGTTGAAAGAGCGGATCGAGCGCGCCTATGGCTACGATGCGTTGGACAAAGCTGTACCCCGCTAGCTCCGCCCTTTAGGCCACTCCAGAAAAATAAGTATTCACAAATAGTTGCTTTTCTTCGTGTGCCTTCGTGTGCCTTCGTGGATCATTTAATTTGGGAATAGCCTTAGATCGCCAAGACCGGCCCATCCATACAGAGCACCTTCCCCCCATGATCACACGCCCCACAAATGCCAATGCCACAGCGCATATAGGCCTCCCAACTCAGTTGCGTGGGGATCTGAAACCGTTCGCCTAGCAGTTGCAACGCGGCCAACATGCCATGCGGACCACAGGCGTAGATACCATCGAGCACGTTACGGCTCAGCAGTAGTTCCAGGGTTGCCGTGACAATTCCCTGGGTGCCAGCGCTCCCATCGTCGGTGGTGAGATGCAGTTGGATCGTTGTGGTGCCCTGGGCCGCGACCGCCAACGTTTGGAAGCGTTCAAGATAGAGCAGATCGACCGCCGTGCGCGCACCGACAATAACATCGATAGTGTCGACTCGGCCAATTTGTGTACGTGCCAGCCAATAGAGGGGGGCCACGCCATAGCCGCCACCAATCAGCGCCAACCGTTTTTGTGTGGCCGGCACGCGGAAGCCTTGGCCCAATGGCCCACGCAGCCAGAGTTGATCACCCACGACTAACTCGTGAACCAGGCGGCTAAAGGGGCCAATCGCCGTGATCATGAAGGTGACTGGATTGGTGTTGACGAGGGAAAAGGGCTTCTCGTCAAAGCGGGGTACCCAGACCATGGCAAATTGGCCTGGGTAGCCATTTAGCGTCATATCCAAGACAAAAGTCTTGGTGCGGTAATTATCCTGCTCGATTTTTGTGATAAAAGTGCTTTGCGGTAACATTTGGTTCGTCGTTTGCTATAGTAAGGTAGATAAATGACCTGTTATTAAAAGTAAAACATACGTAATTTAGCGGATTCACAGGCCACCGCCCTCATGCTATACTAGCGGTGGGATAGGGTTGTGGGGTTTAAATGTTGGTTTTCTCCTTTTCCTCTCTGTGTGTGAAATGGCCTCCGCTTTTAGCGGGGGCCGTTTCCATTTCTAGGAGATTACTCTTGCCCCATCTGCTGCCATTTCGTCAATAGCTCTACTTCGCGCTCTGGACTCAAGCCGGCGCGCAAAGGGTGATCCACAGGGCGTTGATGGTGCCAGGCCAGTGTATCACGGATCGTATCGGCTAACGGACGAAAGGTGAGGCCCGCCCCAATGGCCTTCTGGCAGTTGACCTGCTCGATCCCCGCTTCGGCGGCCGGCACCCAGAGCGGCAATTCCACAAAAGCACCCACCTCCTGCGCTTGGAGAAATTCCTCTGAAACCCACGTAAGCTGGGCATCGCTGCCCGTTATGGCCTGACATTGGTGCAGCAATTCGCTAATGGTCAGCGGTGTTGCTGGGCCGGTGGCGTTGTAGATGCCATTTTGTCCGGCCTCGACCATCTTGATTGTCCACGCCGCCAGATCGCGTACATCGATCACCTGGATCTGTTGTTGGGGACTCCCAGGCGCAAGCACTGCGCCACCCCGTTCCACGCGCACAGGCCAATAGGTGAAGCGGTCGGTTGGGTCGTCGGGGCCGACGATCAGGCCGGGCCGGATGGTGAGTACCCGCCCAGCCATCGCTGCCTCGGCCGCCTCTTCGCAGAGCACTTTGAGCGGGCCATAGCTCTCGCCCGTCACTGCCTCGGTCGTTGGATCCGCAAGCCGTCCTACTGGCGAAGATTCATCAATCCCCGGTTGACTAAAATCGGCATAGGCCGAAATACTCGAAATAAAGACATATTGTTGCACCTGATCCGCCAGTAACTCTGCCGAGAGGCGTACTGCGCGTGGGATATAGCCGCAGGTGTCGATGACGGCATCCCAATGGCGGCCGCGCAGCGCGTCGAGTTGGCCATCCCGGTCGCCCCGCAACTTCTCTACCGTCGCGTAAGGTCCGCTCTCAAAGAGATCGGCATTGTGCTGACCACGATTGAAAATTGTCACTTCATGGCCACCGGCCACCGCCACCTCGACCAGATGACGCCCCACAAAAATTGTCCCACCCAAAATTAATAGCTTCATGATCTCTCCCTGTCACCTTGTCGTCCTGTCACCTTGTCGTCCTGTCACCTTGTCGTCCTGCTTCCCCACTAATCCAACCAATCTCGCCATATCAACGTTGCCACCGCTAGCGACCACCACAATCTGTTCGCCGACCAAGGTGCCCTTGCCCGCCAACACTGCCCCAATCCCGACACTGCCGCCTCCTTCAAGTACCTGTCGTTCGTGCAGCAAGGCATGGCGCATGGCGGCGGCGATCTCCGCTTCTGTCAACAGCACTATCTCGTCGACCAAGTCGCGGATCATACCCAATGTGTGGTGATTTTCTAACCCGATCCCGCCCAATAGACTATCTGCCAAGGATGCTTCTTCGACCACCGAGACAGGATGGCTGGCTTGCAGACTTAGATACATTGCCGGCCCCAATGCTTGCGAGACACCAATCGTGCGGATCTGCGGATCGGCGCTTTTGAGTGCCAATGCAATTCCCGCCAGCAGCCCACCACCGGAAAGGGGCACCACAACCGTATCGACTTGGGGGCAAGCTTCGAGAATTTCGAGCCCAATGGTACCTTGGCCGGCAATAATATCGAGATCGTCAAAGGCCGAGACCAAGGTTAATCCCTCTCGCTCGACCAACGTGGCGGCATGGCGTTCGGCATCATCTTGTGTTTGGCCATGGACAACAACTTCAGCTCCCAGTTGTCGCATGGCCGCAACCTTATGGGGCAAGACCAATGCCGGCACGCAGATGACGGCACGGATGCCGAGCTGTTGCGCAATATAGGCCACCCCACGCCCGTGGTTGCCGGTGGAGACGGTCACAACGCCGCGTGCTTGGTCTGCCGCGCTCAGCTTGCAAAGCCGATTGGTTGCCCCACGTACTTTAAAGGAGCCGGTCTGTTGTTGGTTTTCCCACTTGATGAAAACGGTTTTACCCGTTTGCGCGCACAACGTTGTTGATGGCAACAATGGCGTCTGACGGATGTAAGGGGCAATGACGTTGCGGGCACTGTAGAGATCACGAAGCGAGAGCGGTAGCGTTGGTGGCATGAGATGACTCTTATCGACTCGGATGAACATCCGGTGTGGGGCGGGTGCCGACAATCCATGTGAGGATTCCAATCCCGATGTAGATGAGGCCGACCAAGCCAATGGTCCCACGCAACTCTGGCGGCAGTTGTATCAGCGCCGAGGCGAGCTGATAGAGCCCATAGAGCAACAGCCCGAGCGCGCCGAGCATGGCACCTGCACGGCGCATTCGGGAGCGGTCACGTATGCAGCCAATCAGGGCAACGAGAGCCCCGAGCGCGGCCACGGTATCGAGTGCGATCAAAACGAGCAGGCGTGTGCGTTCTGCCGCCACACTAAGTCCCATCAGCGCGGCTGTGCCTTCAAGATTATTGGTGAGGCTGCCAAGGTTGCTAAACCAAAGCTCGGCCACCATGAGTAGGGCAATAAAGGCAAAAAAGAGAATGCGGGGTAATAGTAACCGCCGTAGCATCGTTGACGACTCCTCTGGTGGCGTAAACGGGTGGGATCCAACTGAATTTTCGCCAGGGTAATACTCTTCAATTGTAGTATAACAAAGAGTGCAGAGGGGAGCAAGGCCGTAGTCAAAGTGCAGAGGGAACAGGGATTGGGGGAAACGTGGATGGCGCAAAATAGTTGATAGCGGTTAACAAAATCGTCATTTCCGTTAATGCAGAGTATAATAGCATAGCATAATAGACCGTTAGTGCGTGTAGAGAAAAATAGCGCACAGGTGTAAATAGATAGACGATTCATCGAAATCCGGTACTGTTTGACAAAGGAGCAATGGCATTGTGTCTATCGTCAATATTGCGCTGGTAGGAGCCGGCGGTTTTGGGCAATTCTATCTGCGGGCACTCTCGGCACGGGGCGCGGAGCAGAATGTAAAGCTCGTTGGTGTGGTCGATCCGACGATTGCCGGCAGCGAATTGGCGGCCGTGCTCAGTGCAGCCGATATCCCGGTTTATGCTAATTTGGATGCACTCTTTGCTGCAGAAACGGTTGATCTAACGGCGATTGCTGCGCCAATCCACTATCACAAGTATTATACAGCCGCCGCATTGGCTCATGGTTCCCATGTGCTCTGCGAGAAACCGCTCTGTGCCACGATTCAAGAAGCGCAGGAGTTGGCCACCGCCCAAGCCGCGGCTAACCGCTTTGTGGCGGTTGGCTACCAATGGTCCTATTCCCAGGCCATTCAAAGCCTCAAACGTGATATTCTAGCCGGTATACTGGGCAAGCCGGTGCGTTTTAAGGCGAGTGTGCTTTGGCCACGTACGGCAGAGTATTATGCGCGCAACAACTGGGCTGGACGAATGCGTTCGATCGATGGGCGTTGGGTGCTCGATAGCCCCGTGAGCAACGCGACAGCCCACTATCTGCACAATCTCTTCTTTTTATTGGGTGACACCCAACAGCACAGCGCCGAACTGGTGGAGATCCAAGCAGAGCTCTATCATGCCAACCCGATTCCCAATTGCGACACCGCTGTGCTGCGTTGTATGACCGCCAACGGCGTTGAAGTACTCTATTACACCTCTCATGCCATTCCTGAGGTAGCTGGCCCACGCTTTACCTTGGAATTTGAAGAAGCAACGGTGACTTATGGTACCGTGGGGGGAGGCAAAAGCACGGGCGGTCCCGTTGTGGCTCGGTCCAGAAGCGGGCTGGAAAAGAGCTACGGCGATCCCTTTGCCGATGAGACGCAAAAGATCTGGCACTGTGCCGACGCTGTGCGCAATGGGACTGCGGTGGCCTGTGATATTGCCGCGGCAACGACCCATGTCTGCGCCGTCAATGGGATGCATGAATCGATGCCAACGGTCCAATCCTTTCCCGCGGCGCGCATTCGCCAGGTGGGGGCGTTGACACTGGTTGATGGGTTACAGGAGGCACTGGAACGCTGCTACGACCAGAATGTACTGCCCTCTGAGGCCGGTGATTTGGATTGGAGCTGCGCCGGGCGCATCGTAGATCTGCGCGGTTACGACAGCTTTCCCCAAAACGCCACATTGATTACCATGCTTTACCGATCCGCTAGTCAGTAGGATAGTGGGGCAGTAAATCAGTACATCGGTAAATCAGTAAATCGGTAAATCAGTAAATGCTTGGCCCATCACCGATGTACCGCTCTACCGCTCTACCGCTCTACCGCTCTACCATTTATTTACATCTCCCCCACTAGCGGCTGCCTGGTTCATTGGCGGCGCGCAACTCGCTGGAGGAGATATCGCGCCGGAAGACCCGTTCGGGTATTGCCGTGAAGATCGACTCAAATTCAGCGGGAATTGCCAGATCTTCCAGGCTGCGAAAGATATTATTTTCGTCGACGCGCCCCGCGACGAGGAAGTGACAACCTAAGTCACAAATTTCACGAAGGGCTGCGGTCATCTTGTCCGTACTATCCTCATAATAGCGCGGGGCAAAGATTCGTACGGCTGTGTCATACCCAACAACAAAAGTTGTGCCTGGATAGAGGCGCGCTTTGCCAATATAGGTTGGCGCGTCGCTGGCCAATACGGTATACCGCCCAGCAAATTGTCCCATTCGTTCAAGAATCATGGCTGCCGGCAATGGTGGCTTATCGACATTGACGGCGGCCAGCTCAAAGGTGACGCGTTGACCGAGCATCTTTTCGATGGCGCGTGCCATGCCCAAATGGCCTTCATGTAGTGGGTTGAAGGCACCGGATAAAATCACCGGTGGCACCCGATCCACGGGATGCAACAATCCGTCGGCTTGAATTCCGATAAAGTGAAGCTGCCGAGTGGCTAAGGCATCGATCGCTGGTCCATAGTCAACCCCTGTAATTGTTAGCTGATCATCGCCTGCGAGTGGCACGGCTACGCGTTGCCCCACCCCAAAACTGTCGGCAATCGCATTGATAATCACACCACCGACGACTGCTTCTTCGCCAAACCGATCCCGCTTGCCCTTCTCCAGTTGTACATAATATTCCGTTAATTTTCCATGAGCGCGCAGTGCAATGTGGGCGCGATGTTCGCCTCGTTTGGGCCGGTCCGTTGCAATCGTTGCCGTGCAGCCGACGCCGATGACGGGTGCGGTGCTGTGCGTCAACATCCGTGCCCGCGTATAGGCGCGCCCAGCCATTAGGCGGGCCGTGGTGGGGGCAACATACTGCTCCGGTGTATAGGCTAGAAAGTCATCAAAGGCGGCATTGCTATACGGAACGAGCGCCTCTAACAAGGTGCGGCTGGCGCCGGCAACATCGAGCAAACTGCTGAGGGCACTGTGGCCGGCCCCGGCAATGGTCAAGACCAATTGACTGGGGCAGTCGTGAATGGCCTGAACCACTGTGCCAAGTGCTGTTTCCAGTCGTGGGTTGCGGTGGTATTGCGCGTCACTTAGTTTGTTATCTGGTCGGTTATCTGGTCGGTTATCTGGTCGGTCATCGGCGAATGGGTGTGGCACTGATTTGTCATTCATTCGTTGCTACAATACTCCAATACTGTTGCCGCTTTGGCACCAAAGCGTGGCATGGTAAGGGTCTGTCTAGAAGTAAGATAGTCGATTGTAGAGGCACGGTGCACTGTGCCCGTAAACTTGTATACTTTATGTCTGGACAGCCCCCACGGTCCGGTAGAGAAACAAATTCCCCATCCTTACGTGGGGGAAGTAGGGATGGGGTGGTAAGTTTATAAAAATTGAGGTGTAAGTAAGCTGTAACTGTTTATATAGTAAGGTTGCGCTATTCTGGTAGAATCTACCAAAGCTTCGCTTGTGCTCCAGCGGGAACAGCGAAATTTGGGTAGATACATATATTATACTCAGCTCTGAATGGGAACCGGAGTTTTGCTGGGGTAGAAACTCCGGTTCCCATTGCAACCGCAGTATAGTATCGATTATTTAGTCGAATGTTTAGCGTCAAGAACTAGCCAAATTTGCTGACTCCAAGGAGCAGTTTTCGGCTAGATAGAAGGAGTTACTATGCGCTTCCACAGCATCCCCCTCACCCTGCGTTCTACTTCACTTCACTGGCTTACGCGTCTCATGGTGCCCTTTGTCGTGGGAGCCATTCTCTTCACTTCGACTGGCTGTAGCATGGTCATGGGCTTCTTTGGCCCCACCGAAGCTGACGTTACAGGGCTGCAAGAGCAGCCAGCGCGTCTGTTGGTCCCCACACCAATCGAAAACGGCAGCGCGTCTGCCGGCGATATTCCAGCAACCAGCGGGCCCACACCTACACCATTTATCATGCGTCCCGTAACGACTGTTACCAATCCAGCAACCAATACGCTTGCTACCACGCAGTCCCTACCCGCATCGGCTTCTTCAACTAGCCCGACAAACGAAATGGGTAGTGGTACAACCATGCAGGTGACATTGACCGGCGATGCGGTCAATGTACGCAATGCTCCTGGGCTCGACACCCAAGTGCTGGCGACCCTACCGCGCGGTACCGACTTCAGGTATGTCAGCCGAAATGATGCTGGTGACTGGATACAAGTCTGTTGTGTCGATAGCCAGGTGGCTTGGGTCTATGCGGATCTAGCGCAGGTGAAGCAGGGCACAGCCACAACGCAAACTTTGCCATTGACTGCGGTAACGAATAAAATGAATAACACATCTGCTCAGTCAGCGTTACCTACGGGAGCGGGCACACAATCTGTTACACAACTGACTGCACCGTCTACACCATCCACCACAACACCAGGCACTAGCATTGAGCGCACCAATGAGACGACACGCTACACCGCCAAAGAGGATGGCTTTGCCGTAGCTTTGCCGTCCACATGGCTACCCTTTGTGGACGAGCGTGGCACGATCCTGAGTAGCATGAACGCTCTCCAGATAGATAACCCGGCGCTAGCAGCCCTAATACAGGATCAGATCTCTACGCTAGGCGATATTCCCGTTTCGCTGCTTGCCTTTGATTTGGCTCCAGAGGCACTGACCACGGGGTTTGCCACCAATCTTAATGTCATGAAGCAGCCAATACCAGCAGGCTTCTCACTAGAGTATATCGTCCAATTTAGTGCCGACCTGCTGGGGCAAGCTCTTGGTCTCTCAGGAACCGCGCAATCGACCAAAGTTGTCTTGCCGGCAGGTGAGGCGATTCTGCTGGATTATGAAGCCAGTGGCCAGACTGTTGCACGTCAGTACTATTTACTGCATGATCAGGCAGTCTATATACTAACTTTTACCTCTTCCGTCTCGCTTACTGATTCTACCATCACACTGTTTGACGAAATGATGCAATCCTTTACCTTTACGCAGTAACACTCTTCTTTTTAAGGTTAAACCAAATTTTATATTATCCACGAAGAGACACGAAATTTCACGAAGACAAAGCAGTTCTTCGTGTGTCTTTGTGTGACTTCGTGGATAATTATTTTTCTGGAATGGCCTAAGAGAGCTAGTCTCATATTAGGTAACATGCCTGCGGCACCAATAATGGGAAAATTTGTATGGCACAGGCCCGCATCCCTAATCCTTCTCCCATCCTGAGAGAAGAGAACCTAACGCCCCTCTCCCACTCGTGGGAGAAGGGCCGGGGGTGAGGGCTATTTCAGATCAGCGTCCTCATTGTTTTATAAACAGAGCCGTTTGATCTCCTTCTGGGCTGCTTCGTCGGCGACCAATGCAATGACATCCCCTGCTCTTAACACAGTATCGCCATGCGGAATTAATAAGCGCTGGTTGCGACGAATACTGGCAATTACCGATTCCTGTGGCCAAGGGATCTCTTTCACTTGTTTGTTATTACAAAATGCGCTTTCGGCAATCTTGATCTCGGTCACGCTTACGCCGCTATACTCACCCAAGCGCACCTGCTGCGCCTGGTGCCGCAAGGTGGTACGTCTGGCAATGGCAATGTTATACGCGCGAACCAGATCCGAGCGGCGGAGCACGCCAACCAAGCGCAACGCGTCATCGCGAGCGATCACCGGTAGCCGGCCAATGTCACGGGTGCCCATGCGCCGCAATGCTTCGGCCAAAGTCTCATCGGGATAAGCAACCAGCAATTCGCGTGTACAAAGCCCTCCCACCGTCAGCGCCTCGCTATCTGGCATTGCCTGGCCGCGTTCCAGATCTTGCACCGTAAAGACCCCCACCAGATCATTTTGCTCATTCACCACCGGCATCCCGTGGCGTCTGGTTGCCATGAGAATGCGGCCGGCTTCGCTCAAGCTATTGTTTTCTTGAAGAGAGGCAATTTTGGTATCCATGACTTCACGGACCGTAATTGCGTCGAGTACCTCGACATCGCGGCCCCGTTCCAAGCGGATTCCCTTGCGCGCCAGCCCCAATTCGTAGACAGAATCATGTTCTAGCAATTGCGAAACGACCATACTCACTACGACGGCAAAGATTAGAGGAAGAATAATCCGGTAATCATTGGTCATTTCAAAGAGCAAAATTACCGCCGTGAGGGGGACACGTACTGTGCCGGCCAATACACCGGCCATCCCGACCAATGCAAAAGCTGGGGGCGCAATGTGTAACGTTGGAAAGAGACTCGCCGCAATTTGCCCGTAGGCTAAACCTAAGGTTGCGCCTAAAAAGAGTGAAGGCGCAAAGACGCCGCCGTAAAAGCCGCCAGCAATGCTAATTGGAGTGAGAAGTAACTTCGCGACGAGTAAAAAGAGTAGCAGCAGCAAGGAAAAGTTGGCGCCGTTGAGGATACTGCCGATGGTGGTATATCCAACACCAAAGATCTGCGGTAGGGCAATCCCAACGAGGCCAACCATCAACCCTGCGACAGGTGTCTTGGCCCAGCGTGGTATGTGCCAGTGGTGAAACAGATCGTGGGCTACATAGATCAAGCGGATATAGAGCGCCGCAACCGGACCGGTTAAGAGCCCAAGCCCAAGATAGAGCGGTAATTCCCACGCCGATTGGAATTCGTAAATCGGAATGTGGAAAGCGGGCTCGGGGCCGGAAATGACCTGAGTGACGACGGCGGAGAGGACGGCGGAGAGGGCTACCGCGCCAAAGGCACTGCTGCCCAGTTCGCCAAGAACCAATTCGACGGCAAAAAAGATACCAGCGATCGGTGCATTAAAGGCGGCTGCGATACCACCTGCTGCGCCGGCGGCCACGAGTGCACGCACTCGTTCATCCGAAAGATGCAACCACTGACCGAACATGGAGCCAAGATTTGCACCGATTTGCACCGAAGGATCTTCTGGTCCAACAGAGGCACCGGCACCAATCGAGAGGGCTGATGCGACCGCTTTTGCCGGGATTCGCCGATAGCGCAACCGGCCTCCTGCCAGTGCAACCGACTCCATAATCCCCGCTACGCCATGGTGACGCTCTTCGCCAATCAGATATTGACCAATTAGCCCAACTATGAGCCCGCCGACCACGGGTAGCAGAAAGATGAGCCAAGGGTTCCAGACTGTGAGCCATGTGCCGGCTTGTTCAAAAAAGATCCATTTGGCGAGTTCAATTGATTGCTCAAAGAGCCAAATGCCCAATCCACTACAGATTCCGACCAATACTGCGGCACCACCCAGCACCACTGCTTCTGACGGTTGCCAACGATTTAGCCATCGTACCAGCTTCTGGCTAAAGGCGCGTTCTTCTTTTTCCCAATCGTCCGTCTGGATCACGGTTGGGCGAGTATGGGCCGATGCGTTGGGGGGTGACGGTGACGTTGTTGTGGTTTCGGAATCGGCGGAATGCTTGTTTGACTGTTGCATAGGAATCTAGGCGCGTGCACCACAGGCTTGGAGTGAGGCTTGCATGTGACCACGTGACTCGGCGGCAATCACGCAGCACTGCTCAATGCGATACTCTTTTGCACCAATAATCTCTAGATTTACTGGGCCATCGTAGCCATGCTCTTGTAGCACACGAATGTAACCGACCAAGTCGATGTCACCTCGTCCGTTGGCCTGCATCTCTGGTTTTCCCGGTCCCTGTTGACGCCCTTTGCAGTCGCGGATGTGTACATGCTTAACCCGGGAAATAACGGCGGCAATGGCTTCAACAGGATTTTCGTTGGCGCGATAGATATGCGATGGATCCATATCGATACCAAAGTTTGGCGAAGTAATCGCTTCCATGACCTTAAGCGTCGTCGGTGTGTTGTAGACGGCCGCGCCCACATGAGCCTTTACGCAAAGCGTTACGCCATATTTTTCTGCCATCTCTGTCAGCGTTCCCAATTCATCAATGGTCTGTTGCAATGTGCTGGGATCATCCGTTTTGCCGCCAGGACCACAGTTGACAATGGGAATGCCGATTTCAGCAGCTGCCTGCATTGCCTTTGCCATCTTTTCTGGATCGCGCGATGGCTGTTCCATTGCCAGCAATTCCAGATTATAGGTGGTTGCCAGTTGCTTGATTTCGGGGGCAATCTCTTGCCATCGGTCGAGCACCAAATGCTGGCTCATCCCGTCAATGGCCGAGATTTCAATGCCGTCATATCCCGCAAGCGCGATAGTTTGAAAGGCAGTTTCCAACGTATACCCACCAAAAAGTACAGAATTTGCACCGAGTTTCATTCGTTTATTCCTTTTGTTGCGTCAAAATTGATTGTCCTTCCATTGTAGTACCAGAGGCGCTACACTGCAAACTGCTTTTCTGCTCGGTCTGATTCCATCCCTCATTTTTATTGGGACAACTGCGCTAATGGCAACCTGCCCTCGTAAGTATACTGTAAATCTTGGGCAATAAAAGGGACTTTTTTGCGCGATCACTGACAGAATCAGTGCTAATTTTAAGAAAATTTCGATTGACAGCGGCCACTTTCCTGTTTACACTATTGTTTACCTAAGGTAGTTTTACTTTCTGGAAATTTGTGCCTTAGTTATGGTTGGGAGGTAATCATGGGTGGACAGGGACTGGGTGGACAGAGACTGGGTGGACAGAGACCCGGGCGCGAATTCAAAGCCACAATTTGTCCATATTTGCGCAGAGATGACGACATCTCTGATGTAGCGAGTTCTGTGGCATCAAATGCTGCAGCCCCTTCGATCAATATTGAGCGAGAATGTATGGCTTCAGCCCTTCACTTTACACCATCGAGCGTTCATCAGAGCAGCTGTTGCATGAATGCTGCAAGCTATGTACACTGTCCCTATTATGTAGAAGCTTCAGGGGGGGCACATCGCCAACCACATGTGGCGAAGCGGCAGCCGGCAAGAGCTGTGGGGGTTTGGCAACAGGTGCGGCGCTTGTTGCCATTTGCGCGCGGCGAAAATAAACGGCGGCGACGCATCTATTTCATCTAATTCATCTAACGTGTGTGGGTTGAAAACGGTCGTTACTTCATTGATCGAGGGATATCAATTTCCCGTTTTCAAAACAGCCACGTTGCTATTTTTCTTTTCAATCGTTCTCCAAAACCCTTTGTGTCCATGAATTCAACAACTGATCATTGGTCTGTTGCATCCATATCACTAGGCGTTGGCGCAGCCTGTGCCGCTGCTCCCCACAGAGCAGATCTGCTGCTCGGTTCTGTAACTCCCCTGGATCGGTAACCGTGTCATATAACTCGTCTTCTGCTGTGGCATTCCATACATATTTCCACCGTTCATCCCGCACCATACGTTGGCTATAGAGTCCAAATTGATTGCCATGATAGCTCGTAAAAACAGTGGGACGAACGCTCCATTTCGCTTGATATTTTGGATCGATCAGGGATAAGATACTTTGTCCCGCGAAGGTAGAAGGTGTATTGACCCCCGCGCTATCACAAATGGTTGCGGCTAAATCAATCTCGTTACTAACAAACGCGTCAACCTTCTGCCCCGCGGTCACCGTGCCCGGCCAGCGCACAAGCAGCGGCACCCGTACCAATTCCTCATACATCACATAATGTTTGTCGATCATGCCGTGGCTGCCACAGAGGTCACCGTGGTCGGCGCTGTAAATTACCACTGTATTTTCTGCGAGCCCCAACTCATCCAACGTCGCTAACACCCGTCCGATTTGATGATCGAGCAACGTGACCTCGCCCAGATAGCGCCCTACAATTGGTGCCCACTCTGCCCACGTCCAATCATCAATCCCCCAGGTGCGCCGCTGTTGGCGGTGGATGTATGGTTTCTCTTTGAGATCATCGGCAAAGTTGGGCCATGGCGGAATCGACTCGGGTGGATACATACTCGCATACGGCTCCGGCACGACATTGGGCAGATGCGGCTCGCTGGGATCCCAGCGCAAGAAAAAAGGTTGCTCTTGCTGTGCTGCGTGTTGGAGCAGTTGAATGGTCATATCCGCACCCCAGGCCAGTTGCGACTGCTCTGGCGTAATGTGGGGATCCGCTTCGCCAAACCAGCGGTTCATGTGAGGTCGCGGCGGTAGCCCCATGGCTTGGCGTTGTCGTGTATACTCTTTCTCTGAGAGATAGAGATGAAAACCGAAGTGGGTAGGGTCACGTTTTGGATCAACGCCCCACTTACCCGTGTACCCAAGCCAATAACCGGCGTCACGAAGGGTCTGGCTAAAGGTCGGTACGCCCTCCGCCAGCGACCGTTCGCCTTCCGTGCCGTGGTTGGCGATCACACCATGTTGCATGGGCCACTGCCCGGTGAGCAGCGATGTGCGCGCCGGTGTACAGAGGGGGATCGGTGTATAGGCGCGCGTAAAATTCGCCCCGTCCGCGGCCAATCGGTCCAGGTTGGGCGTCTGTAGAAAGGGATGGCCATTTATGCCCAGGCAGTCGGCGCGATGTTGGTCGGCGTGGATCAACAGGATATTGGGACGGTTCATGAATGCCCTCAAAGCTGTGGGACCAAGGAACTTCTATCGCTGGTAGACACGTACGTAGTCGACCAGCATTGGTTGGGGAAACGACGTTGTACGGTTGGGGCTGCCCGGCCAGTTACCACCGACGGCAATGTTGAGCAGCAGAAAGTATGGATGGTCAAAGACCCAATTGCCGTCGAACGCCTCTGCCGTACCGGTAAAGTAGTTGATGTCATCCAGATACCAGCGAATTTGATTGGCTTCCCACTCGATGGCATAGAGATGATACCCGTCGGCCAGTTCGCCGGTCGGCAACGAATAGGTGTCGCCAAGGCCAGTGTGGCTGCCGTTGAGCGGGCCATGCATTGTGCCATAGACGGTGGCCGGCTCTTTACCAATCACCTCCATGATATCGATTTCGCCGCACGCCGGCCAGCCGACCTGCTCGATATTATCACCCAGCAGCCAGAAGGCCGGCCAAATGCCCTGCCCACGGGGCACCTTAATGCGTGCCTCGATCCGCCCATATTGCCAGGCTTGCCGATATTGGCTTTTTAAGCGGGCCGAGGTGTATTTGCGCCCGCCATATGCTTCTTCGCGTGCCTCAAGCACGAGGTTGCCATCCGCCACGTGTACGTTCTCTGGTCGATTTGTGTAAGTTTCCAACTCATTGTTCCCCCAACCCTCGCCGCCAATGTCATAGGTCCAATTCTGCGGGTCGATAGCATCGCCATCAAACTCGTCGTGCCAGACCAGTTGCCAGCCATCGCGTTTGAGCATAAGTGGTTGGCAGGCACTACTCATGAGCAAAAGGAGCAATAACACAAGACTGAAAGGGAAACGCCGAGGAAGGTTTCGCATGGGTTGATTGCATTCTCCTAAGCGGCTGCTTGCAGTGCATCCAACCAGGTATCCGCCATCAGTCGATGGCCGGCCGGCGTGGGGTGGACACCATCGGCTGCCCAATAGGCCGCTTCCGCTTGCGCTAATGCCTTGTCAAACATGCTTTGGAAGGGCACAAAGATCGCACGATAGTCACTCGCCAATTGGCGTACGACTTGCCGCCGTTCCGCCATCTCCGCGATCCAGCCCTCGGTGACGACGCCACAGGGAAGGACAAAGGGTTCACAGAGCACAAGTTGAACATCAGGCAGGCGCTGCTTGGTGTAATCCAGTAACATGCGGTAGATCGTGGTGTAACGATCCACCTCAACGCCATTGCCATACATAAACTCGTGCCACGTATCGTTGACGCCAATCAGAATGCTGATCAGATCCGGTTGTAGGTTAATGCCATCGACTTTCCATCGCGCATAAAGATCGGTCACGCGGTTGCCGCTGATGCCGCGGTTGAAAAAGCGCAGATTATCCTGTGGCCGCTCTTGTAACAAGCGTGATGCGATAAGATTCGCATAGCCACTACCCAGCGCCGCGCCGCGGTTTGGTTCGGCGATCTCGCGATTGCGGCCAGTATCGGTGATCGAATCACCTTGGAAAAGGATGGTGCTGTTCGGGTTGATCATAGGTAGACGTTCTTTCAATTAGGTATGAATGGGTCTACACGGATTGTTGGAAACCGGGAAAAGGAGAAAGCATCTGTGTTGCCAACAATCTGTGTGGACAAGAAAAATGGTTCTTTCGGATCTCATGTGGTTGATAAAGATCGCGGTGGTTGAGTAGGCCACGGTAGTATGTGGCCCTATCGCAACCACCGTGAGTTAACCGCCTGAGATCTTGTTGAGCCGAAAACGTTTCACTTTTGGGATTGGAGTGCTGCCTCCTTCATGACTTCAACCGCGCCATCTCCGGATCAACCTGGGGATCGCGATCGACGACGGCAGGAAAGCGGCGGTCAAAATATTGGACTTCCAACGGTGTGCCTTCTGTGGCGTGCTCTATGGGCAGATAGGTATACCCAACCAATTTGCCAACAGAATACCCATAATCAACACTGGTCAGATAGCCAATGGGCTGGCCAGCATGCAATACCGGTTCTTTGCCGAGCGCCATCGCTGTATCATCGGTTGATGTGACGCAGCAGAGTTTGCGCTGCACATTGTCTTTCGCTTTTACCAGTGCATCTCTGCCCAAAAAGTTACCCTTTTTTAGACGTACTGCCCAACCAAGTCCCGCCTCATAGGGATTGTACTCGGTTGTTAAGTCACTGCCGACAGTGCGATAGCCCTTTTCCACGCGCAGCGAATTAAAGGCGCCCGCGCCCAGTGCAAAGATGCCATATCGCTCGCCCGCCTCCCACAGCGTGTCCCACAAATTCAGTCCATACTCAGCGGGGCAGTAGATCTCCCAACCCAACTCGCCCGCATAGGAGAGGCGCGCCGCCCACGCCGGTACAGTGCCGATCTTGAGTGATTGGGCGGTAAAGTAGGGGAAGGCTGCGTTGGAAACATCTTCTTCGGCAACCACACCCAGCACGGCTCGCGCCTGCGGCCCCCACAACGCTACACCAGTGAAACTCGACGTCAAATCTTCAATCACGACCGAACCGTCAGCCGGGGCATGGAGGCGTAACCAGGCCAGATCTGCTGGTCCGGTGCCCGCGCCCGTCAAAATCACAAAGCGGTTTTGCGCCAAACGGGTGATGGTCAAATCTGCTTTGATACCCCCATTGGGATCGCAGAGCGTCGTGTAGACAATTGTACCAATGGCGCGGTCGATGCGGTTTGCGGTGATAGATTCGAGAAACGCTACTGTACCGGGTCCGCTGATGCGAATCTTCGTGAAGTTGGCAATATTGTAGAGGCCAACTTTGTCTCGTAGCGCCAGATGTTCGGCCCCCTCAATGCGCGACCAATTCATGGCCTCCCAGCCGGCGCGATGGGGCACCCGATCTTCATATTCATCGAGCAAGTGCGCATTGGCCTCATACCACTGTGCCACTTCCCAGCCGGCTGATGAATGCAAATGTGCGCCCTGCTCGACCAGCCGCTGGTGATAGGGCGCGACCCGCACATTGCGCGGATTTTCAAGCTGTTGCAGCGGGTGGATGATGTCGTAGACCTCTTGGTATTGGCGGTCGACGCGGGCATACATCCACGTGCGCGTCGTCTCGTGGGCCTGAAAACGACGACTCCACCCTTCGTGCATGGCAAACTCACTGGTGCGGTTGTCGAGCCACTCGGCCATCGTCTTGCCGACCCCACCGGCGTGGGTCACCCAAACGCCCAGGCAAACGTTGAGGCCGGGAATATCCGTCTCGCCCATGATCGGCCCCATATCAACCGAAAAGGCCATAAAGCCATTAAATTTGCGCGTGTATGCCTTACCCTTGAGCGCGGGGAAAAGCTCTTCCGCCGCAGCCTTGGCGACGGCGAAATCTTCTGGCGTAAATTCCCGTTCGGCCTTGGCCCCCACATACCCGCCTTCAAAGAGCATCGATTTGTGACGATAGTTGCCGATGCCATAAGCGTCGCCATGTTGACGGTAGTAGGCGGAGAAATCCTGGTGGCGCACAATCGGCTGCTTGACGTACAAATCTGTATCCGCGGCCAACTCCGCCAGCGGCTCGGTAATCACATATTGGTGCTCGACACCAAGAATTGGGAAGCGCAAGCCTACTTTTTCCGGTAGCACGCTTGCCCACACATTGGTAGCCAGCAATACCTCTTCCGCCTGGATCGTCCCCTGAGCGGTGATGACGCCAGTGCAACGGCCATCGATTACCCGCAGATCGCTCACGTTGACATTGCCGTAAAAGGTTGCACCGCCGCTGGCAATTGCTTTCTCCGCCAACGCCGCCGCGCAATACCAACCGCGCACATCGGTATCAGTGGGGACGTAGTAGCCGCCCTTGATTACACTGGGATCGAGGATTGGTACGAGATCGGCGATTTCTTTCGGCGTAATAACATGCGCTTCGAGACCATAGGCGGTCGCCGCGCTCTGTTTGCGGTGCAATTCGCGTAGCCGAGCGTCGGTGTAGGCCACCTCAATACCGCCGACCTGATAGGCACATGGGGTGTCGTTGTAAACCAAATCCTTGTAGAGCGCCACCGAGTACTTGGCGCACTGCGTCATGAATTTGGAGTAGTTGGTCTGGAAGATTAGCCCGGGCGCGTGCGAAGAAGAGCCGCCGGTCTCGTAGAGCGGTCCCTTGTCAACGACGACGATGTCGCGCCAGCCAAGCTGGGTGAGGTGGTAGGCGATGCTACAGCCGACAATACCTGCGCCGACGATGACGAGGCGAGCGTGGGTTTGCATGGCGTTGTGTCCTTATAGAATTTGATTGAGCAGTTCATCTTTGCTCATGTTCAATTCTGTGGCGATATCAGTCAAAATATGATTAAGGGTCCCAACGCGCAACGGAGAGTGATTGGGAATGGTAATATGATGCTCGCCCTGTTTGGTGGTTCTTGCCAAACGCATGTGGCTACCTGTTTGTCGAACGAGTTCATAGCCAAAAGGTTTTAGTCGCTTAACGAACTCATCACCGTCTAAATCGCGCGGGATTTTCACAGCGCAAATACCTCTTCGCGCACAAAGTGTAACCGAATTACCTGTGGACGCTCAGGTGGATCGAAGTGACATTCGACAGCATCTTTGATCATCAGTCGCAGTTCATCAAGCGAATCCGCCTCTGTGAAAATAGATGCCGTTAGTGCTCTCGCCTCGTAACCGCCTTCCGGTGAATCTTCAATTAGAAAAATAATTTCATTCATCAATCTGATCTCCTATTCCCGCATAGCCCTACACACGCCTCTATTTTACCACACCGAATAAATATCGCGTGCCTGTGTTTCAATCCGCTGTTCACTGGGTTGTTGCCCATGAGACCGTTGTGAAGGGTAAACGGTGAATTGCGAATTGCGAATTGCGAATTGCGAAGGGTGCTGGGATGGCTGCTGCTCGTGCTTGGCATGATGGCGCACCGCTGTCTCGTGGATCGGCACGAGGGTACCATGTTCGCCGGAGAAACCGTGGCTGGCTTGGCCTTGAAAGCGGTTGTGGGTAAATAACTCAATGTTGTGGCGCGTCTGTCGGTATTGGGCGAGGTCGGCCAGGATCTCGCCGATGACGCTGCCGAATTTGAAGCCGTGACCAGAGCAAGCTGAGGCGTAGCTGACTTGTGGATACTCGGGGTGCAGGTCGATTAGGAAGTGGCCATCGGGTGCGTTGGTGAACATACACGATTTGAGCGTCAGCAGCGGGCCGCCGGCGTTGGGGAAGTAGCGGGCGACGCAGTCACGCAAGATCGTTTCATCCAACTCCATTACCTCGCGGCGCAACGCATCGGGGTGGCCGCGCTCCTCCAAATGATGGTATTTGCCGATTTTAAAGCCAGGCACACCATGAACTGGGAAGCCATAATAGCGACCTTCGTCGACTAACAAGTTGAAAACGGGAAACGTCTCCTTCGTGAAATATTCGGGTCGTTCTGGTTGAAACCAGGCCAACACCTGGAGTTCCGGCACCGCCAAGCCGCGCAAAAAGCCGAGCATCTCATCGTTCCACGCGCCGGCTGTGATGACCAGCGAATCGGCCTCATAGATTGCCTTTTCGGTGTAGACGCGCACCCCTTCGCCGCCAGGTAGCGCTTCCCAATGGGTCACCCCTTCACGGCCATGTAACTCTGCCCCTTGTTTGAGGGCTTCAAAGCAGTAGGAGACGACACAGCCTTCTGGCGTCAGAAAGCCACCATCGGGCTGGTAGAGCGCCATGATGTCATGGGGCAGTTGATAGCCAGGATAGCGCCGTGCCAATTCGAGACCGGTTAACACTTCGTGGTCCAGTTCGTATTCCATCGCCGAACGCAGCGCGCCCTTGAAGACCCAGCTATCCGCCGGGCCAATGTCGAGCGAGCCGGTGGTATAAAGCAGCTTTTGATTGGCCTCGCGCTCGATTTCGTACCAGAGTTCATAGGCACGCTTGAGCAGCATGACATAGGAGGGGTGTTCGTAGTAGGGCATACGGATGATGCGCGTATAGCCCTGATAGGAGCCCTGGTCGTGGGGGATATCAAACTTTTCCAGCCCAAGCACCCGCTTGCCGCGGCGGGCGAGATAATAGGCCGCCGCGCTGCCCATGGTGCCCAAGCCGACGACAATCGTGTTGAAGCGGTTGGGGTGCGTGCTGCGTGCTGTGTGTTGCGTGTTACGTGATGGATTCATGAGTGACTGTTCGTTACGTTGATTGGTTTAAGCCGCTTTGAGCGTCGGAGCGCAGTATAGATAGGTGCAACGACGAAGCCAAAGAAGGCAATAGCGGCGAAGACAAAAAAGGGTAAGCCGGATTGAGCCAGAACAAAAATGCGAAGATCGCCCTGCCAGCAACCATCAGCAACGCGAATTTGTCAATGGTTCGGTGCCAAAGAACCCAATTGAGTGCGCGTAATGCCATTACAAAACCGATGGCAAACAGGTGTGACCAGGGTTCAGCGGTGAATAGGATGACTAGCACAAACGCTGCCGAGAAGAAGAATCAATCTTGAAATGTAGTGGAGGGTTTGTAGCTCATTAGCAGTTATACATCTGGATCGATACCGAGCGCGCGTAGTTTTTCTGCCATGCGATTGGCGCGTTGCGTTTCTCGGTCAGCGCGTTGTGTTTCATGCTCTGCACGTTGTGTTTCTTGCTCTGCACGTTGTGTTTCTTGCTCTGCACGTTCTTCAGACGTTTGCAGAATTTTGCCGTCGGCATCCCACCACCGTAACCAAGGCAATGATTGATTAATGTATTCACCGCGCCATATACCCAATTCAAGATTTAATGCCGGAATCGGAAAGTGTTTCCGTTCATTTGGCGCCACAGGCTGATATCGCCCATCAACCAGATGGTAAACATCGACCAATCCATTTTTGACATCATAAATGGCATAAAACGGTGCGCGGACAGCTCTCTCATATATCCAGAATTTACCGATTTTAGGTGTTCGATCCCGTTCCCCACCATCAGTTGCCAAAATAAATTCAATTACAATTAGTGGCGCGATAGCCTCTTTCCAAAGAACATAAGATCGGCGTACCTCACCGTCCAATAATGGTGGTACATCGGGGACATAGAACCAATCCGGTGTGGTGGCCCCATCTTTGAAAGGTTCGGTGAGTTGCCAGTAAATTCCTGAATCCTGCCCAATCGCAAACTGGCCGTCTGGATGAATCTTGCGCAGCCAGGTAGGATCGAGTCAGTTAACAGCAAGCTTTGTGGGTGCTCCTGAAAATTTTTCACGAAAGTGCCATCCTCGTAGGGGAGTTCTGTGTGATCCGGTACATGGCCAAATGGAGGATCATCACTTGGATGTGATAGTGTATTTTTATTATCTGCAATTGGTTTGGCTAGCATTTCTGACATACTATCTCCTATTTTTTCACCCGAGCCAGCTCATCGCTCGCCTTCGCGCGCATACGTGAACCATTCGGATCAAAAAACGGTGTCGCGGCAATGATTGCTGGTATCGGGCGCCCGGCATTCATCACCACTACTTTGCTGCCGGGCCAGGCGTGGGTAGTGCGTAGATAGGCAAGTGCCAACGTTTTGCCGACGCTGTAGCCGATAGCACTTGATGTGACACGCCCAATCCCGTTGCCGGGGCTGATTGTCTCGACTGCTTCTTCGGCTTCGGGGCCACTCTTCTTTTTGCGTTTGCCGGTCGCGACATCGCCGACGCTGTAGATGGCGTCGCCTGCGCCAACGGCGACTTTGCTGTCGAGATGGAGACCCACCCAGCGTTCATCAATGCCCTGCTCTTGAATGCGCAACAGCGCGTCGCGTCCGATAAAATCGCGCTTATCAAAACGGATCCAGCGGTCCGTGCCTAATTGAAAAGGGTTGATCTCTTCATTGATATCGGGACCATAAAGGGGCAGCGCCTTCTCAATGCGTAAACTTTGCATGGCGAGAACCCCGTACGGTTGCAGCCCAAAGGCTTTGCCCTCCCGCAACAGATACTCCCACAGCGCGCCGGCCTCTTCGGCCGGGCAGTAGAGTTCGTAACCGAGTTCGCCGGTGTAGCCGCTGCGCGAAAGGAGCAGTTCGGTGTCGTTGATCACCGCGGGGGAGAAGCGAAAGAAGCGCAATGTGTTGAGGTCGACGCCACCGGTGATGGTGCGTAAAAATTCGCGTGAACGCGGCCCCTGTACAACTGCCAGCGCAACGGACGCCGAAATATCGGTGCTGTATGCGCTGGCGCCGTGGCACTGCTCACGAATCCATTGCACCACCCGTTTGCGTGGCCCAGAGCTGGTGACCATCATAAAGTGTTCGTCGTTAAATTTGTAGATGGTCAGGTCGTCGACAATGCCGCCCGCCTCGTTGCAGAGACTTGTGTAGCGTACCTGTCCCGGCTCCATATCGCAGATCTCATTGACGACGAGGCGATTGAGCAGCCGCTCTGCACCCGGCCCCTTGATGTCGACCTCGCCCATCGACGAGATGTCCTGCAGACCAACGTTGGTGCGCGTGGTAATATGTTCATTCTCGCCAGAGGTGTAGGCGTCGGGAAACAGGTAATCGCCGCCGCCTTTGACCAGTTGGCCGGCGTGGCGCAGGTGGTAATCATAGAAAGGGCTACGTCTTTCAGCCATTGTGTCGAGACTCCTAATCGGGGTGCCACTTAAAGCTGGCGCAATCTCCATCTGTTTGCTCTCTAGAAGATTGTGCCCGCTTTAAAAAATGTGTCTATAAATTTTGTGTCTGGCGGATGCCGACTTGCTTGAACCCAATGGCGTCGAACAGTGCATGCAATCGAATTGCTCATTCTGCATGTGCGCCGGTTGTCGGTCGCCAAAACCCGTTCTCTGCATCAACGCACATAGGTCCAACCAATCCATACCAGCTGTATCGTCCGTAAGTGTCCACTGCATGGAAATGCGTGATCCTATGCTGATTTGCGCTGATTCTGTTCCTCTAATTGACGCCTGAGTTCGGCAATTTCCCGTTCCAACTGTTCGGCCTTTGATTCCGCTTGTTGGCGGCGTTCGGCTTCGGCTTCAGCCCGTTCGGCGGCCTCTTCACTTGAGGGGATTACCTACCGTCAAAATCCTAACGCACGCTTACGGCTGCTGATGAACTTTTGTAACTCCCGCTCCAAGCCCTCATCCAACGCCGGCGCTTCATACTCTGCCAGCAATTGCTTCCAACGCGCATTGGCCCGCTGGTTAGTATCCAGCCCACCGTTGATCTCCCACTGCTCCGCCGAGTTATAGTCAAAGATCTCCGAGCGGTAGAAGGCGTTGCGGAAGTGGCGCATGGTATGTTGCGTGCCGAGGAAGTGGCCGCCGGGGGGCACCTCTTGCAGTGCGTCAAAGGCAAAATTCTCTTCAGAAAGATCCAGTCCCTTCGCCCAGACATGATACATGCCGAGCAGATCCCAGTCAATCACAAATTTCTCATACCCAGCAGTCAGCCCATTCTCCAGCCAACCGGCCGCATGGAGCACAAAATTGACCTGTGCCATCACCGCCGGCAACATCACCTGGATCGATTCGTAACCGGCCTGCGCGTCGCTGATCTTGGAGCTGGAAAAGGTGCCGCCGCTGCGGAAGGGCAGCTTGTAAAATTCCGCCATCTGCTTGCCGGCAAAGAGCGCCTGTTGACTCTCTGGCGAGCCAAAAACCGGCGCACCACTTTGCAGGTCGATATTGGTCATAAAAGAGCCGTAGATCACGGGCATTCCGGGGCTGATCATCTGTGTGAGCACAATGCCGGCCAGTGCTTCGGCATTTTGCAACGCCAAGGTGGCCGCCACGCTTACCGGTGACATCGCGCCACTCATGAGGAAGGGGGTGATCAACAGCGCCTGTCTCGCCTTCGCATAGACAAGAATGTCGCCTAACATGCGATCATCATAGCGGCGCGGGCTGCTGACATTGATCAGCGAGAGCAGCCCGGTCGTTTCGCGAATTTTGTCGGCACCAAAGACGATCTCAGCGATCTTCACGCTATCTTCGGCATTGACCGGATCGGTGACCGAACCCATAAATGCCTTATCGCTATATTTAATATGGGCTAGCAGCATGTCGAGATGGCGCGTCGGCACCGGTTCATCGGTCGGTTCGACAACAGTGCCGCCCGAGTGATGGAGGTAGGGGCACATATAGGTGAGCTTGACAAAGTTGTGAAAATCTTCGAGCACGGCCTCACGTCGCCCGCGATCGAGATCAATCACAAAGGGAGGGCCATAGACGGGCGCGAAGACGGCCTGCGTGCCACCGATGGTGACATTGTTGGCTGGATTGCGCGCCAATTGGGTAAATTTGCTGGGGGCCATTGCGATATACTTAAGCACCAAGGCCTCGTCTAGAAAGACGGTATCGCCGACAACCTTAGCCCCATGTGCTTTGAAGATCGTGCGCACTTCCTCATCGTACATATCGATGCCCAGGTCACGCAAAATACGCATGGATTCGTCATGAATACGTTGTACCCCACCGCTGTTGAGCAGATTGTAACGCGGCACTTGATAGTCGATCTGTTGCATGGGCGGGCGCACTGTAGCCGCTTGTTGGCGGGCACGTCGTTCGGTGCGCCGTGCCGTTGTGCCGGTTGTCGTGTTTGGGGCTGCGGTGGATTGAACGTTGGCTGGCAAAGAGTCAGAAGTTGCCATGAATGATCTCCAAATTGAGTAGGGAAAGACGCTATGATAGCGGTTTGCATAATATGCGAATCACATTGCGAAGTCAAGGCGCACTTAGGGTGCATTTCACTTTGGGGGCAACCATTAGAAATGGCCACCTCAGTGGCTGGAAGCTAGCCGCTGAGTATAAGAGCGGGTTTTAACCCTGCTGCTCTAATTTGACAATCGGCATGATCTTCGGTACCCTTGCTGAGTAGGTTCAAAAATTAAACCGCCGATACAAAATGACGCTACAAAATGAAGTATACCGGCGAGCGCCAAGAAGTAACACTTTTTGCAGGAGTATTGGGTTACTTTAGGCCATCCCGCAGAAATAATTATCCACGAAGCGCACGAAGACACACCAAGAAAAGACAAAGCTTCGTGAAACTTCGTGAAACTTCGTGGATAGTTTAAATTTTGGCTTGGCCTTACTTCTCGTGCTGCTCGTGAGTATAGCAGTGCGTAAATCAACATGATTGGTTATGAGTTAACCATTTATCATGAGTTTACCATTGATCGAGTAGTTTTGCATTGGTTGGGATCCAACCTTTGCGTGCTGATCCATGCTCGACAGGATAATATTGGTAAGCTGTCGCAGTAATTACCATCTGTCATCTTGGCGAATTGTGACGCGGTGTGTAAGCGTTAGATTGGAACAATGAGGTTCCCCAAACAGATCAGTTGTTAGATCGTTTGTGAAAACAGAACAAGCGATTGTCACGTTCGATGACGGTTTGGCTTAGGTTATACGGGTCAACTGATTTGGCGCAGGTTTTCTGCCGATCATGCTGACAATAGTATTCTATCTTTATAGGATTTTGTTAAGGCCCGATGCTCGGTTTGCCAACCGAGGAAGGGTCTTTTTTATTTGTGTCATGTGGTGCTTGAGAACCACCTCGTGAGAACCACCTCGTGAGAACCACCAACAAGCTTGACGAAATTAACATTGGCAAAGGAGAGTCGGTTATATTGAATAGAGAATCACAGAAGATAGATCGAAAGTCTCAAGAGAGTAGCAAGCGCGCGGAGAAGGCACGGGAAGATCATGCGCACCATCGATTGGCACGGCGGCCTATGCAGCCAAGAGCGGCACAAAAGGCCCACCGTGACCAAATCACGGCGCAGGAGCAGAAGACGCCTTTAGACGAGGAGCGCTTGGTCGATGACTTATCCCAGGGTGATTTCCGCGAGGTCGTATGGGCTGGCGTCATCTTGAATGGGTATGATGCATCGGGTGCTGACTTTAGCGCCGCAACGTTGACTGATTTCTGCGCGCTTGGTGCAAATCTCACGAATGTGCAGTTTGAAGAGGCGCAGTTGCCAAATGCAGCCCTTTGCGGCTCCAATCTAACCGCGGCTAATTTACGCAATGCAGACCTGCGCAATACCAATTTAACTTGGTGTAATTTACGTGGTGCCAACCTCTTTGCGGTGGATTTGCGCTCTGCTAATTTGGCATGGGCCGATTTGCGTGAGGCCGATTTGCAACAAGCCAATCTCAAAGGGGCCTACTATAACTTCCGTACGCAATGGCCCGCCGATTTTGATCCAATGGCTCACCAGATGGTTTGTTTGGCCGAATCGCGCTAGCCGTTGCGAATCTAAGCAATCCTACTGACGCAAGGTTGTTGTTCTTGTATCATTAGTGATATGATCTGCAAGATACCGTTTCCTCTGCAATAAAGCTTAGGCCATCCCGCAGAAATAATTATCCACGAAGCGCACGAAGACACACCAAGAAAAGACAAAGCTTCGTGAAACTTCGTGGATAGTTTAAATTTTGGATTGGCCTTATACCTGTCTTACTCTCATCCGCCGAATAATCTGTAAACACGCTATCCCATTGCTCTATGTGGCTTAGCTCGTTCCCTTTACAGAAAATCTCGGCAACAAGCTATGATAGTTCCCTGTAAAGAGTTGTTCGACCCAGTGTAGTGGGGCCAATTGCTCGGCTGCGGACGAGAACAACTCTACAGTTGTAGACTATCCAATCTATGAAGTTCCAAAATAATTGGGCTTATCTGATCAATGTGTGAAAACCGGTGATTTCACCGCTAGGAATTTATTAGGTTTCACACGTTCGGCTGATGAGCAAATAATTGACTGTGAATACAACAAAGGAGAGCATTTTATGACGACCCCAAGGCGAATTCACCCAGCTGTATTGGATGCAGCCAGCGACCTGCGTAATGGCAAGATGGACCGCCGCAGCTTCTTGCGCTTTGCCACCTTGCTTGGTGCTTCGGTGCCGGTGGCGTATGCGCTGGCTGCTTGCGCCCCAGCTGCTGCCCCCGCAACCGGTGGCGAAGCGACCACCGGCGAAACCACCACCGATACGGCCACAGCGCCGGCTGCAGCCGGTGGCATTGTGCGTGGCGGCTCGCTGCGCGTCGGTATGTTGCTGCAACAGATCGACCATCCCGCTCGCATGTCCTGGGTAGAAGCGGCCAATGTTGTGCGCCAGGTTGGTGAATATCTCACTGAAACCGGCCCAGACAACATCACCCGACCCTACCTGCTTGATCGGTGGGAAGCCAATGACGATGTCACGGAATGGACCCTCTATCTGAAGCAGGGCATCAAGTTTAACAATGGTGACGAACTGACGATGGATGATGTCATGTTTACCTTTAGCCAGTGGCTGGATGAGGATATTGGCTCTTCCATGTTCGCTCAGCTCTCTTATCTCGATGGCATGAACAGCGTGGAAAAGGTCGATGATTATACCTTAAAACTTCATCTTACCTCTGGCAACATTGGGGTGCCGGAACATCTCTTCCATTACCCTGCTGTGATCCTTCATCGAGACTTTGAGGGCGATTTTCTCCAAAAGCCGATTGGTACCGGCCCCTTTATGTTGACGGAGTATAACCAAGATGAGCGCGCCGTCCTCACTGCCCGCACCGATTACTGGCGCAATGGCGAAGATGGAAACCCGCTGCCCTACTTAGATGAAGTTGTCTATGTCAACCTGGATAAGGATTCAACCGTTGCCGCGATGTTGGGTGGTCAGGTCGATAGTATCTATAACCCTGGTCCAAGCCAATGGCAGGCAATGACCGGTGCACCAGACTTCACAATTATCCCTGCCAGCACGGCGCAGACCATTGTACTGCGCATGCGGGTTGATCTGGAACCGTGGGATGATAACCGCGTACGCACGGCGCTGAAAATGTGTCAGAATCGTGAAGAAATTCTGCGTCTTTCGTACTTTGGTGAAGGTGATTTGGCCATCGATGCCCACGTGGCCCCGATCCATCCCGCCTATGCCGAAAAACCGATCCCGCCCTATGATCCCGATGGCGCGCTGGCGTTGATGAAAGAATACGCCGCGGAGAAAGGGATTGAGTTACCCTTGAAGGTGACTTTGGCAACCAAAAATGATCAGGCCGAACCCGAGATTGCCCAAGCCCTCAAGGAAGAGGCGCTCGCCGGCGGCTTTGATATCGCCCTCGACATCACCGAGCCGGGCGGCTACTGGGATCGCTGGACGGAAGTGGACCTGGGGTTGACCTCCTGGACACACCGCCCGCTTGATACGATGGTGCTGCCGTTGGCATATACGGCAGAGGCGATTGGCAACTGGAATGAGACGCGCTGGACCGATGAGGAATTTGAAACGTTGTTGCGTGAGGCCGAAAAAACATTAGATGTCGAGGCTCGTCGCGCGATTATGTCGAAAATTGAAGATATTATGCAAGAACGCGGCCCGATTGGGATCGCCAACTGGCGCAATGTCTGGAGTATTACGCGTTCCAACTTCCAAAATGTCAAAGCGCACCCCACCAGCTATGATCTGTTTTATGATGTCTGGAAACAAGATGCATAGGTGATCTCGCAGCCTGACGCCTGTGATAGGTAAAGGCTGCTTGCTCCATCGGAAATGTACGCGGCGGTGATCCTGATCCGGGCACCCGCCCTAAAAGCGTTCATCTATATTGAGCACTGCCATAGATGAGAAAATTTGAGCCTAATTTACTCGGGTAACGTATTCTCATCTATGAGCGAGTGTGGTATATATAGCCGTCGTCGATCACTCACTTTCTATAGATATTCAGATAATCTTTCGTAGGCGCACGGCCTGCCGTGCCCTACGAAAGCGATCTCATCACGGATCTTTTCTGAGAATCTATAGTTGTCCATCGGCGATCTCTCCGAGCGTTCTCTCCCCATTGCAAACCCTAGGCACGATTTATGATCCGATTTATCCTACGTAGTATTTTTTCGGCAATGATCACGATGTTGGTCGTTTCCCTCATCCTCTTTCTGATGGTTGAGTATGGGCGAGGCGATGTAACCATTAAAATATTAGGCATCGAGTCCACCCAAGCGCAACGTGACTCCTACCGAAATCAATTGGGGCTCAATCAACCACCACTGCAACGGTATGCAACATGGTTGCTGGGCAACGATTGGTGGCTCGAGCGCCGATTGGACTTTCCCATCACAACTGTCGACAACGAGCAGACGGGGGAACCGGAGTGGTGGGCACAACAAGAGGGTGAATTGCTGCGCTGGCAGATGGATGAGGGCGAGCTTTACGCATTGGTGCGCCAACCCGGTGGCGGTACTGCGCGCCAACCGACCGACGATGCGCTTTGGTTTACCGCCGCTGATGGCACACAGCAGTTCTGGGGATTGAATACTAACAACGCCGTGGTGCGTTGGATTCGTGGCGAAGGCGGTAAGGTGGAGGTGCGCACCAGTGCCGGTTTCCGTAGCGAGGGCGATAGCCCGGTGGAGTTTATCCCGCTTTCCAAGGGGTTGCTGCGTGGTGACCCTGGCGAGTCCTTGCGCACTGGCCGTCCGGTCATTGCGTCTCTGCCGGGCCGTGTGCAAAAGACCGCTGTATTGGCGCTGTTGGCTTTTATTGTTGTCATGCCGCTGGCACTGCTTTTCGGTATTATTGCTGGTGTCAATGAAGGGCGTTTTCTCGATCGCTTTATCTCCATCACGGGGCTCGGTCTGACGTCGACCCCGGAATTTGTGACGGGCATGGTCTTGATTCTGGTCTTTGGGATCTGGCTCAAGTGGTTGCCGGCGGTCTCTGTCTTCTTTAGCGATCAATCGATCTTTGAATTACTCACTTCCTGGGACAGCGCCAAAATTTTGGTCTTGCCCGTCTTGACCCTCACCGCAATTGAATTGGGCTATGTTGCCCGCATGACGCGCGCCAGCATGGTCGAGGTAATGAACTCCTCGTATATCCGCACCGCGATTATTAAGGGGCTGCCCTACCACAGCGTAGTCTTGCGTCATGCCGTGCGCAACGCGCTGATCGCGCCGATTACCGTCATTATGTTACATGTGAATTGGCTTGTTGGCGGCATTGTGATTGTCGAGGTGGTCTTTGGGTATCCAGGATTAGGTACCTATATCTACGATTCGGCGATCTTTGGCGATTTTAATGCCGTCGAAGCCGCGGCCATGGTCACTGTTGCCATCGCGGTTGTTACCCGCATTATCGGCGACGTGGCCTACGTTCTGCTCAATCCACGCATTCGCTATTCATAGTACAAGTTACAAACGAAAGGAAAAGTTCTTCATGTCGAAGCACGCAGCCGCGACCGTTAGTGAGGCTGACGAAACGCTCACGACCTATGCCGATGCCGTCAAACGTGGTGATTATGATACTCACGTCGGCAATTTAACCGGAAAACATGACAATGTTCGTTCTTATTGGGAAGATCAGTTGACGCGGCTGACGTTGCGCCCATTTGTAAAGCAGCTAGTTGAGCGGACGGGCGAGGAAGCGCGCAAAGTCCGCATTGTCGATTTGGGCTGTGGTGCCGGCCAAGGGTATGAATTACTGACAAAAATCGACCAACGCGATCTGGATCTGGGACTTACGAACCAACGTGTAATGACAGTTGACGAGATCGACTGTTACTTGGGCGTCGATTTGAGCGAGTCGATGGTGACACATGGCAACGAGCTCTATGGCTCAAACCCCGTGATGCACTTTGTGCAAGGCGACCTCAACGAAGGGTTAGCTGCCGTTGCCGAAGAAAAGCCGTTTGATCTCTATTTTTGTGCCTATGGCTCCATGTCGCACTTGGAGACCGCCGCTTTACAGAATTTGCTGACAGAGACGCTCGACCATGCCGCCAATGGTAGCGTGATTGTCATGGATTTGCTTGGCCGTAATTCCTTGGAATGGCCCGCCTATTGGTCAGCAAGCAGCGACGCCGAAAAGTACCGCACCTATTCGATGAGCTATCTTCACCGCAATCACCGCAACGAACTCACTCCCGGTGTTGATATTGAAGAGTTTCCCATGCGCTACTGGACGGGCGATGAAGTCGATGGGTTGATCGATTCAATCAATGCGGCGTCACCGCAGCGGGCACGTGGCAATCGCTTGCAGATCGCGAAAAAATTTGATCGCTCGATTTTTGTAGGTAGACATATTGATACGGGCGAATACAATGAACGACTGCAGCCAATGCGCCGAGCGGTCAACCGCTTACATGAAGATTATATGCGCACCGATCTCGATGAACTCTTTTGGCAGCCAACCGATCTCGCCAACCACCCCGATGTACGCGTCAACGAATTTTTTGAGGAACTGATCTTTTGTTGGAATACGTTGGTCGACTTTGCGGCACGTCGGCTGCAAAATAGAGTCTCCTTGGCGGCACTCAGCGACTGGGAGCGCTACCCGGCACCGCTGCAATTTGCTCTGATGACGATTGACCGGGTCATCAACAGCACGGAATGGATCTGGGATGGCGATCCCCGTGCCAATATGATTGAGCCGCAACTTGGCTATGCCCTCCGTAGTCTGGAATATAAGTTGCAACAGGGCCTCGGTTGCGGTCATGGCTTGCTTGTTGTGCTTGAGGTACAAAAATCCTAATGTGTGGCATTATAGGCGTCTTTGGTGACGAAGAAACAAGCACAATAGGGCCGCTGATCGACCAGATGATTGACAAAATTCATCATCGCGGCCCGGATGGGCGGGGCATCTTTCGTGATGTGGCAGGGCGTGCAACGTTGGCCCACTGCCGTTTAGCCATCATGGATCCCGTTGGTGGGGCCCAGCCGTTATACAACGAAGATGAAGATACGGTTTTGGTCGGCAATGGGGAGATCTATAATTTCCCTCAACTGCGCCAAACGCTGGCCGAACGGCATCAATTTCGTACGAGTACCGACAACGAAGCGATCATCCACCTGGTGGAAGAGCAAGGGGTGGCGGCAATCAAGCGGCTGGATGGCATGTTCGCCTTTGCCTTATATCGCAAAGATGGCTTTCTGCTGGCACGCGATCCGATTGGGATTAAGCCGCTCTACTATGGCACTGGTCAGCCTGGTGAGAACACGCAATCCGTCTACTTTGCTTCAGAGTTAAAAGCCTTTGCGAATACAGGGCTGACCGTGCATGAATTCCCGCCCGGCACATACTATGATTCCCGCCAAGGCTTTGTCAAATATTACACGGTTCCTGATACGCAGCCGGTTGACCGTCCCGTCACACAGATCGCGACTGCAGTGCGTCAACGGCTTGAGCAGGCTGTCGTCAAGCGGCTGATGAGCGATGTGCCGGTGGGGGCCTTTCTGTCTGGTGGGTTGGATAGCAGCTTGATTGCCGCGATCATGCGCCAACATGTGGCGGAACTGCATACCTTTTCGGTTGGCATTGAGGGATCGAATGACATTGTGGCGGCCCGTGTCGTGGCCCAGCACATTGGCTCGATCCACCATGAATATCTCTACAGCGCCGCCGAGGTAATGGACCATCTGCCCAAGATTATCTACGCGTTGGAATCCTTTGATCAGGATCTGGTGCGCAGCGCCATTCCGTGCTACTTCTGCTCGCGGTTGGCTGCGGACTACGTCAAGGTGATTTTAACGGGTGAAGGGGCCGATGAACTCTTTGCCGGCTATGGCTATTACAAGCGCTATACAGATATGGCACAGTTGCACCGTGAGCTGCGTCGTTCGGTGACCGCCTTGCACAATATCAATTTGCAACGGGTGGACCGCTTGACCATGGCGCACAGCATCGAAGGCCGTGTCCCTTTTCTCGATACCGATCTCATCGCGTTTGCCCAGACCATTGCGCCGGAACTCAAACTCAAGGTGGATGATACGGGGCGGCGCATTGAAAAGTGGATTCTGCGCAAAGCCTGTGAAGATCTGCTGCCACCCGCTATTGTCTGGCGCAACAAAGAGCAATTCGACGAAGGGAGTGGTACGGTTGATCTGTTGGGGCCATTGATCGAGGCGGCAACGGCGTCAATGGATGTTGAACGCTATACCGCTGACCATCAGCAGGATCAGTTGCGCTCTGCCGAAGAATGTTATTATCATCAGTTGCTTTCCAATGTCTTTACCGAGCCACGTCTGATTTTGGACAATGTGGGGCGTTGGTCAATGAAACAATCCTAGTTCAGGATGGCCTGAATGGACCAATACTGAGCTTGACGATTCTTCGGAGCAAATACCGCTAAGTAAAGTACAGAAAGTCTTTAGAAAACGGAGGCTGAGCTTGTCGAAGCCGGGGCCGCTTTGGCTTCGACAAGCTCAGCCTCCGCTACCGAGAACTTATTTCAAAAAACTTTTGGGAAATGACTTAAATTAAAATGTATTTATATCTAAAACAACGAGGAGGGTGAATGGCCGTAGCTGAACAGACAATGCCGCACCTTGTATCGCCGGCACGGTGGCGACGATGGTGGCGCAATCTTTCTATCATTTTTGACTCGCGGGTGGGCACGATTGGGCTGGCGATTGTGCTCTTCTGGTTTGCGGTCGCCATCGTTTCACTCTTTTGGACCCCCTATCCGCCCAATGCACCAGAATTCTTGCAGAATCAACCACCGACGACCGAGCACCTGCTGGGAACCGATCATCTTGGCCGCGATCTGCTTTCGCGACTTATGACTGGCACGCAGGTAATTCTGGTCAAGACACGCCTGCCCAGTGGCATTGCTATGCCGGGCGGCGTGGCTGTCTGGGGGGTTATTGGATCGCTGGTGGCTGGTGTTATCTTAGGCCTATTGAGCGGCTATTATGGTGGTTGGACGGATCAAGTGATTATGCAATTGCTCGATGCGCTGATCGCCTTTCCGCGTATTATCCTCTATCTGGTGGTGATCGCATCGCTTGGCCAAGGAGACCTCATTGTTATCCTTGCCATTACAGTGACTGGCGCACCCGGTGTCGCGCGGCTGGCGCGCAGTCTGGCGCTCGACATCAAGACGCGCGAATATGTTTTGGCAGCACAGACGCGCGGCGAGAGCGGCATGTTTATCATGTTCCGCGAGATCTTGCCCAATGCGCGCGGACCGCTGCTGGTTGATGCCATGTTGCGGGTGGGCTATGCGATCTTCGCCATCGCTACTCTTGGCTTTCTGGGCATTGGTCTACCACCGCCGGATCCGGATTGGGGCAACATGGTCAATGAGGCTCGCAGTTATATCTTCGGTAATCCGTTGGCGGTGCTTTGGCCATCGCTGGCAATCTCGACACTTGTTATTGGCTTAAATCTCTTTGCCGATGGGCTCAACGAGGAGACAAGTCGTTATCAAAAGTAGCTCCAATGTGCGCCATACCCTTCGACACGCTCAGGGGGCGGCGCACATTGTCTTGATAAGAAAATCATAGGAGACTCTATGCCAGCTTTAGAAGGAACGATCGGTGGCAGCGATTGGCGGGATGAAGTGGTAACCGATAGTCCTGTGCTGGATATTTCGGATCTGGCCATCGCCTACAAAGTGCGCGGTGGTGAAATTGAAGCGGTCCAGAATGTTTCGTTTACGATTAACCGGGGCGAATCACACGGGATCGTTGGCGAATCTGGCTGTGGTAAGAGCACGGTAGCCTGGTCGATTGTCAATTTCCTGGGCCAGAATGGCTATGTCAAGCGGGGCAGCATCAAGTTTATGGGCGAAGAGCTCGTCGGCAAAAGCGGCGAAGAGCTACGTAACTTGCGCGGCAACCGCATTGCCATGGTCTATCAAGATCCGATGCAAGCCTTGAATCCGTCGATGCGGCTTGGCGATCAGATGAAGGAAGTGCTCACCTATCACCAAGAGATCAGCAGCAGCGCAGCCGAGGCTCGCTGTATATCAATGCTGGAGATGGTCCACATGCCCGATGCCGCCAATGTCATTCGGCGCTATCCCCACCAAATTTCTGGCGGACAGCAGCAACGGGTTGTCATTGCCATGGCACTACTTAACAATCCCGCTCTGCTGATCATGGACGAGCCAACCACCGCGCTCGATGTGACCGTCGAAGCGACAGTGCTTGATCTGATCGCCGAATTACGCCGCGAGTTTGACACTGCCATTATGTATATCAGCCACAACCTTGGCGTGGTCGCGCGCGTCTGTAGCAAGGTCGGTGTGATGTATGCCGGCGAAATGGTCGAGCGGGCCAGCGTCGAGCAGATCTTTGCCGATCCGCAACATCCTTATACACAGGGCTTGATTCGCTGCGTGCCAAAGCTGGGGGCAGATAAGGGCAGCAGTATGCTCTACCCAATTCCCGGTCGCGTCCCCGCCCCCCATCAGCGGCCAACTGGCTGCATCTTTGCGCCCCGTTGTGATTATGTGCAGCAGCGCTGTCGAGATGAACGACCACAACTGCGCCAACTGGCCAATGGCACCGCGGTTCGCTGTCACTTTGCCGAAGAGATCGACCCGGCGCTGTGGACGCCGCCAATTGACCTACAGCTACCAGAGAAGAAAGAATGGAGCACCAGTGGCAGTAACAGTGGCAGTAACAGTGGCAGTAACAGTGGCAGTAACAATGGTACAGCCACTGGCAAGCCGGATCTCTTGCTGAAACTTGATCACCTGCAAAAATATTATCCCGTCCAGGGTGGTGGCCTCGCTGATTTCTTTGGCCTGGCCAAAAAGCGCTATGTGAAGGCGGTGGAGGATGCCTCCTTTTCCGTAATGCGTGGCAGCACGCTTGGTGTCGTTGGGGAATCTGGCTGTGGCAAGAGCACGTTGATCCGCACGATTATTGGGCTGGAAGATGCCACCGGTGGCAAGGCGGAATTTATGGGCTTTGACATCACCGACGATCTCAGCGAGCGCAATCTCAAGCTGATCCAAGAATTACAGATGGTCTTCCAGAACCCGGACTCCACGATGAATCCGAGTTACACGGTTGGCCAGCAGATTGGGCGACCGATGATCCGCTTTGGCACGGTGCCGCGCGATCAAGTACGGGCGGAAGTGGTCAAATTGTTGGAGGCGATGCGGCTGAGCGACGCCTACTATGATCGCCTCCCGCGTCAATTGAGCGGTGGTGAAAAACAGCGGGTCGGGATTGCGCGTGCTCTAGCGAGTCACCCTGACTTGCTGCTCTGTGACGAGCCGGTGAGCGCGCTCGATGTCTCCGTCCAGGCGGCGATCCTCAATCTGTTGCTCGAAGTGCAGGAAGAGTACAACACCACGATGGTCTTTATTGCCCATGATTTGAGCGTCGTGCGTTTCTTCTCGGATACCATTGCTGTCATGTATTTGGGTCAGGTCATGGAGATTGGGCCGGCGGAAGCAATTTACCAACCGCCCTATCATCCCTATACCGAAGCGTTGCTTTCCGCAGTGCCAATCCCTGATCCGACTGCCGACCAACGGCGCATTCGCCTTGAAGGCACGGTACCCAGCGCCGTCAACCCCCCTGCCGGCTGCCGCTTTCACACCCGTTGTCCACGCCGTTCCCTGCTGCCCGATGGTGGCAAGATCTGCGAAACGGAGATTCCCCCCTGGCGTGAAGCAGAAGGTGGACATCGTATCTTCTGTCATATCCCGCTTGATACATTGCGTGAGTTTGATCCGGTAATTATGGAACGAGCCTGAGGATTGGCTCTTCCCGGATCTTGAGGGTGAGCCACGTCACTTCTGTTGACCTAAATTCCCAAAATTCTTGCTTTTATATCCTCTACAAATTCGAGAGGCGTCAAGTGTACACTTGGCACCTCTCGAATTTGATCGCGACTTCCTCTTTGTGGTAAAAGATCTACCCAACGTCTGTCACGCTCATCTTTCCTCGTTGTGCACCGCTTGTTGATCGTCGCTTATGCGTGCAGGCTTTGTGTTCCATCCATTCCTCTCGCCTAACCCTAGGCGCAACCGGTAAAAGGAATCTTGCGCAGATGAATGTGTTCGCTATCGATCATGTTTGCCCCGACCGTCCCTTCACCCATATCGGCCACACCACAAACGAAGAGCGCATTTTGGCGGAAGCCCTCACAACGGTCCGCACGATGCTCTCTACCAGATTTACGCCGGCCACAGAACAACTATGGAACACAGAAGATGGCCACTATCGCCGCCTGATTTTGGGCGATCTGGCCCAATTGTATACCGCTGATCTGCTCACCCTAGTTGGCTTCTTTGGGCAGCGCCGCGCGGCCGCGGATTATGCGCAGATCGCGGCTGTCGATGCCGAATTGCTCATGGAACTGGGGAGCCATCCTGGTATTCTCGCCTATTACACGCTCGGGTTGGCTGATGGTCAATATGGCAACCTTGTGCTCTTCGACTCTGAAAGCGCCAAAGGTCACTGGCAACATTGTCCCGCCCATACGATTGCGGCGCAGCAGCTTTCACCCACCTATTATCACTGCGTGCGTATCCACAATGGCTATGTGCCTGGTGGTATTCAAGGGCAACAAGCGCCAATCCTCACCTGTACTAAATACTTTGATTATGACGCGGTAGCGCCTTGGTCGTCGGTGCGCTATTTGTGAAGTGGCGTGAACAACCGTTAAGGCCATTCCGCAGAAATAATTATCCACGAAGCGCACGAAGAGACACGAAGAAAAGACAAAGCTTCGTGTCTCTTCGTGTCTGTTCGTGAAACTTCGTGGATAGTTTACATTTTGGATTGGCCTAACCAGCCTGCTGTTGCCGTTTTTGCCGCGCAAAGAGCTGTACCATGCGTGGAAACTGATACCACCCTTGACCACCCGCGCGCAACATCGATTTGGCTGTTAACCGAATGATTGTGTGGGGTGATACCCCAGCCTGCTGAATTGCCTCGGTACGATGGAAACGGGCTGGTAATTCGCTCAAGCTGGCCAGTGTTTCTTGCTCCGCGCTGGAAAGCATGAGCCAGGACTCTTCCAAGGTCTGCGCAATGCTACGGTGGCGTTGCATACCACCACGACCAATTGCTTGTAGCACCAGAAAATTATCATGTAAAAGCGTGATCAATTCGCCGTAGGCATAGTGGCTGGTGAGCCCGGCTGCCAATTCAATCGCCAATGGATTGCCCTCTAGCAGCGCGCAGATTTCCGCAATCTGTTCGAGGCAATCTGCTGTAAAGGTAAGCGCCGGATTTTGCCGTTGGGCACAGCTTGTAAAGAGATCGACCGCAGGGGCAGCTGCCGGGCTGATCGGCGCTTGCCCCACTATCTGCGATATCTCTGCGCGCGCCTTACACGATGGCACCGGGTTCGGTGCCATGCCCGCTTGGCCAGCGGAGCCATTCATTTCTTGTTCTGCAGCCGTCGACCAAGGCAGGCCCTCAATTTGTATCACCATCTCGCCCGGCAACTGTAGAATCTCGCGGGAGGCAACCAGGATTTTGACGGCTGGTGCTTCCTGCAACAGCTTCAGCAAAAAGGCGGCTCCTTCCACAATCGTTTCAAAGCCATCAAAGATCAAGAGGAGGGTGCGCGATCGTACTTTCGCGCAGATCTCTTGATCCAATGCGCCGCCCATTGTATCGGTGGCAAGCGTAAGTGTTTCCGCCGTAGCCTGGACCACCATGTTATAACATTGCTGGTCGGTTAGGGCGCCTCTTGGGGCTGTGGCACGCCACTGATCAACAGCCACATAGTAAACCTGATCCTGAAAGCTCCGTTTGGCTTGCGCTGCTACGGCAAGGGCAACACGGCTCTTCCCCACCCCGCCCAATCCCGTGAGTGTAACCAGACGAACCGCCGGGTTGTGAAGGTAGTCGTTCAACTGGGTAAGCAGGAGCGTGCGGCCTAGCAAGGGTGTTACGGGATTGGGGAGCGCATGGGGTTGGAGTTGGGATCGCTCTGCGCGCGTGACGACTTTAGCCGGTGTGTCGAGCAGCAGTGCTGGCAAAACGCCGCTGCGGATCTGTCGATAGAGCTCGGTGAGTTCATCTTCGACGGTTGTCTTTAATTCTTTATGGACCAATTGACGATAGCTTTGATAATGTTCGATCGCCTCCGTCCGTTGTCCTTGATGGGCAAGCAGACGGATGAGCTGTCCGTGAGCCTCTTCATTGGCGGGGTCGATCTCGATCAGGCGGCGTACATAGGCGGTCGCCTTGGCCAACTCCGCCTGGGTAATGGCATGGCTGATTAATGCTAATAGGACGCTGATCGCACGCTGGTGTAGCAGCCGCTGTTCGTGCTCCATCCACGCCACAAAATGGCGACTTTGCGGTTGTTTGAAATTTGCCAAAAAGTCACCATGATAGAGCCGGATCCCTTCGGCAAACCGCAAGAGATCGGTCTCCGCGAGCTGATGCCAGCGCCCCTCGTTATGGGTGATGGCCTCGGTCAGCCGCGCAAACTCATGGAGATCGAACCAATAGGGGCGTTCAGTCAACCAGACAACGTCGCGGTTGCTGCCGAGAAAATCCCCTGTGCCTTTGCGTACATCGGCGAGGAGCTTGCGCAAGTTGCCATGTGCGCGGGCCGCCGTCTCATCCGGCCAAAAGAACTCGCATAATTGTGTGCGTCCAATGGTAACGCCCTGGTCCGCTAGATAGATCAGCAGTGCTTCTTCTCTGGGGGCGAGGGTGAGCGCGTGACGACTTGTCCGCCAGGTGAACGCCACCCGCCCAAAACTTTGTATTTCCAATAGATCGGTATATTGATTCATCATGGCTCCATCATACAAGCTTTGTTGCTTGTCGATCTGCTACAATCTGTTTCAATATTCTGACATTTTGTCGTTATCATCCATGTCGCGCGTTTTTGTAAGTTTCATTTTCCATTTCCCTCGATTCTACTATATCGATCATCGCCTCCGCGCTCCCTATCTCGCCATTCACTCTGGAGCCATTTTTCGACAGCTGACACTCGTGTAATTCACGCGCCAAGGGCGCGATGCAGACATTCATACCCCCACTCTCTCTTCTCCTTTCTTGGGGCTGTGAGCTACTTGAGCTTTGCACTGCATTCCTCTCACCTTACGCAAAATCCTGACAGTCAATTTACAACGCGATAGAGCGTTCCGAAAACAGTCTCATGCTGTCGATTCTGTGTAGCTTTGGTAACGTTTTAACCGCTCTTTGATAACGTTGCGGTAACGCACTCCAGGCTATTGTAGTCGGCGTGCCATTACGCCCATTCCAATACTCAGCATTGCACTCATCACGGCTGCGCACACAAGGAACAGAACAGACTCTCGCTTGATCAATGCAATCAAGTGGGAGGAATCAAAAGCAAGGATTGATGAACGCACCATGCTACCTAAACGAATCTGGCCGGTAGGGTTGCTCCTACTGTTTGTTGCTATGGCAACGGTTGCTCTGCTCTGGAGTAGTTGGCCCAGGCTGTTGCTGGCCCAGGATGATACCGACACCACGCTTCAGCCCCAGCTCTTTCTACCCCAGATCTTCACCGAGGGTGACGCACCGACGACAGATCCGGCAACTGACGAAGTGGAGAACCCAAGCGGCAGTGACAGTGGCAGTGACAGTGGCGATGGCCATACCCATGATCATGGCCAGGCGGTACCGCTGCTTGATTCGTGGCCACCGCAGCCGGTGGGGATTACCGATGTAACGTTTCTGCTGCCACAGCAAGGGGAGACCGTTGTTGCCGCGCAGGAGCAGGATGACCAGGCTGAAGCGATTGCTCTCGCCTCGCCCGCCGTGCAGGATGCGCTGGGGTCAACGTATGTTCATGCCACCACCATTCATAGCCACGGCAAAGATCTTCCTACCGCCGCGGGCAAAGACGCGGCGGAGATTCGTGTTGTCTACTTTAGTTATACTAACAATGCAACGGTGGAGGTAACCGTGGCCGCCGGCAAAGTGGCCGATCTCCAAAGCGTTGCGGCTGCCGTCTATCAACCGGAACCGACGCGCCAAGAGCGGGTGCACGCGATTGAATTGGCGCGCGACTACTTCTTAGCAGCGGGCGAAAGCCGTGTCAACGAGTTACATGGCTTTGTCATCATGGCCTACCGTCCGCAGGGTGCCACTGGCTTTTATGATAGCCGCGTGCTCTATGTCACCTTTCATCAATCGTTGGATGAACGCCCAGAATATTTGGCCTGGGTCGATCTCAGCCAGGAGACGATCCTAAAAGCGGCCATGGATCCCTATGACCAAAGTTCGCCGCCGCTTGCAAGCGATCACAAAGCGGGGGAGGGGCAGTAACCATGCGACGTTTATCCTCTAGTTTGATGTTGGTGATAGCCTTATTGGTTCTCTTGCTCCCGTCCACCCAGATGCCGCTGCATGCACAAAGCAATCAGACATCGGGGACAGTAAACTGGAATGGTTGGCAACTTACCTATGAGGTCAGCGGCAGCTACGACGGCCTATCGCTCCTCGATGTCTCTTATGGCAACCTAGCTGTGCTGCATAAGCTCAGTATGCCCGTCATGCGTGTCTTTTATGATTTTGGCGCTTGTGGTCCATTTGCCGATCGCCTTGGCGGCGAATATCTAGCCCCTGTCTCTTGGGCCGACAATGCGTTGGTCGTGCAAAGGGAATTTACCCTCAATGGGCATACCTGGCTAGAGCTAGGCATTCGCGCCATCATTGGCAACTATGATATCTATCAGAGCTACTATCTGAGCGCCGATGGTATGTTGGACAGTCATATTTTCAGCAAAGGGTTGCAATGTAACGTGGACCATACGCATTACCCTTACTGGCGCTTTGACTTTGATCTCGACGGTGCCAATAACCAGATCCGGCGCGAAACAGCCGTCGGCTGGCAAGTCTATACCAATGAATTTGATGTAGCCGCCAATGCTGCGCTCAATCACAACTGGCAGATTGTGAACCCAAGTAGCGGCGCAACCGTGACCTTGCAGCCTGGCTTTACTAATTTCATGCTGCCAGATGCGACAGAGGCCGGTGGTCTCAACTATGCCTTTAACACACTCTTTGGCCGTGCCTATCACGCCTCAGAAGATATTGGGTGGTTCTACGGCGCACTCTCCGAGGTGCCCTATAACAATGGTGAGTCGATTGATAATCAAGACTTGGTGCTATGGTACAAGGGGTACCTTGGCCATTCCGCACAAGAAGGCCCCGATCTCTGGCACTCGACTGGCGTTCGCCTAACGGTCTCCGGTGGTTCATCAATGGCCACACCGACAACCCGCCCTGCAACGGTAACGCCAATGCCGCCGACCGCAACGGCGCTCCCACCAACTGCAACAGCGCGTCCAGCCACGGCAACCCCACTGCCAGCAACAGCGACTGGCGTTTCACCCACGGCGACGGCGCGCCCACCTACGGCGACAGCGACCCCCATCCCGCCGACAGCGACCCCCATCCTGCCGACAGCGACATTAACGCCAGTACCCGCAACCTGTTCTACCGGTGGTGGACGAAATACCTATCTGAATTTCGTCAACTTAACTTGGCAGACCGTCCGTGTCTATTGGGTGGACTACAACTGTGTGGAACATCTCTACAAAAATTTACAGCCCTGGCGCTCCTATTGGCAACAGACACAAGGGAACCATCTCTGGCGTGTCTACGATGCTTCTGGCCGTCTATTGGTAGAGGTAAAAGCGACAAATAACGTGGATACCGTTTATATTCGCTAACAAACGCTTCCTCTTTAACGTGCAATTTGAACGTGCCGGTTGAACGTGCCGGTTGAACGTGCCGGTTGAACGTGCAATTTGAACGTGCAGGTTGAACGTGCCGTTTGTCTATGAACGATTGGTCCCTCTGTAGGTGTGTGCCTGCCCATTCAAAGCCCTATTTCTTTGCACACCTATTTTTAAATTTAGTCATTCAACGGTCAATGCTGTTCTGCCGTTTCCCATCAGAAAGGAGTATCAACGGGCTTTGCTACCCACCATTGCATCGACCATCAACTATCAATCACTTGTTCTTGCTAAAGCGTCCCTATGGGAGTAAATCCACTTCAGCACCGGTAATCCTAATTTGACTTTTTTGTTTCAACTCACAGAGGAAATTTATGCAACATAGCAAGCGAAAATTTGAGCTTAGCTTCGCATTGATCGTGATTGCCATCTTGATCGGTGGCATAACGATGGCAACCCGCACATCCCAAGCTGCTCCCCTTACTCAGGATAGTGGTGATAATGGTGCCCTTAATAATCCAATCTTTATCCCCTTCGTGGCCGGTGGTGCCGACACATCTGCCGCCGGTATCCCCTTGACACCCGATCAATATGATTCGGAAAGCGAAGAAGCACCAGTCTTGGCCGATGGTCAGATTCAGGCTTCTACCTGGTGCTCAACCTACATCAAGTTTGGCAACAGTAGCAGCCACAGCATCCAGATCTACTATGTCAATAGCTGGGGCCAAGAGTCGCTGTACAAGACCCTTAGCAGCCACAGCTACTATTGGCAACAGAGCTACTATGGCAATGACTGGAAGGTGCGCGATACGAGCGGCAATCTGCTAAAATCACTGAGTGCAGACAGTTGCTCTTATATCTACGTGAATATTGATGACAGCGACTTCCCGCAGCCCACGGCAACGCCTACCGCGACGCCAACCTCATCGAGCGGTGGTACTTGTTACACGGAGATCATTGCAACGCATAGCAACAAATGTATGGATGTTGCCGGCGCAAGCAGTGGCAACAATGCCCAAATTCAGCAATATAGTTGCAGCGGTGGCGACAATCAAAAATTCCTCTTTAGCCCAGTGCCCGGCAAGGCGGATACCTATGTGATTCGCGCCAAACATAGTGGCAAGGCGATTGACGTGGTTTCTGGCTCAAGCAGCGCCGGTAAGGATTTGGTCCAATATACTGCGACAGGCACCAATAGCCAGCAATGGAAGGTTGTATCCGTTGGCGGCAACATCTTTGAATTGAAGAATATCAACAGCGGCCTGGTTGCCGATGTGGAAGCCAGCAGCACCAGCAACGGCGCACACGTGATTCAGTGGAGCGATCTCAACGGGGCCAATCAACGTTGGAAGATTGAAAGCTGCCTTGGCCAACAGCCAACGCCGACCAATACCCCTGTCGTGCCGACGGCAACCCCCACCAAAACCCCTGTGGCACCGACGGCAACCCCCACCAACACACCCGCACCGCAACTTGGTTCGATTGGTGACCGTGTCTGGAATGACTTCAATCGCAATGGCATCCAGGATGGTGGTGAGCCGGGGATTTCTGGTATCTCTGTCCAATTGCGCACCTGTGGCGGTACAACAGTGCAAAACACCACCACGGATGGCAACGGTCTCTACCGCTTCAATGGCCTGAGTGCCGGTTGTTATGTCGTGCGCTTTGTCAACATTAACGCCAATACTTATGCCTTCTCACCTGGCAAGCAAGGCGGTAACGATAACCTGGATAGCGATGTAACCTCGCTCGATAGTGTCACCCCGGGGATTATCAATGGACAGACCGACCAGATCAATCTGGGCGCTGGCCAAAATCTGGATACAGTCGATGCTGGTCTGAACCAACCTGTTGGCCCGACGCCCACCCCAACCAATACGCCTGCCCCACAACTCGGTTCGATTGGGGATAAGGTCTTCCGCGATGACAATAACAATGGGCAGCAAGATGGTGGTGAGCCGGGTATTGGCGGTGTAACCGTACAACTGAAGAATTGCAGTGGTGGCGTCTTGCAGACCACGACAACCGATGGCAATGGCATCTATGGCTTCAGTGGCCTGGCTGCTGGTTGTTACACGATCGGTGTAGTCTTGCCCGGTGGCTATACCTTTAGCCCTGCCAACATCGGCAACGACAATACCGACAGCGACATCAACCCCGGCACCGCGATGAGCGATAACATCAACCTGGCTGCCGGTCAGAACAATCCCACTGTCGATGCCGGTCTCGTACCACAGAGCGGTGGTGGCGATACCTGTATCGGTGACCGTGTCTGGTACGATGCCAACATGAACGGGATCCAGGATGCGGGTGAGATGGGCATCAATGGGGCCGAAGTCTATCTCGGTATCGATAACAACGATGACGGTCACATCGATCGCTATGTTGGTAACACTGTAACGGTCAACGGTGCCTATCTCTTCTGTGGCCTCGATCCAGCGCCAAAGTATGCCGTCGAATTTGTTCCGCCGATGGGCTGTGGTATTACCTTGCCCAACCAAGGCAGCGACGATACCAAAGATAGCGACGCTGATTTGAGCAAGGGCGTTGCCTTCAATGTGATGGTCAATGCTGGCCAAACGAACGATACTGTTGATGCAGGCTTTGTCTGCGGCGCAGATTAGCATGGCTCTGCACACATTGACCTGGTTCTGATTCAACTTGACTTCGGCAGGCTCAGCAGCGGAGGCTGAGCTTGTCGAAGCCGGAGCCGCATTGGCTTCCCGCCCAGCGGACACCCACTCAGGGGTGGAGGCTGAGCCTGCCGAAGCCGGAGCCGCATTGGCTTCCCGCCCAGCGGACACCCACTCAGCAGCGGAGGCTGAGCCTGCCGAAGCCGGAGCCGCATTGGCTTCCCGCCCAGCGGACACCCGCTCAGGGGTGGGGGTTTTTAAGACTTTCTACACTTTACTTAAGTGGGGCAGTATGACAGCAACTGCCCCACTGCCCCACTGCCCCACTGTCCCACTGTCCCACTGAACTACCAGTGGTCTATTGACACCCTCAGGTCTCAGGCACACCCTTGCGGACCGACCAGCATGGTAGTAAATAAAAGCCATGTTGAGTCGGTCCGTTTGCCTATGGTTGCTCGGTGATACCGCCACTCTTACCACCGGTCGTGCACAAGCCGGTAAATCGTAAGCCTTTCTACAGGTAAAATATTTTAGTTTGCCTATAAACTATGATAAAAATTTCAAAAATAACTTACTCTTGTTAAGAGTTTTGCACTATGTTGGTTCAATCGGCAGCCTTTTGCCGTATCGCAACCGAGTCTGACAGAACTCCTATCGTTGATGCATCTCTCGCCTAACATTGCTGCGTTCATCGTAACCTCTGCAGATGCGTTTCTGAAAGCAACTAACGCACATCCATGTTACAACGAAAAGTCAACCCGCTCTCACCTATAATCGTGACCAGACCAAAGAGACCAAAGCTTTTACATAGCCGTCAACCGAGGCTACACTACCCCTGCTACGGATGGGATGGGCTGTTGTTCTTTCTGCTGATTATGCTGAGTACCGTGGCACCCAACATCACCGGCTGGCCTCTTTTGTTTGCCCAAGACACCTCACACATGGTGCAAGAGCAGGTGTACGCGGATCGCCTTGGCACCACCTCTGCCGACAGCGTCTTTTTGCCCATTGTTGTTGCCGGACGCGTCTTTAGCGGTAGCGATAACCGCCCCTTGCCACCCGATACCTATGTGGATGACAGCAGCAATCCACCGGTCGTTGCGGTGGATCCTACAGCGACAGCCTGTGCCAGTTTTATCGATATCACCAATTTTAGCGATGAGACCATCTATATCTTTTGGCTTGGCACTAATAATGAAGAAATTCTCTACAAAGTTCTAGGTAGTGGTCGCCATTATTGGCAACATACCTATCAATTCAACGAATGGCGCATTCGTGATGATGCGGCCCATCAGATTATGTCGATGGTCGTTCAAGGCTGTGCTAATACAGACCAAGATATTTTTATTGACGATCTGCCCCCCTGTGGTGGTATTCTCAAAATTAGCCTACAAAACTTGGCAACGGAGGAACCAGTTCCCGGCTTTGATCCCTTAACAGATGGTATGACCGTGGATTTGAGCCAATTGCCCCCATCGGTTATCTATATTGAAGCCCAGGATGCCGTCGAAAGTATTGAGGTATTGGGGGGAGGCGCGGTGGTGGCGCTCAATGAATTGCCCTATCAATACCCACGCAATGGTATTGCGTGGGAGCCAATCTCCGGCGTCTATACCTTGATCTTTAACGCCTATCGCAAAGACGATGCCATTGGTAAAGTTTGTGATAGCAGCGAACTGACCTTGGTGGTGCACAACGATCTTGCGCCCACCGCAACAGCAACAGCGCTGCCGTCGCCGACTGTAAGCGCTACACCCTCTGCAACGCCGGCAACGCCATCAGCTACCCCAACAATGACGATGACCCCCACCCCGACCGCCACCGTAACGACTGCACCAAGCTGTCAAGGGGGAATAGAGCGTATCCAACTCTATGATTTGGTGGCCCAACAGCCCATTGCGGGCTATACACCGCTGGTCGATGGCATGGTGATACCGCTCAACGCGCTGCCTGCCCAATTTAATATTGATCTGCTTCTTACCGGCACCATCAAGAGTCTGCTCTTCAATGTCAACGGCGAGGAAAGCTTGGAAAATGCGGCACCCTATCGCTATCCTGGGGGGAATACCTATCCCTGGCAACCAACCCCTGGCACCTATACAATCCGTGCTACTGCCTATGAACTTACCGATGCCCAAGGGCCGATCTGTGATCAAAAGAGCGTTACCGTGCGTGTGGAACAAGCCGCACCTACCACCACGCCTACACTCACACCGCTTGCCACGCGGACACCAACAGCTACGCCGACGGCAACACTGGCACCAACAGCCACTTCGACCGCAACACCGACCGCCACCGCAACACCTACTGCAACCGCAACACCGGGGATAACACCGGGAGATACGTGTATCGGTGACCGGACTTGGCGCGATCTCAATGAGAATGGCTTTCAGGATCCCGGAGAACCTGGCCTTGTCAATCTTGATCTCTACTTGTGGGCAGACAACGACCACAACGGCCTACCCGATCGGATCGTTGCCACTTCAACCAGTGGCAGTGAGGGGATCTATCGCTTCTGTGGGTTGGGCACTACAGCGGCATACATCGTTGAATTTGGTTCGTTGCCGCAGTGTCAGTTTACACTTAGTGACCAAGGCACCAACGAAGCCGTCGATAGTGACGCTGATCCGATCCGCGGGTTAAGCGCACCCATCCAGTTGACTGCGGGAGAATTAAATACCACCGTTGACGCCGGCTACGTCTGCGGCGAATAAGCATCGTTCCCTCCTATAGGGACGATTGAATTTGGGCAAGAAATTTTATAATCAGTAGACCGCAACATTCGTCGGCTGAGCCTGTCGAAGCCAGAGAGCGTTGCGGTCTACTGATACTGGTTCTACGCTCAACCATCTCTACGGGACAAAGACCCATTCTAATCGATCCGAAGGCGCGTCACGCTGTACGAGGCATTCCGTTCTTGTTGGAGATCGTTTTGGCTTGTATTGAAGCGCACTGGATCAAAGGCGTGCTGCGTAGTATACTGAGATCAGTCACCAATTGATACAACATTTTAAGGAAACCTACTGATGCCACCTCTAGAACTCCGTCATCGCCAAGTTGGCCCTTGGCCAATGAACACCTATGCGCTCGTCTGTCCAACCACCAATCAAAGCGTGCTCTTTGATCCGGGTGCCGATCCCGCAATTTTGCAGGAGATGTTAGCGGGTAGCAAGCCCATTGCAATTTTACTGACCCATACCCACCAGGATCACATTGGCGCGCTAGACGAAATGTGCAAAGAGTTGGCCGTCCCACTCATGGCCCATCCCAACGCCACACAGCGCGATATTAAGGCCGATCGCTGGCTAGAGCAAGGAGATACGGTAGTGGTGGGTGAGCACACCCTCAATGTGCTCTATACACCTGGTCACATTGACGATCAGATCTGTTTTGCCCTGGCCAATGACAATCGCGTCATCGTCGGTGATACGATTTTTGCCGGTGGGCCTGGTCGAACCTGGTCCTCCGAAGGGTTTCAAACCACGCTCCATACCTTGCGCACCACTGTCTTAACCTGGCCCGACGATACCGTCTGCTATCCCGGCCACGGCCCTAGCTTTCGGTTGGGCGATATTCGTGCGCAGGTTGAGGCCTTTGTTGATAAGGATCATGGCGAGTTCAGTGGCGATGCGGAGTGGGGCATGTAGTAATTCAATGGGCCGATAGTGAGATCTAATTTAAACTACAGAGGGCACAGAGATCACAGAGAAACTACTTTTCTCTGTGATCTCTGTGCCCTCTGTGGCAAAAGACTGCGAGCTAGCCGACAATCAACCGCTACAGGAACTGTGCTTCCTGGCGTTCCAGAGCCTGCTCCGTATTGGTAGCCAGCGAAGGGCGTCCCTTGTGTTGGTGTTGGATCTTCATCTTCTCCAACTGGCGATCCAATTTGGCTATAGCCTCATTGATTGCTTGGTGAACATTGCTCGCACTGCTCTCGGCATTGAGCATTTGATGCTCAAGCCAAGTGGTGATTTGGCAGGTAAAATGGTCAGCCGCCGATCGCGTCTCGTTAACGGCTAGCTCCACGCGCACTTCGCCAAGGTTTGGCATGTGGTTGATGAGTTTGCCCGTCTTTTCCTCGATATACTCCTCGAGATGGTTACTGATCTGTATGTGGCGTCCACTGATAATCAGGTTCATCTGAGGCCCCCTTCTTTCGTGTGCTTATAGACTAATCATTTAAAAGTCATAGATAACAAGGGTACTTTTACACGAGGGAAACTGTATGGCTTTTAAGGATTTTATCTATTAGTTAAATGGTCTGATTTCAGTGTAGTACACACGCATCGCTTCTCTCCTCGACAACCAACGAGTCTTTGTCCTGGTCAATTGGGCAGGACTTCTCGATTATGCTGCTGCTTCGTCTACCGGATAACCAATCGCGTACAGCACGCCGAGCGGCGAGAGTGGTGCCGCGGCATAGCCAATCTCCCAATGGTAGGGGGTACCCACGAGGCGCGTCGTCATCGCTTGTAACTCGGGCGGGGTGTAGGTTCGGAGGCAGGAAACGATGCCATCGACGCAGAGAACCAGCGGAATTGCTGGGATCAGGTAGGTCCAGAAAAACCGAGCGGGGCGCCAGGGAAAAATGAAGGGTACCACGAAGAAAGCGAGCGGTGCCAGCAGAAGCATAAACAGTAGCGCCAGTGGATGCCGCCTTGTCTGCTCAAAGATCGCAATGCCCTGCCCATGATCAACGGCATCTTGCAGGATTGCCTGGGCCACGGTTGGCTCAAAGTGGTGAAACGCCGTGAACAAGGTACGAAAGCCTTGTAAGGTCGCCGGCACTGCCGTTGCATCTACTGCTGTCGGTAGGTAACGGAGAGATATCCTCTGCTGTTGAATGAATTGTGGATCTGCGCATGGATCTGTACTGAGGGTTATCCTGTCCGGTGGATAGAGATCAGTCAAGATGATCTGGAGCGGCTCTCCTGCCACTGGGTGCAGATGGCGATAGAGTGCCGTCCATGGCCCACCGCTTCCAGAGCAGAGATCGATAATCTGTGTACTCTTAGTGGCGGCCAGTGCTGCCTGAAACTGTGGCAGAACATAGGTATACTGTTGCCCCACGGTGGCGATAATGCGCAAACAATCGGTGGCCCCATTGCGTATCGCCGCTGGACACCACGGCTGTTCATGGATCTCTAAAAGATGACGGCGGCGCATTATGATCTGGCCTCGCTAATTGCTATCGTCGATGATCCACCGCCGCGCGTGGCACGCATCAGGTAGGTTGCCAATGAGGGCATAACATGACCCAAATCAAGCATGAGATCGCCGATCTGTGGCCACCCCAACACAGTTTGCAAAGCCCGACCCACGCGCAGGCGCGTATCGAAGGCACCATGCCACTCCTGGCTGTAGCGCTGTTGCCACGCCACCAGGGTGCGTCGACCGCGTAGAAATTCATCGGCCAGTGGTGCGCAGAGGGCAGCCGTTTGTAGCGCCATCGCCATGCCATCACCACAGAGGGGTGGAATCATGGCCGCCGTATCACCGAGGCAGGCCACCCCGTCCCACGGCAGCGCCCGCCGTTCGGTGTCAACCGGCGCTACCGTACAACGGCTTTCCGCAACTGGCACCGCGTCGGCCAAGCGTTCAGCCAGCGCGCCATTCCACCTGATCATCTGTTTGACCGCCGCGTCAATCTGGCGGCCCGCCTGGGCAAAGGTGTCATAAGAGAGCAGGGCGCAGAGGTTGGCGCGGCCCCCCTCGATCGGATTGATCCCCACATAGCCACCGGGCAAAAGATAGAGTTCTGTCTGTGGTGGCATCAAGATATCTGCATAGTGCACTTTGATCCCAACACAACGACGCCAGCCTTGAGCACGCGCCGCGGCCGCTCTTTCGCGCGGTGGCAAGCCGGGCGCAGTATGGCGTCCGCACGCCATGATGAGCGCCCGTGCGTTGATCGCCACGCGTCGTTGGTCACTTGTGCGCACAACCAGACCATAGCCTGCGTGGTTCTGCCCATAGGAGATGAGTGTGCTGCCACTTTGCAACGTGGCGCCCCGTGCGACCGCCGTTGCCGCCAAGGTTGCATCTAGCGCATAGCGACTGAGTCCCCACGCCGTGCCCGGTAATGCGATAGTCAGCGTCTTGCCGCGCCGACCAGTGATAGTGGCACGTTGTAGCGCAACCGGCTGCAGCGCGACCACCGGTTGGTAAAGGTTTAAGGCATATAGCGTCTGTTGCACCTCTGGTGAGAGAAATTCTCCACAGACCTTGTGGCGCGGGAATTCGTCGCGCTCCAACAACAGCACACGCCAGCCAGCCGTTGCCAACTGGGCGGCGATACTGCTGCCGGCCAACCCCGCCCCCACCACCGCCACATCATACTCAGCAGGGGCATCGGCGAGAAGTGTAGATGGGACTTGGGCAGCAGAGGGTAGATTACTCGCCTGCTTGGTCAGCGCCACAGCGTCTCTCCTTCTCTTGCCAGCAAGCCATTGGCCCGTCCATTCTGCTCTGGTGGCGCTTTCTCGACATAGCGTAAGCGCGCCATCTCGATCACCAACCCGGGGCCAAAGGCCATTGCTACCCCCTGGTACGGTCGAGCGTCCGTTGCTACGTGCATGGCTTCGGCTTGTCGGCGGCGTTTCAACTCCTGTAATACAAAGAGAATGGTTGCTGAAGACATGTTGCCGTAATCGCGTAAGATGGCCAAGGTCGCTCTGGTTTGCCACGGACTCAGTGTAAAAATGGCTGCCAACGCTTCGACAATGGCCCGACCGCCTGGATGGATAGCCCAAAAGTCGGGTGTACCTTGCGTAAAGAGATGGTTCAACGCAGCCGGTGCCACCTCTGCCAGATGGTTCGGCACGCGCGGCGAGAGACGAAGGGTAAAGCCGTGATTGCCAATCTGCCATGCCATCTCCTCTTCAGTATCTGGTTTGATGCTGGTGTGAAATTGTTCGAGCGCGAAGTAATGGCGATCGTCTGCCGTTGGTTGCCCCACCAATGCGGCCCCGGCCCCATCGGCAAAGAGCGACGCCGCGATGATCGTATCGCGTGACTGATTGGGATAGGTGTGCAGAGAGGCCAATTCGACACAGACAACCAGGGCCAACGCCCCCGGCTCACTGCGCACGGCCCGAAACGCGCTGCGCAATCCATTGAAGGCCGCGGCACAGCCCATGAAGCCAATCAACTGCCGGTCGACAGTCGGGTTGAGCTGTAACTGTTTGGCCAGTGCAAAATCAAGGCCGGGTGCAAAAAATCCGGTACAACTCACCGCGATCAGGTGTGTAATCTGCGTCGCTAAAGCCGGCGTTGATATCTGCCGTTCGTTGGCTAACTCTTCGATGGCGCTTTGGGCGGCTGCTAACGCCAACGGCACTGATTCGCGCTCATAGAGCCCCATACGTTCAGCCGTCGTGGCGCTAGCTTGTAGATCGCCACCTAACGTATAGCGTGAGTTACGGGTCGCCTGGCCATAGTCCGGGATGCAACTGTGGCGCGTTTCGATACCCGATTGCGCGTGTGCTGCACGGATTAAGCGTGCAATCCGCGGTTGATCGGTAAATGCTGCCGCCATCCACTCACCGATGGCTGCTTGTTGTAAGCGAAACTGAGGAACAGCAGTGCCAAGGGCTAGAATCGCTGGGGCAGAGGCCAATCCATTCATGTTCATACAAGGGTTCCTGTCCATTTTTACAGCAGTCGCCGATATCGTTTGGTGCTGCTGGTCAGTGTCACTAACTCATGTTACGCATCTTCCCCTAAAGGCGCCACGCTACTCGGGTACGCCGCATCCCCAGATGCGGATTGACCCGCATCTGGGGATGCGGCGTACCCGAGACCGGCATGTTTACTGCGTAACATGAGTCACTAATTGCGAAGAGCTATCGAATGAGTAGCAGGTGTAAGGCCAGAAAGAGAAGAAAGCCTGACGATGTCAACGTATAGATCCGCATCACGCGCCGAAAGTTCGCGATCACTTGGGTGGCATCATAGTTGAAGGCCCAGCGGACAATCGCAACCAACAAGCCTATATAACAGAGCGCGACGATAAACGCTTGCCAAGCGCCAAGCACCTGCGCCATGATCCAGATTAGTAAGAGTGCGGCCAAGCCTAGCGTGCTAATCGTAAACGCGAACGTCCCGCGCGGGCCGGCCCAGGCCGCAAAGGTGAGATCGCCGCGCGCCAGATCTTCATCGACCTGATAGATTTGGGTAATGGGATAGAAGCCGGTGGTGATCAGCGCCACAGCGATAATGCCCAACCAGGCCAGCGCGGTCGGTGGGACCCACTGCGGATAAGCGCTCACCCAGCCGCCAAGGCCAGCCAACAGACCCTGGCCAATTGCTACCGTCAGCAGCCCACCAAGCGGTCGGCTTTTCCAACGGAACCGGGGATGTGAGTAGGCGGTGCCCATGAGAAAAATTGTCAGGTAAATGAGCAAAAAGGGCAGATTGACCAGCGCTGCTAGTACAGCACCGATGGCTTGGCAGGCCAGGGAGAACGGGAGCAGCGCAGGCACAGCAGCCGGTGGATTTTCCAATCCGCCAACGGGACCTTCATCCTGATCGTAGTAACTGTTAAAGGCAGTCGTGCCGCCATAGAGAAAAAGGTGGAAGGCAAAGAAGGCGAACCAGAAAGGCAGGGCAAGGGGGCGACCAGTGAGCAGATAGCCCCATAAAAAGATCGGGGCCAGCAATAGTTGAAAGTGAAGGCGTAAGTGAATCAGCAGGGTGCGGACGAGAACGGAAAAGGGCACAGACTCTTGTGGAACCGTGGAGGTAGACTTGAACATAAGACAACTCCGGTGTAAGCATCGACCCTAGATTGAACGCAGTTATTCAATCTAGGGTCGACGATACCGGAGTTGTCCATTTATTTCTATAATCTGGCGTCCAAAGTTTGTGGACTGGCACACCACGCGACCTGTTACGGATTGATGCTGTTGCACTGCCTTAAGCAATGGGGTTAAAACCCCTGGCTAACAGCGAGAAGCGCCCTCAGGCGCTGAGGCGGCTTTTCGTTATCAGATCGGGATTTCAATCCCGTTGTAAGGCAGTGCAACAGCATCATGGATTGAGCAGACGAATGACCTTGTCGTGAATGCTGCCGCCGGTTGCAATAATACTTTCGCCCTTGACGGCATCGTTGCCCTGCCAATCGGTAATCACACCACCTGCCCCCTCGATGATCGGGATCAGCGCCAGCAGATCCCAGGGATTCATAATCGGGTCGGCCATGATGTCGGCCCCGCCATTGGCAACGACGTAGTAGCCGTGGCAGTCGCCCCAATTGTTGTGCCGTTGTACCCGTTTGGTGAGGGTTTCAAAGGCGGGGCCATTTTGGTAGGGAGTGGCTGTTAAATAGGTGCTCAACAGAATGGCCTCTTCAATGCGGGCACAGGGGCGTACATGCACACGCTTGCCATTGAGCCAGGTCTGGCCATTCACACCAATTAGGAAATCGTTGAGCAGCGGTTGGTTGATCACACCAAGGATGGGGCGGCCCTCTTTGAGCAGCGCAATCAACGTGCCAAAGAGATAGCTGTGGCTGACAAAGGATTTCGTCCCGTCAATTGGATCAAGCACCCACTGATAGGCGGCGTCGGGCTGGTGATGGCCATGCTCCTCGCCCAGAATGCCATGATCAGGGAAGCGTTTGGTGATCATCGCACGCATTACTTCTTCCGCCTGACGGTCGGCGATCGTTACTGGTGAGTCGTCAGCCTTGCTTTCCACCGTGTAGTCTGTGCGAAAGTATTGGCGAATGATTGCGGCACTGGCATCTGCCAGCTCTTTGGCGAAGGAACTCAATTCATCTTGTGTCGCCATTGTTACACCCATTCCGTCTCAAAATATTTGCGTAATGTTTGCTGTGCCTCTTCATCGAGCAGATCGCAGAGATAGGTCCACGTTTGGTAGGGCAGCACTTTGCCCTGCGCAGCGGTGCGCCGTTGGTTGATCGCAAATTGCAGGTTCGTTTTGGCACTCTCCATGTTCCCTTGGACCGCCCAACCGAGACCAGCCAGGAAGAGCGTCTGCCATTCGTAGCGTTTGTCTTCCTGCAAGATGCGCAGAATATTGCCCAGCCCAATCCGCTCCTTGTCTCCCAAATAGAAGTGAGTCAGGACATATTCACTAAAACTCGGCTCTTCACTCGTCTTTAGATCAACCTCTAGCACCTGCTGCCATTCGGCAACAGCTTCTTCGCCCTTGCCCAGCCGCTGTAAGGCCACGCCATGCCAGAAGTGCGAGCGAATCGGATGGGCCGTATCCTGTACAATATAAGTGAGCGCCCGTTCCGGCTCGCCCGCTTGCATCAACGTGGTGTAGAAGAGATGCAGATTCTGACGATACATCGGATCGGCGGCCAGCGCCGCGTCAAAGTGCTGCATCGCCGCTTCCCATTCGCCACGCCGCATCGCCACATCGGCGCGCAATGTCGCCAAATAGCCACGCCACTCACGCAACTCTTCCTGGCTAATCAGCTCAAGCGCGGCCTGTTCATCGGTCCACCGCTCCGCATCTTCGACGGCTTGCGCTGCATCGTCAATCCGTCGATGGCGCAGATTGCTCATGACCAACTGCCCCCAGTCGGCGATGTCGGCATCATCGTCAGTCACCCGCGCTTCAAGTTCTTGAAAGGCTTCGTCTGTGCGTTCGGCCATGAAAAGGACGAGGATCCGTTGGAAGTCTGCGAAGGCTTGGTCGTGGGCGTCGCCGATGCCGTGAAGCGTTGTCAACGTCGCCAACGCTTCGTCATAGTGTTCGCGCAAGGTTAGATAGGATTGGGCGTTAATGGCGGCGACGGTAAAGATCTTTTGCAGCCGTTCACTGTTGGCAAGCCGCTGTGCAACCGTCATCTTGCCGATGCGTTGCACCACTTTGGCGAAGAGCGGAATTGCATCATCATCCTGTTTCGAGGCCAACTGCTGTGCCTCGGCGAGAACCGCTTCCCAGCTGCCCTTAATCAAAATCGGCGTGGGCTCATTCTCTTCAGGGCTCTCATCATCATCATAGCCATCATCAAAATCCGCAACAGGGTACGTTGTGTCGTTGATGTCATCAAAATTATCGGGAACCGGGGCGGCAGGAAAAGTACTCATCTCTGTATTTGGCTTTCTACTTGTGCTAACTGGTAACCCCACCCCTTGCCCCTTCCCGACATCAGGGAGGGGAGTTATGCTCCTCCCCCGTCTGCGGAGAAGCTGGGGGCACTGCCATTTAGGCATCAAAATGTCATTCCTGCGCAGGCAGGAATCTAGGTTTCAAGGCGGTGGACCCCTGCGCAGGCAGGGGTGACAACCGCATAGTCTCCCTAACTTAATAGCAATGAGGCTGGGGTGGGGTTGCTCGTTTACGAAAAATTCCCCGGGATCTACCCAGATCCCGGGGTTATTTTCTCTGGTTTATCCGTTAACTAAGGTCGATTTCGCGCTTGACGGTGTGCAGCAAGGTGTCGGCGCGCAGTTCAGGGAGATTGTGGCAGATCCCGCCCAAGGCATCGGCCAGCTTTTGCGCCAACCCACGGTCAAAGGCGGCGTGCTCCATGTTGACAACAATCGAGCGCAGCTTGGCCTGCTCAAAGAGGCTGGCTATCCGCATCGACTCTTCCTGTGCCGGCATGCCGGTCATGCTAACATTGCCGGCTCCATCGGTGAGCAGGATCATCATGGGGCGGATCTCGCCGTCGCGGCGGCGGGCATTTTCGATCACCTGCCAGGCCATATAGAGCCCGCCACTCAACGGCGTCTTGCCGCCGACGGGCAGATCTTGTAGCGCCCGTTGGGCCAACTCCACGCTGTTGGTGGGGGGTAAGACTAAGCGTGCCTTGTCTCGTTGGAAGACAACAAGCCCCACTTGATCACGGCGTTGATAAGCATCGACGAGCAGACTGAAGATCGCTCCCTTGGTCGCCTCCATGCGCTCGCTGGCCGCCATCGACCAACTGGCATCGACCACAAAGAGGATCAGGTTGCCGGTGCGCCGTACCCGCACTTTGCGTTGTAGATCGCCTTTGCGCAATTGCAGCGCCAGATCATTGGTCGCTTCAGAAAGCCGCTGCTGTTGGAAGGGTGCCGCCGCGCGCAGCGTGGCATCAAAGGCAATATCTTCAGGATGACTACCGGCAGGGCGTGCTTTGATATAGCGACCACGCTTGCGGTCCGTTCGTGTATAGGAGCGCTTACCGGCCCGCTCGCGCGTCATCTTATCGAGCGGCGTATCCATGCGCTTTGTTTCAAATGTATCACCGATCTGTACCGGCTTGCGGGCACCTTTGGCGTCTCCGGGCGATGAGCTTTGCTGGGGAGAGGCATCGGGTTGGGCAACTGCGCCCTCGCCCCCCTCGCCAGCATCCATCATGTCTGACTCATCGCCCTCTATGCTTTTTTTTCGTCGGCCGCCGCGTCACCCATCTGCATGCCTTCGCTCTCGTCACCGTCACCGGCTTCTTGCTCGGCTTCGGCGCGCGCCTGGCGCACATTGTTCTGCAACTGATCCAGATTCATCGTCGATTCCTGGAAGGGTTGCTTCTTCATGCGGTGGGGCAGGGCAAGCTCGGCGGCGATCAGGATATCGTTGTCGTTGATCTGCAGCCGGCCATCGTAGGCAGCCTGTGCGCGAGCAGTGCGCAGGATCACAATGTCGGCCCGGTGGCCATCGACCTTAAAGCTGCCGGTGAGCGCCGCAATCGTGTAGAGATCCTTATCCGTATATTTGACCATGGCATAGCGGCTGCGGGCCTCGGAGATGCGCGTGCTCAGTGTCTCTTCACTATCTTCAAACGCATCAAAGAAGCCCTGTTGATCTTGCTCGAAGAAGATGCGGCGGCGTAAAATCTCTACGCGCTGTTTGGCATCGGTCAGCCCAATCACATCGACGGCATGGGCAAAACGATCGAGCAACTGCGGGCGCAGATCGCCCTCTTCTGGGTTCATCGAGCCGACAAGGACAAATTGCGCCGGGTGCTGAAAGCTGATCCCTTCGCGCTCGACCACGTTGATGCCCATCGCCGCGCTGTCGAGCAACAGATCGACGACATGATCGTCGAGCAAGTTGACTTCATCGACATAGAGCACGCCACGGTTGGCGGCGGCCAGAATGCCCGGCTCAAAGTGCCGTTCGCCCCGTTGGATCGCCTTTTCAATATCCAACGTGCCAACGACTCGATCTTCGGTGGCGCTAACCGGTAGATCGACAAAGGGAGTGCTGCGAAAGTGCGAAGGCAACTGCCCTTCTCGCGCCATGCGCTCCCGACACTCATCACAATAGAGATCCGGGCGGGCCGGGTCGCAGCCAAACGGGCAGCCGTCAACGGCCTCTAGTTCAGGGATCAACGCGGCTAGCGCACGGGCTGCCGTGGATTTGGCGGTGCCGCGTTCGCCGCGGATCAGTACACCACCAATTTGGGGGTTAATGGCATTCAGGATCAACGCGCGCTTCATGCGCTCCTGGCCAACTATCGCTGTAAATGGGTAAATCGATCGCATGAGAAACAATCCTTCAGGGTCAGTGCAAAAGAGCGTCTAATAATAAATAGGAAGGGCGAAGTAACCTCCGCCCCCCGCTTTCTATCACTCATTATATACGAGATCTTTCACTTGTAACAAACAGCCACTGTTAACAGCCATTGTTAACAGTGGCTGTTTCCGTTTATCTTCGCAGCTTGACGGGCAAAGCTTATTTTCTGCCACAGAGAGCACAGAGAGCACAGAGAGCACAGAGAGCACAGGGAGCACAGAGAGCACAGAGAGCACAGAGAGCACAGAGAAGATAGGTGTTCATACACTCTGTGCTCTCTGTGGCTAAGCCTCAATCAGCTTAGCTTCGTGTGACTTCGTGGATATTTGAGTTGGTTTGGCCTTACTTCGCCGATTCGCCACCATCGACGGTTAGCACGCTGCCGGTAATAAAGTTGGCGGCAGCCGAACAGAGGAAGGCAGCTGCTTCGGCAATATCTTCCGGACGGCCAATCCGCTGGAGCGGGATCAGCGGGACCTGCGATTCAAAGAAGTCCGGGGGCATGGCATCAAAGGCTTCGGTGTGGATCAAGCCCGGTCTGATCACATTCGAGCGGACGCCAACACCAGCCAACTCCAGGGCCAACTTGCGATTAAAGCCTTCCAACCCCGCCTTGCTCGCCACATAGGCCACATCGTCAACCTCGCCGGAGATCGCGCTGATGCTGCTGATGTGGAGAATATTCCCTTTGGTCGCCATCAAGTGGGGAAGCGCATGGTGGACCAAGGCAAAGGCGGCATCGAGGTTGACCGCCATCACATGTTGCCAGCGCGAGAGCGTCATCTCTTCGATGGGCATCCCCGCCGAAATCGCTGCGTTGTTAACGAGGATATCCAACTGACCAAAGGTATCCACCGTCTCTTGCACAATCGCGCCGGCATCGCTGGCCACATCGCCGACAATCGCGTGGACGATATAGCCTGCCTCCGATAACCCTTCTGCGCGCTGTTGCACCACCGCGGCGCGGCGGCCACAGATCGCCACCTTGGCACCGCCTTGACCAAAGAGCTTTGCGATTGCCGCCCCGATCCCTGTGCCACCGCCAGTAATGAGGGCAACTTTGCCAGTAAAGCGTGCTTCTTCGTTCATGGCTTTACCGTCCTGGTTGAATTTGATAGTTTGGGGCTTCTTTGGTGATTGTAATCGAATGCGGGTGGCTTTCCTGATAGCTCGCCGCTGAGATGCGCACAAATTGCGCCTTGGCCCAGAGTTCCGGCACCGAGGCCGCCCCGACATAGCCCATGCCGCTGCGCAACCCACCCATCAGTTGAAAAACATAATCCTTGAGCATCCCTTTGTAGGGCACCTGTCCTTCGATGCCCTCGGGAACGAGCTTGCCACCAATGTCGGGGCTGGCGCTTTCGCTCGACCGTTGCCCGGATTGATAGCGGTCGTTGGCCCGGCCGCGCATGGCACCCATGCTGCCCATGCCGCGGTACTCCTTGAAGGAGCGCCCCTCGCGGATGACGACTTCGCCAGGCGACTCGTGTAGCCCGGCGAGCAGGCTGCCCAACATCACCGCCGACGCGCCACAGGCGAGTGCCTTAGTAATATCACCGCTGTAGCGGATGCCGCCGTCGGCAATCACGGCCACACCCCGCTGTTGCGCGGCGACGGCGCATTCGGCAATCGCCGTCAATTGTGGCATCCCGGCCCCGCTAACGACGCGCGTTGTACAGATTGAGCCGGCACCGACACCAACCTTAATCGCGTTGGCCCCGGCGTCGATCAGCGCGTTGATCCCCGCCGCGGTGACCACGTTGCCGGCGAGGATAATCAGATCCGGGAAGTTGCGACGGATTGTCTTGATCGCTTCGACCACGCCAAGGCTGTGACCGTGCGCTGTGTCAATCGCAATCGCATCGACGCCAGCCTCGCAGAGGGCACCGGCGCGTGCCACGCCACTTTCGCCAACACCGACTGCCCCGGCGACGAGCAATCGACCTCGCTCATCTTTGGCAGCGTGGGGGTAATCCTGCCGTTTAAGCAGATCTTTATAGGTGATCAAGCCCTTGAGATAGCCGTTGTCATCGACGAGTGGCAACTTTTCAATGCGGTAGCGGTGGAGAATTTCCTGTGCTTCGGGGAGCGTCGTGCCAATGCGTGCGGTAATCAGCTCGTCTGCCGTCATGTAATCGCTGATCGGGCGGTTGTAGTCGGTGGCGAAACGTACATCACGGTTGGTGAGAATGCCGACTAATTTGCCCGCCGCATCGGTGATCGGCACGCCACTAATTTTGTAACGACCCATCACCGCTTCGGCTGCGTGTAAGGTCTCTTCTGGATGAAGCGTGATCGGGTCGACAATCATGCCGCTTTCACTTCGTTTGACCTTGTCAACCTCTTCAGCCTGGTCCGCAATCTCCAAATTGCGGTGAATGACTCCCAACCCCCCCTGACGGGCCAGGGCAATCGCCAGTTCACTCTCGGTCACTGTATCCATTGCCGCGCTCAAGACGGGGATGTTGAGCTGTAGTCGTTCGTGTAGCCGCATACTCAACTTCACCTCGGATGGTAGCGTTTCGGCATAACCCGGCACCAGCAGCACGTCATCAAAGGTGAGCGCCTCTTTGGCAAAACGCTCGGCCACTTTCTCTTCTAACCCCGCGCCGTTGGTGGCGTAGCGGGCCGCCCAATTTAGATCGGATGTTTGTACAGCCATGAGATTTCTTCTAACCCCTCTTGTTTTACTGGGAAACGCGTGTCGCCCGAATAAGTCTAAAATTTCACGCATTGTACCACTGCTCTTGTGGAGTACCAACATTTTAGCCTTGAGCAGAGGGGAAGCAGCGCGGACAGGGGATTCAGAAGGGAAGGGATGTCGCCGGCTGAAAGTCTCATTTGCACTTGAAATTCCGGATGCGTCGTGGCAAATCCGGAATTTCCTTCATCAGTTGTAGTGTTTTGCGGTCCTTATTCCTTAGCTTGATACCAGTGGGGTGTACCCTTGTGGCCGCTCAAGGGGGGACCGGCAAGCGGATGTCCCTACGGAATCATTGTTTTTCTGGAACGGCCTTAATCATTGGGAACTAGTGAAACTAGGATCCGTATGCGTTGAGAAATGCGTTGAGTAGTGATACAATGGCTGGCGTATTTGAAACCATCATTAACGACCGTCTGCAATGGCCCCGGTATCGCGCTACTGGACGCTGCACCGGTGGATTTCACCGTGTTGCGCATGTTGGTGACACTAAATTTCAACAGACAGTCCTAGAAACCAAAGGTAGATTTTATGTCGGTAACAGCGATTGTGGGTGCACAGTGGGGTGACGAGGGCAAAGGGCGCATCATCGATTATCTGGCGCAACAGGCCGATGTCGTGATCCGTTTTCAAGGTGGTGATAATGCCGGCCATACGGTAATCAACGAATATGGCAAACATGCCCTGCATCTCATTCCTAGCGGCATTTTTAACCCCGAGACCAAGAATATTATTGGCTCCGGTTGTGTGGTGAACCCCCAGGCGCTATTGGAAGAGATGGCAGCGCTCAAGGCCGCCAATGTCAAGCTCGATAATCTGTGGATCAGCAACCGCGCCCAGATGGTGATGCCCTATCACCGTACGCTTGACGCTCTGGAAGAGACGGCCCGCGGCAAGGATACCATCGGCACCACCAAGCGCGGTATGGGGCCGGCCTATGCGGACAAGGCGGCCCGCTCCGGTCTACGTCTGGGCGATCTGCTGCAACCCGACTGGCTCGAAGGACGTCTCGACAACGCACTGCGTACCGTCAACCGCAAGATCGAAATTCTTGGTGGCGAGGGGGTCGATGGGCAGGAACTCTATGCGCTCTGCATGGACTTCCGCGCCAAGCTTGCCGATCGGATCATCGACACGATGCCCGTGTTGCGCCAGGCGTTGAGCGAAGAGAAGGATGTGCTGTTGGAAGGGCAACTAGGGGTGATGCGCGATCTGGATTGGGGGATCTATCCCTATGTCACCAGCAGTAATCCCACCGCGGCCTTTGCCCCATCCGGGGCTGGCCTACCCGCCCGCGCAATTGATCGCGTGATCGGTGTCGTCAAGGCATATAGCACCTGTGTCGGCGATGGCCCCTTCCCCGTCGAACTCTTTGATGCCGATGGCGAGAAGCTGCGCGAGATCGGTGGCGAATATGGCGCTACGACTGGTCGCCCGCGGCGCTGTGGCTGGTTTGACGGCGTGGCGATCAACTACGCGGCGTGGCTCAACGGCATGACCGGCCTCGCCATCACCAAGCTCGATGTGCTCGATAAATTTGCGACGCTCAAGATCTGTGTCGGCTACCAACTGCCGGATGGCACCGTGGTGCGCGATACGATGCCAGATACGCCGCTACTCAACGCGGCCAAGCCCATTTATGAAGAATGGGCGGGTTGGCAATCTTCGACGGAGGATTGTCGGCGTTGGGAAGATCTACCCGCGGCCGCCCAGGCCTACATCAACCGCCTGAGCGAATTGGCTGGGGTGAAGGTTGATTATGTTTCGGTGGGGGCGGAGCGCGAGCAGATGTTTGTGCTGTAAGCGGTAAAAACCTGAATTGCACTTATTGCACTTATTGCACTTATTGCACTTATTGCACTTGTTGCATTTTGGGCATTTGTGAGCTATAGTAGTGTAGGTGTGATTCAGAAAGGAAGAAAACATATGAATGAGGTTGCCCATAGACAGCTTCCACCGACGCCTGATGATGCAGCGCTCGCCCGGATCTCTGGACAGATTCTTGCGCGCTATATCACTTCTGATCGTCCTATTCATATGCGTGTGACGGATATAGAGCAGGAGCAGCCCATCGTATTGCCGGCGGGAGCGGTAGCTTTATTAGTGGATATTTTGGATACAATGGCGTCTGGCCATGGCGTTACGTTGATTCAGGAGAATGTCGAACTTTCGACCATTCAAGCCGCCGATGTGCTTCATGTTTCGCGTCCATTCCTGATCAAGCTGCTTGAGGAAGGCCGCATCCCTTATCGAAAAGTGGGTAAACACCGGCGTATTCGCATGGAAGATGTAATGGCCTATAAGACGGCTATCGATACGGCGCGCGAAGCCATCCTTGATGCGTTGGCGGCTGAGGCTCAGGAAATGAATATGGGCTATGAGCATTAATGAGCCAACAGACCGCCCTCCTCGATGCCAATATTTTCTATCCGGCACCGCTGCGTGACCTGTTTCTGCAATTGGCGATTGCCGATCTCTTTTCTCTCCAATCAACTTAGCCTCGCCCGACACATTTTGTACGGCTGTTTCCAAGGTTCGGCAACGTCTCCAGAAACCATCCTACACAACCGCACAGTACCTTGCTATCCTCACGCGCCAAAGGTTGGCGGCCACAGTTGAGGAACTCGAACAGTTCTCCGAATTCATTTGACATTCGATAGGCTAGCTTAACAAACTACGCTGCTTTAAGCAGCGTAGTTTGTTAAAGATATAGCCCGTAAATCCCTGACCCTTTAGGGCTGGGATATAAGGGCTTCAAGTGCTTTAGCCGCTTTAGTCAAAACCCTGCGAGACATACGTAATTCATGTAGTGACGGATTTGCACAATCTGCGAAATGTAGTAATATAACTACATGAACAAGAGGCATATAACAATACGGATATGGGAACAGACGGTACAGAATCTGCGCATGATCTACGCCTTGACCGGTGTGAGCATGGTTGAGATTCTTGACCGCATTGTTCGTCAGGAATTAGATCGAGTTCAGCAAGAGCAGCGTAATGCAGATCCGAAAAGCCTTTAAGTTCCGAATCTATCCCGATAGTGAGCAACAGGCAGAACTGGCAATCCAGTTTGGTTGTGTGCGCTTTGTCTACAATCACTATCGGGCAGTTCGTGAAGAATACTTCTACGAAACTGGTACAGGCTTGAATTACTACGATTGCCAGAATGATTTGTCGGAACGTCTCAAGGAAGAATATCCGTGGCTAAAAACCGCCGATAGCCAAGCGTTGCAAGCTGCAATCCGAGACCTTGATGCAGCGTACAAAAACTTCTTTGATGGACGTGCCGACTACCCCAACTTTAAGCGCAAGTTTGCTGTCCAGTCCCTTCGCTATCCACAGCGCTTCAAGCTGCAAGGCAACCGTGTGTATCTGCCAAAGGTCGGCTGGGTGAAAGTTGTCCGTCATCGCCACATTGAAGGCAAGATGAAGAATTGTACCGTGTCGAAGACCAAGACCGGTAAATACTTTGTTAGCATTCAATGTGAGATCGAAACAGCCGAACCAACACCACTAACTGAAAGCGTTGGCATCGACTTGGGCATCAAGACCTTTGCCGTGTTGAGCGACGGTCCACCAATTGAATCGCCCAAGCACTTGCGCAAAGCCGAACGGCTGTTGAAGATCCGCCAACGGCGCTTGAGTCGCAAGGTGAAGGGCAGCAACGGACGGGCGAAAGCTCGACACGTTGTTGCCACGATCCACGAAAAGATCGCCAATCAGCGCAAAGACTTTCACCACCAAGAGAGTCGCAAGATCGTCAATCGCTTTGGCTCTATCGGCCTGGAAACATTGAACATCAAAGGCATGGTCAAGAACCACAAGCTTGCCAAGTCTATAAGTGATGCCGGTTGGTCGCAGTTCGTGCAGTTTGTGACCTACAAAACGGCGTGGTCAGGGGGTGAAGTCATCAAGCATGATCGCTGGTTTGCTTCCTCTAAAACTTGCCACGTCTGTGGCGAACAGAACAAATCGCTAAAGCTTTCAGACCGGATTTGGGTCTGTATGCGCTGCAATGTGGTTCATGATAGAGACTACAATGCAGCGATGAATCTAGTACCAAGTACCGTAGGAGCTACGGGAATTGACGCGGTGGGAGATATGAGTAGCGTAGGTAAGCGCTCAGCCCCCGAAAAATCTCAAGTCATGAGACTTGAAGCCCAGGTGCTTTAGCCCTGGGTAGCTCACACAAGAATACAAGCTGCCTGATGCCCCGCCCGCTCTTGATCCTCGTCTCCATGCACCACTGTAAGCGTCGGATCGATCTCCTTGCAACGTGCCATTGCCAGGGGACAACGCGGATGGAAGCGACAACCGCTCGGTAGATTGATCGGATCGGGCGTTTCGCCTTGGAGAATGATCCGCTCGCGGCGCAACCGCGGATTGGGCACCGGTGCCACTGAAAGCAGCGCCTGGGTGTAGGGATGGCTTGGATTGTTGAGCACGGCTTTGGTCGGGCCGATTTCGACAATGCGTCCCAAGTACATCACGGCGATGCGGTCGGCAATTGACGAGACGGTGTTGAGATCGTGGGTGATTAACACAATTGAAATCCCCCGATCGCGCCGTAAATCACTGAGTAGATTCAGAATCTCAGCGCGGATGCTGACGTCGAGCATCGACACCGGTTCATCCGCCAACAACAACGTCGGCTCCAACACGAGCGCGCTGGCAATCACCACCCGCTGCCGTTGCCCTCCAGACAACTCGTGCGGGCGGCGGTCCATATAGCTCTCCGCCGGCTTTAACCCCGCATCTTCCAACGCTTTGCGCACCCGTTCGCGACGCTCGGCCCGATTTGTCACCAGCCCATGAACGTGCAACGGTTCGGCCACCGTTTCGCCAATCGTCATCAGTGGGTTGAGCGATTCATAGGGATCTTGAAAGATCATCTGCACCTGACGGCGCATCCGCTTGAGGCCAGCATTGTCAAGTTTGGTGACCTCTTCGTCGCCAAAGCGAATGCTACCCGCAGTCGCCGGCTCCATGCCCAACAGGGTGAGGACGAGCGTCGATTTGCCGCAGCCACTCTCGCCGACAACGGCCAACACCTCCCGTTCGCCCAATTGAAAGCTAACACCATCAACGGCATGGACAAACGATTGGGGCGCACGCAGCAATCCTGGACGACCAACAGGGAAGAGTTTGCGCAGATGATCCACTTTTAAGATCGTTCTGTTGCTCATTGGCGCTTACCTTGTGCCGTGGGCTGTGGCGACCGCGGTGCCGTCTGCTGTGGATCGACCAAATGGCAACTAGCTTCGTGAAACCCACCTAGCTGATAAAGCGGTGGCTGTTCGACATGGCAGCGATCAAAGGCGAGGGGACAACGCGGCGCAAAGCGGCAGCCCGGGGGCAGCGCGTCGAGCCGCGGCGGGTAACCGGGAATCGAAGTCAGCCGTTCGTTGGGGCGCGAGAGATCGGGAAAGGCCTTGAGCAACTCCTGCGTGTAGGGATGTTGAGGATCATTGTAGATCGTGTCGACATCGCTGTATTCGGCCACGACGCCGCCATACATCACTAGAACCGCATCACAGATCTCAGCCACAACGCCCAGGTCATGGGTGACAAAGAGCACGGAGAGCCCCAACTGTTCGCGTAAGTCGGCCAGCAGCGCCAGGATCTGCGCCTGCACCATCACGTCGAGCGCGGTCGTCGGTTCGTCGGCGATCACCACATCGGGATCACAGGCGAGCGCCATCGCAATCATGGCCCGCTGCCGCATCCCGCCCGAGTATTGGTGGGGGTATTGGTCTTGTCGATTGGGGTTGATGCCAACGAGATTGAGCAATTCGGCAACGCGGCGACGCAACACAGCTTTGTCGGTGACGCTGTCGTGGGTTGTAATGCTTTCAGCGATTTGGCTGCCAATGGTGCGCGTTGGATTCATGCCCTTCATGACATTGACCGGTCCGTTGTCGCGACGAGTTACAGAGCCGTTTGAGGGCTGACGGCGCGGCGGCAATGGCTGGCGGCCCTGTGGCAGCAACGAACTGCTCGTCTGCATGGTGTGGCGCGCAATCGGTTCGGCGATCTGGCTGCCAACGGTGCGTACAGGGTTTAGCGCGTTCATGGCACCCTGAAAGATCATCGCAATGTTCTGCCAGCGGACACTTTGCATTGATTTTTCGGAGAGATCGAGAAGATCGTGGCCGGCGAAGAGCACCTGTCCACCGACGATGCGCCCCGCCGCTGGCAAGAGCCGCATTAGACTGAGCATTAGCGTGGTTTTGCCACAGCCACTCTCGCCCACGATGCCTAGCATTTCCCCCTGATGCAATTGGAACGAGACCTTTTCGAGGGCGTGGGCGGGTGGTTTGCCGGCGCTCACATAATCGACTGACAGATCGCGGACATCGAGAACAAGGGGCACATCATCTGCGCTGGACCCTGCTGTGGACTCAGTTGTTGAATCCGTTCTAGTCGCGGTTACAACACTACGGGTGGAACTGGTAGGGCCACTCATGCGGCGCCTTCTCCTTGTGGATATAAAACAGCGGCTTCGGCAGACGGGCGAGCGACCATCTCCTCGCCAATCGAAAGATGATGGGTATCAAGTTTGGGGTTAAAGACCCGTTCCAGCCCATTGCCCAACAGCGTCAACCCCAGCACGACCCAGATGATCGCAAAACCGGGCGGCACCAACGCCCACCACGCCCCGGCACTCATTGCGCCGCGGCTAAAGGCGAAGTTGAGCATCTGCCCCCACGAGAGGCGTGTCGGATCGCCCAACCCTAAAAAGGCTAACGTACTTTCGTTGAGGATCGCCGCCGAAATGACCAGCACCGCGTTGACCATCATTAGCGGGAAGACGAGCGGAAAGATGTGGCGCCGGATGATATACACGTTGCCCGCGCCAATCGCTTTGGCACGCTGCACAAATTTACGCTCGCGCACCGAGAGCGTCTGCGCCCGCACGACGCGCGCCGTTCCGGTCCAGCCTAGGATGCCGATAACCAGAATCAAGATCCATTGACCCCGACCCAGCAGCGCAATCAGCACGATCATCAGCGGCAGGTCGGGGATGACCAGCAGAATATCGGTTAGTCGCATGAGAAAATTTTCGAGCTGACCGCCATAGAAGCCGGCCACGATGCCAATCAGACCACCAATTGCCAGCGAAATAAATGAGGCAAAAAAGCCAATCAGCAACGAAACGCGTGCCCCATAGATCAGGTTGGTCAGCACATCTTTCCCCGCGTCATCACGCCCCAGTAGATAGTCACGGCTTGGCGGCGCATAGATGTTGTCAATCGTCACCCGTACCGCTTCCTTGGGATTGTAGGGCGCGATCCACGGCGCAAAGATCGCCATCACTACGACGATCAAGAGCATCAAGAGCCCCAATACGGCCATGCGGTTATGAAAAAAACTTTGCCAAAAACGTTGGATAGTCATAGGAATAGAAAGAAGGTTGTAGACCGTGTTGCGTAGTGCGTGAACTGCGTTGCGCTCGCTGTAGCTGAGTCAGCCGCTTTCCACTGCGCGATGTTGTGCTGAACAATGCTAACGCTGACAATGGTTCCCGCATCACGCATCACGCATCACGCATCACGCATCACGCATCACGCATCCCGCTTACGTCGCCCGCACACGCGGATCCAAATACGAATAAAGCCGATCAGCACAGAGATTGGCCAAGATAACGCTGATAGCCAGCAGCAGGAACGCCCCTTGGAGGACGGGGTAATCCTGCCGGCCAACCGCTTCGACCACCGTATGACCGAGGCCGGGCCACGAGAAGACCGTTTCGATCTCGATCGCGCCGGCGACGGTGAAACCGAGGTTGAGGGCAACGACGGTGACGGTCGGCAACAGGGCATTGCGCAGGGCATGATCGCGCAAGATTTGAAAGCTGTTGAGCCCTTTGGCTTTGGCGGTTAGGATGTAATCTTCGGAAAAGATATCGAGCACGGCACTGCGCATGAAGAGGGTGTATTGGCCGGCATAGATGATCGTGTAGGTGAGCGTCGGCAGTAACATGTGGCGGCCGATATCGAGCCAGCGTTGCCAGATCGTTGCAAAGTTGCCGCCGGCGGTGACCTTGCCGCCAATCGGCAGGCCCAGTTGGCTGCTACCCCAGAAGAGCAGAATAATGCCCAGCCAAAAGGTTGGCGCGGCCCATGCCACCAGGCTAGCGACCAGCACCGAGTAGTCAACGGCGCTGCGCGATCGCCATGCCGCCAGAACACCGAGTGCGATGCCAAGAATGATTGAGAAGAAGGTGCCGGCCCCAATCAGCAGCAGTGTATTCCAGAGATTTTCGAGCAGGATCTGCGCGACCGGGCGTTGGGTGTGAAAGCTGGTGCCCAACTCGCCTTGCAACAAGTTGCGCACGTAGAGCAGGAATTGGACGTAGAGTGGCTTGTCCAGCCCAAAGCGCACCCGAATTGCTTCGACTGCCTGTTGTGTTAGGCGCGGGTCGCGCACGGCGCGCGCCGGATCCCCAGGTAAAATCCGAAAGAGAAAGAAGTTGAGTACCACCACAAAGGCGACCGTGAGCAGTGCCCAACCAAGTTTACGTAGCAAGTAATGGTTCATGCGATCTGAAAGAACAGTAACCAGCAACTAAAAACCTATCTGAAAATTCGGTTGTGGCCCAGTGGGAACAGAGAATTTACGGATAGATACTAAGGCATTGACACAAAACGTACAAAATTTTTCTGTATAGTTTTGCCTGTTTTATCAAGAAAGTCTTAACAGGTGTAGGGAACGCCAGTTGAGTAGGCTGCGGCAGTATGCAACTTATCGAAACGAGCGTGCGCGACTCGCTCGGTTTCGATACAATTCGAGAATCACTCAACCAGCGCTACCTCTCACATTTACTTTACTCATGTTACGTAGTAAAGATGCCGGTCTCGAGTACGCCGCATCCCCAGATGCGGATCGACCCGCATCTGGGGATGCGGCGTACTCGAGTCGCGCGGCACCTTTATGGGAAGATGCGTAACATGAGTTACTTTACAAACTACTGCACAGGCTCGATGACTACTAGATTTTTGTGATTTTCCAATTCGAGGGTCGGCTGATCGGTAATCCAGCCGGTAAAGCGGTCGCTGCGGTAGGCCTCCACCTTGTTTTGGTAGTAGGGAATGATGTAGACCACATCGTCAAAGACGATCTGCTGCATCTGGTAGACAATCGCACGGCGCTTCTCCGGGTCCAGTTCAACGGCCTGTTGATCATAGAGCGCATCAAATTCCGTATTCGCATAGCCAGTCTCACTGCTGCCAGTCGAGATCTGATCGGTGCGCATGACGCCGAGTGGATCGTTCGGATCGGGTCCCCAACTCCAGCCCCAGATCATAATGTCAAAATCAAACGCCGGACAGCAGGCGGTGGTCAGCGCATCGGGATCAACGGCCTGTGGCTCGGTCTTGACGCCGATTTCGCCCCAGGTTTGCCCAAGTAATTCAGCAATGCGTGGCGCTTCGGGAATGTCATTGGCCCACTGCAGGCGGAAGGTGAGGGGGCGGCTGCCGTCGGGCATTTCGCGAATGCCATCGCCATCGGTGTCGAGATAGCCGGCATCATCGAGGATCTGATTGGCCAGGGCTGTATCGAAGGCATAATCTTCGATCTGGTCGTTATACCAATAGGCCTGCCCCGAGGCAACAAGGGTCAGTCCTGGATCGGCCAGGCCAAGCATGGCGACATCGATAATATTTTGTTTGTCGGTGGCGTGGGCCAGTGCCAGCCGCACATTGCGGTCGAGCAGCGCCGGGTGGCCAGTGCAAAGACCGCCGTCGTCTTTTGGACAATTTTCGGGCGTCACCTGATTAAAGATAACATCACGCACCGATGGCCCCAACGGCGCGCCGGTGACCAAGGTCACATTTTCGGCGCGATTGAGTGTGGGCACGGCGGTGTTAGGCATCTCGGTGATCATGTCGACCTGGTCGGTCTGTAGCGCCTGCACCAGCGCATCTTCGTTGCCAAAAGTCTGGAAGATCGCTTCATCGATTTTGGGAGGGCCTTGAAAATACTCCTTGTTGGCAACGAGATGGACAAACTCGTTCTGTTGATACTCCTGCATCTTAAAAGGACCACTGCCGATCATCGCTAGATTTTCAAATTCGGCGGCAGCGTTGCCTTCGGCATATTGCGACCAGATATGTTCGGGTAAGATGTAGAGCGCCAGCAGTTGGCTCTCTAGATTGGGAATCGCCTCATTCAACGTCAGTACGACCGTGCTGTCGTCGGGTGCCTCAATGGTATCAAAGGCCAGGGTGTAGAAGTTGAGATAGGGAAAATCTTCGTGTGTTTTGTAGAGATTGAGCGAGAAGGCAACATCTTTGGCGGTCAAGGGCGTGCCATCGTGAAAAGTGATCCCTTGATGGATCTTAAAGGTATAGACCGTGCCATCATCCGAGACATCCACACTGTCGGCTATATCCAATTTAAACGTGCCATCAAATTGCAGATCATACAGGGTATCATAGACGAGATCGTAGATGGTGTAGGATTCGGCGAGAATCCCGGCTCCGGGATTGAGGGTGTCGGGGCTGCCCGGCCACCCGACGCGCAATGTCGCGGTCCCGGCGGGAGCCGTGGTTTCCCCGGCTGGTTGATTCGTGCTGGTGGTTGATCGTGTGCCGGCACACGCCGCAACTAGAATTAACAAAAAGAGTGACATGACAACCAAACCGCTACGGTACACAAGCCGAGCCATGCGGTAAACCATACGATTCTCCTTTTACTCTGGACGGAAGGGCGGCGTCAGTGGTAGGAGCCGAGGACGGTACCCTTATTGATCAACCGTGGGTTGAGTCGAATTATAACAGGCTTATGAAGGGATGCAAATCGACGAATCCAAATATGCCTTATCCATAAAGCCCTCGATCCAACAGGCGGTTGCAGAAAGTAAATTGTCCCACTTCGTCTTCCAAGCAGGGCTAGGACGGAAAGGTCACTTTATGCTAAAAAAAGGCATTTGACAGCGTATTCTAGTCATGCTACACTATGCACAATTGGTCTAATCGCTAGACCAATTGAGTGACTGAACTTCTGGACTTCTGCTCTTTTGTTTGTTCGATATGCCCAACTGCGTCTGCTTTACTGACCCCCATATCTCGGTTTTCCGTAATTCAATCCAACCACGTATTCGCCATCAACCCTATATCTGTACCACGCTCTATCACGGGAGAAAATTGTATGTCTCTACACAAATCCTCTTATCGAACAGGCTATCGCGCGCTGCTGATGCTGCTGTTGCTAGCGTTGCTGGCGGCTTGTGGTGGTGCCGGCGCACCCCCGCTTGAGGCCCCGGCTGATGCCGCCGCCCCACAAGCCGCAGAAAGCGATGCCGCCACCACAGCCGAGTCGGCTACGAGCGAATCAACCACGACGGCCGATCTCACCCAATTGGAAGCCCCAATGTTTGCCGAACAAGTGGCTGCTGGCACCTTGCCGCCACTCGAAGAGCGGCTGCCGGCCAACCCGCTGGTCGTCGAGCCCTATGAATCGCTTGGTGAATATGGGGGCACCTGGAAGATTGGGGTGCTCTCCCCACGTGCGGCCTATATGAACGCACGTACGGTCACCGAAAGCTTTGCCATGTGGGATCGCACCGGTTCAGAGCCCGTGCCGGATGTGGCAGAAAGTTGGGATATCTCGGAGGATGGTACCACCTACACCTTCTATCTGCGCGAAGGGATGAAGTGGTCCGACGGCGAGCCCTTTACGTCGGCCGATGTACTCTTCTGGTTCAACGACATTATCATGAACACGGAATACACGCCGGCCGCACCGGATTGGTTGAAGATCAATGGCGAAGTTGCCGAAGTGAGCGCGCCAGATGATTACACTGTTGTTTTCAAATTTGCCAGCCCATATGCGCTCTTCCTGCCCAATCTCGCCTTCCGCGGCACCAGTATGTTTGACTTCCCGAAACATTACATCTCGCAATTCCACCCCGCCTATGTCGACGAAGCGGAGCTGACCGCCAAGGTGACGGACCTGGGCTACGAAACGTGGAACACGGCGGTACTCGATCTCGCCTTCACGACCAACCCCGATCTGCCGCGGATAAGTGCCTGGGTCAACACAACCGCCAATCCAGAAACATCCGCCGTCTTTGTGCGCAACCCTTACTACTGGAAGGTGGACACCGCCGGTCGCCAGTTGCCCTACGTCGACAACATGGAAGTCGCGATCTATCAGGATCGCGAAGTGATGGTGTTGGCCGCCATGAATGGCGAGATCAACTACGAAGCGCAGGTGATTGCGCCCACCGATTTCCCCGTGCTCAGCGAAAACGAGGAGCGCGGCGGCTATACCATGTATCGCTATCCACGCCCGGTGCCGATGGTTGTCTTCTTTAATATGGATAGCTCCGACCCCGTCTTTGGCCCGCTGATCAAAGATTTCCGCTTCCGCGAAGCGCTCTCGATTGGCGTCGACCGCAATGATATCAATGATAGCGCCTTCCTGGGCCTTGGCGAGATCAATCAGGCGATGCCGCCGGCTGCCGATCCCTATGCGCTGCCCGAATTGCGTACCCTCTATACCGAATATGACCCAGAAAAAGCCAATCAACTGCTCGATGAAATGGGCTTGGATCAGCGTGACAGCGAAGGCTTCCGTCTGACTGCAGATGGCCAGCGCGTCAGCTTTACGATGCCAGTCCTCGGTGGCCAAGGCGTTGCCGACCGGGCCTATGAGATTCTGGCCGAGTATTGGCGCGATCTGGGGTTGGAGGTTGCCGTAAACTTTATGCCCTCGCAGAATTGGGTGGCGATGGTGCGTGCCGGTGAGCACTTGGTTGCTGGCTACCTTTCGGCAACGATCCAGTGGGTGGTCGACCCGATCTGGTTTGTACCCACCGCCGACACCGCCTACTACGCGCCGCTGACCGGTCTCTACTACGCCACCAATGGCGAGCAGGGGGTCGAGCCCGAGGGCAAACTGCTAGAGTTGCAACAACTCTTTGACCAGATGAAAGCCGCCACCGACCCCGCCGAGCAGAAGCGTCTGGGGCAGGAGATCGTGCGCATCAACGCCGAAAATCTCTTCAAGGTGGGCTACGTCGAAGGTTTCCAACCGGTGCTGGCTGACAGCAACTTCCACAACATTCCGCATGAATATGGCTTGGAAGATTACCGCCTCTACTTCCCCCGCTATATGCAACCAGAACAGTGGTGGCTGGCGCAGGATTAACGTCGGTAGGGCACGATAGAGCGTGCCCCCACCGGTATCAAGCGAAGAGCGCTGCATGTGCCTACGCGAGAGCGTAGGCACCAAACTCGACGCTCCAGCGTAAAGAAAGTACAGGCGTGAAAGCAAATGCACACCGGTAGCTATGGGCTTGACGCTGGAGCGTCATAGGTACCATTCCACGCTAGAGCGTGGAACGAGTGCCGAACGAATTTTTGCACGTTGCGGCCCTCACCCCGGCCCTTCTCCCATTCTGGGAGAAGGGAGTTTAGTTCCCTTCCCCCACACATAGGGGAAGGGTTACGGATGGGGGCTGGAGTTGGTTTTAAACCAGCAAAACTTCGTTGACGATGATCAGTACAGCGCTGCCCAAGTAATCTTACAGTTATTTATGCTCAGCTGATCCGATGGCGCGTTAAACACTTATCTACCGATCTACCGATCTACCCAAGCCGTTGCTTATTGTCCGAAACGAGAGTAACCCTATGGTAACGTATGTCCTTCGACGGCTGTTGCTGATGATCCCAACAATGGTGATCATTTCGATCATCTCGTTTTGGGTAATTAACCTGCCGCCGGGCAACTATGTCGATGCCTTTATTGCGCAGATGGCTGGGCAGGGGCAGATCCCCGATGTGGAAACCCGGCAGCAACTGGAGCAGATGTACGGCGTCAATCAACCTTTGTATATTCAATACTATAAGTGGATCAGCCGCGCCCTGCATGGCGACTTTGGTCAATCCTTTGAGTGGCGACGTCCCGTGGTCGAATTGCTGGGGGATCGCCTTTGGCGTACGATTGCCATTTCGCTGACAACGATTGTCTTTGTCTATTTGGTGGCAATCCCGATTGGTATTTTCTCGGCGCTCAACAAATATACCTTTTGGGATTACATCCTCACCTTTGTGGGCTTTCTGGGCCTCTCAATCCCGAATTTTAGCCTGGCGCTGATCATGCTCTATCTCAGTTTTGAATATTTTGACATCAGCGTCGGCGGTTTATTCTCGCCGGGTTTTGAAACAGCGCCTTGGAGCATCGCCAAGGCGGTCGATCTGCTTTCCCATCTGTGGGTACCGGTGATCGTCGTTGGCACATCGGGCACGGCGGGGCTGATCCGCGTCACGCGGGCCAACCTGCTTGATGAACTGAACAAACAATATGTGGTCGCCGCCCGCGCCCGCGGCATGCCCAGACGCAAGTTGCTCTGGAAATATCCGGTCCGGGTTGCGTTGAATCCGGTCATCAGCAGCGCGGCCTTTATCTTGCCTGCGGTGGTCTCCGGCGCAACAATTACCGCGATTGTGCTGAATCTGCCCACGACAGGGCCGATCTATCTGCGGGCATTGCAAAGCCAAGATATGTATGTTGCCGGTGCCTTTATTCTTTTGCTCAGCACATTGACGGTCATCGGCACATTGATTTCGGATCTGCTGCTTGCATGGGCCGATCCACGCATTCGCTTCGGTGGGCAGAAGTAGGGACTGGAAAACTCTCTTAGCGCCTGAGGGCGCTTCTCGATGTTAGAGCGGGGTTTTAACCCTGTCTTCTTGATCGTTGTCGCCGACAAACGTAGGAGCTATCTGTGTTAGAAGAGTTACCCAAGATCACCACAGCAACAAGGTCAGGCGGGGTGTTGGGCGATGAAGCAACGGCGTCGACCGCCAATGTCAGCATCAGCCGCAAAGCGGAGGCTTACTACACTGCCTCGCAGCTGCGGCTAATCATCTGGCGGTTGCGCAAGCACCGGTTGGCGCTCTTTTCGCTCTTTGTCGTTGTGGCGCTCTATCTGACTGCTATCTTCGCCGAATTTCTCAGCCCATACGAGTATACGGCGCGCTATTCGCAATTTCTCTATGCGCCGCCGCAGCCGCTGCATTTTGTCCATGAAGGCAGTTTCAGCTTGCGCCCCTTTGTCTATGGCTATGCCATGACGCGCGATCCGAAGACGTTGCTGGAGCTTTACGAAGAGGATCGCACGCAGCCCTACTATTTCACCTGGATGCCCCAGGTCGAACCGTACAAGCTGTGGGGCATCATTGAACTGGAACATCGTCTTTTTGGGGTGCAACAGCCCACCGCCGGCGACGGGACGAATATCCCAGGGGGCGCGGCCAGTCGCCGCAACCAAGAAAAAATTGGCACGATCTTTCTCTTTGGCACCGATAGCTTGGGACGTGATCTGCTGTCGCGCATCCTTTATGGCACGCGCATTTCGCTTTCGATTGGGCTGGTTGGCGTGGCGTTGAGTCTCTTTCTCGGCATTATGTTGGGCGGCATCTCCGGCTTTTACGGCGGTGTGGCCGATGTGATTATCCAGCGCGCGATTGAAATTCTGCGTGCCTTTCCCGATATCCCGCTCTGGATGGGGATCGCGGCGGCGCTGCCCCCCAATTGGCCAATATTGCGCGTCTACTTCGCCATCTCGATTATCTTGGCGCTGCTCGGCTGGACGGAGGTAGCACGCGTGGTCCGTGGCAAGATTCTTTCCCTGCGCGAACAGGATTTCGCGTTGGCGGCGCGCCTTGCTGGTGTGCGGGAACGACGTATCATCAGCCACCACCTGCTGCCTTCCTTTACGAGCCATCTGATTGTGGTCGTCACGCTGAGCATCCCGGCCATGATCCTGGGTGAGACCGTCTTGAGTTTCCTGGGATTGGGCCTGCGCCATCCCGTCTCTAGTTGGGGTGTGCTGTTGCAGGATGCGCAGAATGTGCGCACGATCGCCAGCTACCCCTGGCTGCTCATCCCGATTCTCTTTGTGGTGCTAACGGTCCTCGCCTTTAACTTCTTTGGTGATGGCCTGCGCGACGCCGCCGATCCCTATAGCGACTAGCGCTTGGCTGTAAAACAAATTTTTTGCGGCTCTTTGGGCTCTCATCTGGTTGACATGGATTGAGAAGGTAGCGTCGGTTGAGTAGCCCAAGCTGTATCGGGCGCATCGAAACCAAAGCGGCTGTCAATCATATGAGATGCTGTTGAACTATTTTTGCCACAGATGGACGCGAATAAACACAAATGGTTTGTACTTTTATCTGTCTCCATCTCTGTTTCTCCGTGGCTAGTTACATAGCAGATGGAACCGATGTAGAATGAAGCTTATGGAAAATGTACTTGAGGTCGAGGGTCTAAAGACCTATTTCCAATTTGATGAAGGCACAGTGCGCGCGGTGGATGGGGTGAATTTCCACATCAAGCCGCAGCAGACGCTGGGCATTGTGGGTGAGAGTGGCTGTGGCAAAAGTGTCACTGCCCAATCGATCATGCGGCTGTTGCCGGGTAGCGCTATGATTATCGATGGCTCCATCCGTTTTCAATATGCCGGCGCGCAGGGTATAGAAGTGGTCGATCTAGCGCAGATTGATGAAGAGAGCCGGACCATGCTCGACATTCGCGGTGGTAAGATCGCCATGATCTTCCAAGAGCCAATGACCGCGCTCAGCCCCGTCCACACGATTGGCGAACAGCTGATCGAAGCGATCCTGCTGCACCAGCCGCTCACCAAGCGTGCCGCGCGCGATTTGGGCATTGAAATGTTGCGCAAGGTGGGCATTCCGCGGCCCGAGCAGCGAATTGACGACTACTCTTATCAACTCAGCGGCGGCTTGCGCCAACGGGCAATGATCGCCATCGCGCTCTGCAACCAGCCGGTCCTGCTCATTGCCGATGAGCCGACAACCGCGCTCGATGTGACGATCCAGGCGCAGATCCTACGTTTGATCAAAGAGCTTCAGGCGGAATATGCGATGTCGGTGATGATCATCACGCATGATCTCGGCGTGATCGCGCGCATGGCGAATGAAGTGGCCGTCATGTACCGCGGGCGCGTCGTCGAGTTTGCCGATGTCCAGACAATCTTTCACGATCCCAAACATCCGTACACCAAAGCGTTGCTACAGTCGATCCCTAAAATTGATGCGCCGCGCGCCGATCGGCTCTCCTCCATTCGAGGCACCGTGCCAGAACCCTTTGCGGTGGTGCCGGGCTGCCCTTTCCATCCGCGCTGTGACTGGGCGATCGAGGGCATCTGTAATGTGGGGGCACCACCGGCGTTGGAAACCGTGGCGCTCAATCATCAAGTTGCCTGCGTCCTGGAAACCGAGCCTGAATTGAAAGAGGTCGCCGCCAATGTCAGAAGCCAATAGTGCAGCCGCCAATGGCCTGGGCACGCCAGCCGCCAATGTGTTGGAAGCCAATATGTTGGAAGCCAATGTGCTGGAAGTCAATGGCCTGAAGAAATATTTCACCATACGCTCCGGTTTGCTGCGGCGCAAGGTGCAGGTACGCAAGGCGGTCGATGACCTGAGCTTTGTCGTGCGCCAAGGCGAGATCCTGGGGCTGGTGGGCGAGAGTGGCTGTGGCAAAACGACCACGGGGCTCTGTGTCTTGCGCGGCTTGGAGCCGACCGATGGCAACATTAACATCCGCGTCGATGGGCGGCCGGTTGATATCATGCGCTTGGGCAATGAGGAGTTGCGCCAATTTCGCCGCCACGCCCAGATGATCTTTCAAGATCCCTTCTCGTCGCTCAACCCGCGCATGACCGTCTTTGAATCGATTACCGAGCCACTCAAAGCGCATGGTATCACCGATCGGCGGCAACTGGAACGTCGCGCACTGGAGTTAATGGATCTCGTGGGGCTTGCCTCCACTTACCTGCGCCGCTATCCCCATGCCTTTAGTGGTGGGCAGCGGCAGCGGATCGGCATCGCGCGCGCGCTGGCGCTCAACCCTAAATTGATTGTGGCCGACGAACCGGTCTCGGCACTTGACGTCTCGGTGCAGGCGCAGATCATCAATCTGCTCAAAGATCTACAGGAGCAGTTGGGGATTGCCTTTCTCTTTATCTCCCACGATCTCGGTGTCGTCAAGCATACTTGTGATCGGGTTGCCGTGATGTATGCGGGGCGCATTGTGGAAGAGGCCGCCACGGCTGATCTCTACGCTCAACCACGCCATCCTTACACCGAAGCGCTGCTCTCCTCAGTCCCGCGCCCCGATCCAGACTATCGCGATAGCGAAATTATTTTGACCGGTGAAGTGCCCGATCCGGCGCAGTTGCCCTCGGGCTGTCCGTTTCATCCGCGCTGTGCCTATGCCGAAGCGCGCTGCCAAAACGAAGTACCGCGCTTACAAACAACGGACGATGGGCGACGCGTGGCCTGTCTGCGCGCCGATGAATTGACCTTGATGGGGATCCGTAGTTAATGTTTTGTGAAATTAAGTTGATAGGTGATGTAAGGACATCCGCTTGCCGGTGCCCTGGTATCAATCAAAGGGTGACCGCAAGGGTACGCCTCTACTACTGCAACAGAATAATATTGTAAAGTAAGCCATGATAGGGTTGGCCCTATTTCTAAGGCTAATCCAAAAATATAAATTATCCACGAAGCGAATACACCCCCTGGGTGTGAAGCTTCACGAAGAAAACGTATCCTTCGTGTGTCTTTGTATGACTACTACGACAACGTTAAATTACATTCCATCGACAGGATTCACACGATTCACAAGATTTTTGTTCTGCTGTGTCAATCCGGTTAATTCTGTTAATCTTGTCTAATTTAACGTTGTCGTACTACTTAGAAACATGGCGTCCGCCGCTGTTTCTTTAGGGTGAATAGGGCACCGCCCTTTAGTTGATTCGTGGATCGTTAGTTTCCTGAGAGACGTAATAGAAAGAGTTTGCTATGACTATCGTAGAAGCAAAGGATTTAGCACTGCACGGTGGCCCGCGCCTGCGCGAGAGTCCCTTCCCCGCGCGTGGCCACATTGGGCTCGAAGAAAAAGCCGCGTTGGTCGCGCTCTTTGATGAGGCAATTGCCACTGGTTCGGCCCCCGGTTACAACGGTGATGAAGAGACGGCCTATTGCGCTGAATTTGCCGAGTACATGGGCGGCGGCTATGTCGATGCGGTGAATTCGGGCACATCGGCAATCTACGTCGGCTTGAAAGCGCTGAATTTGCCGCCATTTAGCGAAGTCATTGTCAGTGCCGTCACCGATCCGGGGGGGCTCATGCCGATCCCGCTGCTGAACCTGATTCCGATGATCGCGGATACCATCCCAGGCAGCTACAACACGGGGCCGGAGCAGATCGCCGCGCTCATTTCGCCGCGCACCAGCGCGATTGTGATCCCGCACATTGCCGGCGAACCGGTCGATATGACCGAGATCATGGCGCTGGCGCGTCAGCACGATCTACGCGTGTTAGAGGATTGTGCACAGGCGCATGGCACCAAGATCAACGGCCAATACGTGGGCACCTTTGGCGATGTGGCGGCTTTTTCGACTATGTCCGGCAAACATCACTCGTCGGGTAGCCAGGGCGGGTTGGTCTACACTAAGGACGAAGCACTCTACCATGAAATTCGCGCCAATTCGGACCGCGGTAAGCCCTTTTTTCAACCGGCCGGTACCACCAATCAGGTGGCATCGCTCAACCTTAATCTCAATGACATGGCGGCGGCGGTGGGGCGTGTGCAGTTGCGCAAGCTTGCGGATGGTAACGCACGGCGGCAGACGGTGGTTGCCCATCTGGGCGAAGGAATCGATGATCTGCCAACCGTCAGCCTGCCACCGTTGCTGGCAGGGGCCGAAGCGACCTATTGGTTTCTACGGATGCGCTTTCATGCCGAAGCGGCGAGCTGTGACAAGGCGACCTACTGTCAGGCGCTCAGTGCCGAAGGCTTGCCGATCAACCCCAGTTATCGCGCCGCTTTACCGCACACCATGGATTGGTTTGTCAACCACCGCGTCTTTGGTCAGCCGGGTTACCCCTGGAGCAGCCCTGACTACCACGGCGATCCCCAGCAGCACTTCCCCTGTCCCAACGCCCACGCCGTGATGGAGGATCACTTCAATCTGCAAATCCATGAAAATTGGCGAAGCGCCGATGTGGACGATGCCATTGCGATTTTTCAGCGGGTGGATGCTTACTACCGGTAGCCGTCATGGTATTCCTGTAGCTGAAGCCATTCCAAAAATTTAAGCGATCCACGAAGATACACGAAGGCACACGAAGGAAAAAGCAAATCTTCATCCTTCTTCGTGGATAATGATTTGTTTGGATTAACCTTACGAAATCGCCATCGAGAGCACTGAGTATACTTATTCTCTGTGTTCTCTGTGTTCTCTGTGTTCTCTGTGTTCTCTGTGTTCTCTGTGTTCTCTGTGTTCTCTGTGTTCTCTGTGTTCTCTGTGGCAAAAAATACACCCTACCCAATTTATAGGAGCGAACCGACCATGCGTATTATTGATGCCCACAACCACCCCGACTGGCATCGCCACGATCTCCAGAAGTTTTTGGCCAATATGGCGCAGTACAACATTGAAAAGACCTGGCTGCTGTCATGGGAAGCCCCCGCCACTGAATATGACCCCGCCTACAATACCGTTTCTATGGTGGCCGACAATGGCTATCCGATTCCTTTCTCGCGTTGTCTGGCCTATAAACAGCAGGCTCCCGACAAATTTGTGCTCTGCTATGGGCCAGACCCGCGCCGCCCCGATGCGATTGATCAACTTGAAGCGGCAATGGCGGTGCATGGTGTAAAGGTCTATGGCGAGTTAAAGCTGCGCATGATGTACGATGATCTCGATGCGCAGCGGCTCTTCCGTTTCTGTGGCGAGAAAAAGCTGCCGATTACGATTCATCTCGACTACGAATTTGATTCAGGCCGCAAATATCCGCGCCCCAATTGGTGGTATGGCGGTGGCATCGAGCCCTTTGAGCGCGCCGTGCGAGCCTGCCCGGGTGCAACCTTTATTGGCCACGCCCCCGGCTTTTGGGCGCACATTTCCGGCGACGATCAGTACAACAAGGTGCCCTATCCCAAGGGCGATGTGCAGCCGGGAGGTAAAGTGCCGCAGATGTTGCGCGACTACCCCAATCTCATGGCCGATCTCTCGGCTGGTTCGGCGTTAACAGCGCTGAGTCGTGACACCGAGTTCGCCAAAGATTTTCTGATCGAGTTTCAGGATCGGCTACTCTACGGCCGTGACTACTTTGATAATCGGCTTCAGGACTTTCTCAACGGTCTCGAATTGCCGGAAACGGTGCTGACCAAGATCTACGCCGAAAATGCGCTGCGTCTGGTGCCGGATGAAGTTGCGTAGTAAACTCAATAGTTCACGATTTCAAGCCAAGATGCGGTTTGTCATTCCTGCGGAGGCAGGAATCTACTCTAGCACGCACGGATTCCTGCCTGCGCAGGAATGACAATAATCAGAGAATCGTGATCTACTGAAACTTTTAATCCATCATGAAATGCGGTCGGGTGCCAATACTTAAGAAAACTTAGCGGGCTTTGCGCCTTTGCGAGAAATTTTGCGCTGGCTTATCCAGATTAGGAGCGAACCGATGAAAGTCTTTATGGTGACTGATATGGAAGGGGTGGCGGGGGTCGTCTCCTTTACCCAGCAATCCTATCCGGACGGCAAATATTATGAAGAGGCCAAAAAATTAGAGACAGCCGAAGTGAACGCCGCGGTTGACGGTCTGCTGGAGGCGGGCATCGAGGAGATCCTGGTCTGGGATGGCCACGGTGCCGGCGGGATCAGCTTTGTCGATCTGCACCCGGCGGCCAAGTTGTTGCATGGTCGTCCATCGCCGCCCTGGTCGCGGCTCAACGCGGTGATTGCGCAATACGATGTCGTGGTGATGATCGGTCAGCATGCCCGTGCCGGCGTTGCCACCGGCAATCAGAATCATACCCAAAGCAGCCAGACCATTGACTACTACAAACTCAATGGCAAAGCGATTGGCGAAATTGGCCAGATCGCGCTCTACTTTGGCTCGTTTGGTCTGCCCCTGATCTTTCTCAGCGGTGAGGAAGATGCCTGCCATGAGGCTGCCGACCTGGTGGAGGGAATTACCACCGTTGCGGTCAAACAGGGGTTAGGGCGTGGTTCGGCGATTTCGCTCTCGGCACAAGAGGCGCGGCGGCGCATCCAGGTTGGGATCAAAGCGGCGATTGAGCAGCAGCGTGCCGAGCCCATCGCGCCCTTGGTTTGGCCGGGGCCCTACGTGCTGGAAAAGCGCTACTTCCACACCGATGTGACCGATGGTGTGGCGGCGCAACCGGGCGTCGAGCGGATCGACAGCCAAACGGTTCGCCTGCAAAGTGAGAACATTCGTGATATTATTTATCGCTAGTACAGCGCGGCTTAGTGGGACAGTAAGACAGTGGGACAGTAAGACAGTGGGACAGTAAGACAGTGGGATAGTAAGACAGTACGACAGTAACCGTCTCACCGTCTCACCGTCTCACTGCTTTACTCACGTGCCAGGACCTTTGGCTAGTTAGACAATCCAATCATTGATGGAAAGAAGTAGGAAAACCTTATGGTCAATCAGCAACCGTTGGCACTCTTTGGCGGATCACCAGCCGTCGATGCGACGAACAACGATATTTTTCACTGGCCAATTGTCACTGCGGAGGATGAGGCCGCGGTGCTCGACGTGCTGCGGCGTGGGGCAATGTCCGGGCTGGAGATCACCAAACAATTTGAAGAGGAGTTCGCGGCATGGCAAGGGCTTACCTATGCCTTGGCGCACAACACTGGCACGGCGGCGCTGCATGGCGCAATGTTTGGCTGTGAAATTGGCGTTGGCGACGAGATTATCGCACCTAGCCTTACCTATTGGGCGTCGGTGCTCCAGGTCTTTTCGCTGGGCGCGACCGTTGTCTTTGCCGACATTATCCCCGATACGCTCTGCATCGATCCAACCGACATTGAGCATCGGATCACGCCGCGTACCAAGGCGATCATGGTGGTCCACTACCTAGGGCATCCGGCCGACATGGCACCGATCATGGCGATCGCCCGTCGCCACAATCTCAAAGTGATCGAGGATGTTTCCCATGCGCAAGGGGGTCTCTATCGAGGGCAAAAGCTGGGCACCTTTGGTGATGTGGCCGCGATGTCGCTGATGAGTGGCAAATCTTTGGCGGTGGGCGAAGGGGGCATCTTGGCGACCAATGATCGCAAGATCTATGAGCGAGCGATCGCTTTTGGTCACTACGCCCGCTACAACGACACGATTGCCGACCCCGAATTGCTGCCCTATCGGGGCTTGCCCATGGGTGGCTATAAGTATCGTATGCACCAAATGAGCTCTGCCGTGGGGCGTGTGCAGTTGAAATATTACGATGAGCGCTGCGCCGAAATTCGCAAGGCGATGAATTACTTCTGGGATCTGCTGGCGGATCTACCCGGTTTGCAGGCCCATCGCACCCCCACGGTAACCCCAGAGAACAACATGGCCGGCTGGTATGCGCCTCATGGTCTATACAAACCAGCCGAGTTGGGTGGCCTCTCCGTCACCCGCTTTGCGCAAGCCGTGCGCGCGGAAGGCTCAGAATGTTCGCCGGGGGTAAACAAGCCGTTGCATCTACATCCGCTGCTCAACACTTGTGATGTCTATGGCCATGACCGCCCCACACGTATCGCCTTTAGCGACCGCGATCTACGCCAACCGCCGGGCACGCTTCCCAAGAGCGAAGCAATGGGCAAGCTCACCTACAGCATTCCCTGGTTCAAACATTATGAGCCGGCGATTATCGAGCAGCACGCCCAAGCCTTTCGCAAGGCCGCCGAAAACGCACCCGCCTTGTTGGCCGATGATCCAGGGGATCCGGCCGATTTGGGGGGCTGGCATTTCTTTCAACATCGCTAAGCGTTACTATTCCATCAGGCAACATGTTGTGGTGGAACCAATAGCGATGAAAAGTTTTCGCCACGGATAAACACAGGTGAACAGAGATAATTTAGAGTTATTTAACGCATTGTAATGGGTAGAAAGAGGTGAAAATTAAGGGCATCAAGGTTACCAATGGGCTCGATGGGCTCGATGGGTTCGATTGGCTCCGTTGGCGCTATGCCATCGATTGGTGGCACGACAAGCGCCGTATTGGCCCCATAGACCTGTAACTCCGCTGGGGCGGTGAAGCTGCCATCCGCTTTAATGAAACGGGCCCAAATCCCGCGGCTACGGTGATAGCCTCCCAAGACCGACCACTCAACTTCCTGCGAAACGGGCATCGATTCGGTAAAGATTGAAATGGTGTCGAGATAGATGTCGCTTTCGGCGGTATGTTGAAAATCAAAGGTGAGATAGGGGTCTTTATCGCTGCTATTGAATTGAAAGGGTAGCGCAAATTCCTGATAGGCACCGGCTTTGATAAAATCGGTGCCCTTGAGAACAATCGGGCCGTACGTTTGGCCACCGCCGTCAATCGAAATTTCTAAGAGGGTATTTAGCGAGTCAAGCTTGCTCGCTTTGATGCGAAAATAGGCGACTAAGGGGACATCTTTGTGAAAGGAAGTAGTCCAATAGCGCACATGCCCTGCGTTGTTGCCGGCGTTCATCAGGTAGGCACTTTGGCCAATCGCATCGGCGTCTGTCACCGTATGACCGATTTTATTCGTGTCTTGAAAGGTCGTATCGGTGTTGTCGCCCTGCCAATTGAGACTCAATTGGACCTGTGGCCAGCCGGTGCGATCGAGACTGTCAATTGCAATGCGTTGACGGAAGCTGCAAGCCTGTTGTAGATTAAGATCCCCTGTTGGGATCGTTGCGCCCAAATAGATACTGTCGTAGACAGTAACAGTGCGGCCTTGTGCATCACGAGTTTTTACGTAAACCGAACGCCAGCCTTCGCCTTCAAGCAGTTGCCAGCTTTTCTCGCTGACATAGGGTTCCCACTGCGCATTAGTAAAATCAGGATCATTGGCAATCATCATGTCGACAGCTGGGCCCATGCCCCGTAGACCTTCTCCAACCGCAGGATCGTAGATATAGAGAGTAACGGTTTTTTCGGTCGTTGACGGGGATTCGTTGTCAATAATGACGGGCGCATAGGTGGGATCAAAGCTGAAATCTTGGGTAATATACCCCTTGCCCGATTCCGGTTGGCGGTAGTAGCCGACGCCAGTTTCACGATACTCTTTCTGCAACATATTGGCACGGTGGTTGTCACTCGTCATCCAGCCGGTGATTGCAAATTCTGGTTCGGTTAGACCACAGATGACATTTTCGCCCCAGGAGTTAAGGTTGCGATAGCCAAAGGCGAGAAAGCGATCGCCAGGGGAACGCTTTTGCGAATCGCTGTGACCACAAGCGCTTTCACCGCCACGGCCAATAATCGAATCTTCAGAAAACCAACGTGCTGCCAGAGTGAGCTCACGATTCCACCGTAGTGGTGCTAACCCATTTTCGCGGCGTTTGAGATTGGTCAGATAGACGATTTGTAATTCCTTAAGGAAAAGCTCAGGGGTCTGTTCGGCAGGTTCTGCTTGTTGTGGCAACGGAGCGGCGATGGCATTTGCTGTAAATTTTAATGACTGTGGTCGTGCAAAATTGAAAAGTGGAGAGAAAAGAATCAGTCCAATAACGATCGATTGTAAAAGGTTACGCATTACTGCTCCCACAAGTATCAATGCCCATCATGATAGTTCAAATAGAAAGGTTTATTGGTCCACCTGTGTACAGGATTATGGCAGACAACAACGGCTGTATAAAGCGTCAGGCTTATCCTGTCGGCTGCCAAATTTGCTCCGCGAAAACCTAAATAGCTCGCTATTTTGTCAGAATTGACGCGCACTATCGGCGCAGAACTATCGGAGCAATTATCGCTTTAATGACACTTCTTTGTGTTGGAAATGGGAAACGATAGGTGACTTACCACAGGTGAATCGTTAACGGAAGATGGCGTGAATGATCGGTTTCGGTGTTGAATTTGCCGTAGGGCCATCAGTGATTTTCTAACGCTTCTACAAGCCACTCATTTAAAAGACGTACTTTTGTATTTATCTTTATACACAAAATGCTGTACGGCTATAAAGAGTTTATTGTAAAAAGAATTTAGTTACCGTGGCTAATTATACTTAGACTAATGATTCCGTAAAGTTGTAGAGTAGCTAGTAGACTACATTCATACGCGTTTGTCATGCGCAAAGAATACGCTAAACCTACGATTTTGAACATTATTCAAATCTACTTACTAATTCTTCAACGATGTAGGAGGCTTGAGATGCATTGCCCTTGCCGCATAAAGAGCGTCGGACAAGCTTTTTCTAGAGGATCGGATGTGCCCACAGGATGAGCGGATCGCGATGACAGGAGATCGTTAGCCGTTTGAGGAAAAATAATCCTTCTAGTCTATCGGCAAGTTCCGGCGGCAAGTTCCGGCAGCAAGTTCCGTTAGCCCTGACTCTAGCGCTATTGATGTGTAGAAGTTATTATCCAAAAGGTTGCAGCGTCGTACCCTTCTCTTTGTGGATCGTTAGATGATCTAAATCATTGGCAATGATGGTGGCTGGAAAGATCGCTTGTGCCTCGTCCAATAGTTCCCTGCTGCGATAGCGGCGGCTAACATGATGCAGTACGAGCTGTTTGACGCCTGCCTTTGTTGCCAGCCGTGCCGCCGCTTTGGCTGTCAGGTGACCATGCTGCCGCGCCAGCTCTTTATCACGATCGAGGTAGGTCGCTTCAATGGCTAACAAATCAGCACCAGCGACAAATTTGTGTAGAGGCCCCGTATGGCTAACATCACCAATAAAACAGAGCTTGCAGCCACGTTGCGCTTCCCCAAGTACGTCATGGGGCTGAATCGTCCTCCCATTGGCAAGGGTGATAGCAATGCCGTTGGCTAGATCGCGCCGAACTGGTCCATTCGGAATTCCTAACGCTTCGGCTTTTTCGACTAGGAAAGGACGGCGCGCCTTCTCTTCAAAGGCAAAGCCAAAACAGCCGCTCCCGCGATGTTGAACAGGGAACGCGCTGAGGGTAAAGTTTTTGCCCTCGAAGATCGGGCCGGCCTCAATCTGGTTGAGGGAAACACCAACATTCGGAATCTGACCATTGCCAAAAACCACTTCGAGCAAGAGGTGAACCCGTTCGAGCGTGGACTCACCCCCATAAATATGCAACTCCTCCAATGCTTCCCAACGTCCCAATGTGCTTGCCAGCCCACCCAATCCCAAAATGTGATCCAAATGGCCATGAGTGAGGAGGATTTTGTCCAGCCGGCGAAAGCCAAGGCCACTCCGCAACAGTTGACGTTGGCTGCCTTCTCCGCAGTCGATCATAAAACGATGTTCATTGACCATCACCACTGCGGATGAAAGACCACGTTGGATGGAGGGCGCAGAGGCTGAGGTGCCGAGAAAGACAAGTTCAAACAACGGAAAATCCTTTGGTGGGTAGCGGGAAAAGGTAACCAAGTAACCAGGTAAATCAGTAAATCGCTTTGGGAATACGAGTCATGATCTAATGCGAACGGCTGCGAGGTCAGTTTACCGGAATCGGGGTGACTATGCAAGCCAGAGAAACAAAAAGCGCTTCGCCAACAGGATTGGCAAAGCGCGCGTGGGTTTAGGAGCAGTGGGTTAGTCAAAGATACCCAAGCTGATATATTTGCTGCCATCGTCGGGAAGAAGGGTTACAACGAGGCCGTCTGTCAACTCTTTTGCGAGCTGAATGGCACCGGCGACTGCCGCGCCCCCGCTGATACCGACAAAAAGCCCTGCTTCCTGTGCTAGTGCGCGTGTGCTTTGCCAGGCCGCTTCCGCATCCACGCGTAGATCCCGATCGAGTACCGTTGGATCGTAGATCCCAGGGGTGATTGCAGTCTCCAGGTACTTTAAACCTTCAATCACCGAAAGTTCATCGGCCGGCTGTACCGCGACCAGTTGGATTGCAGCGTTTTTGCTTTTGAGATAGCGACCGGTGCCCACAAAGGTGCCGGTTGTGCCAAGTCCTGCCACAAAATGGGTCAGCGAGCCATCGGTCTGCTGCCAGATCTCCGGGCCAGTTGTCGCATAGTGGGCTTGCCAATTGGCTGGATTATTGTACTGATTGGCATAGAAATAGCGATCTGGCTCGCGCTGCACCAGATCGCGCACCAGCCGAATCGCTCCATCGGAGCCTTCGAGTGGGTCAGATTCGATTAACGTTGCGCCATAGGCACGGACCAATGCTTTGCGCTCTGCACTAACATTGGCGGGCATCACCAGGTGGACGGGGAAGCCTTTCACCGCACCGATTAGTGCAAAGGCGATGCCGGTGTTCCCAGAACTGCTGTCAATTAAGATTTTGCTGGGACCAAGAGCCCCACTGCTCTCGGCTGCTTCCACAATTGCCAATGCGGCCCGCGCCTTGACCGAACCACCGGGATTGCACCATTCCGCTTTGGCAAAGAGCGCCACCCCAGCCCCCACCCCGCGCCGGCGGGCAAAGTCACTGAGATCGAGCAACGGCGTGTTACCGATCTGATCCAAAATTGTTCCTGTCAATGTGCGTGACGGGCGATCAATGCTGAGCATGGATTGCATCTTGCTACTCTTTCTCCCACAGGCCATCGCAGCGGCAGCGTATTGGCAATTAAGCAAACAATCGAGAAACAGAGGCTGAGCTTGTCGAAACCAGCGTCGCTTCGGCTTCGACAAGCTCAGCCTCCGCTTGTTTGCCTGTTTATTTTGTTTACCCGCTATAGCCTGCTGCTGCAATGGCGCTAATAACCAAGGCAAACTTGGTCGTATCAATGCCTAGGCAAGCGCTAGTTCGCGTTCGGCGGCATGGCTGGCCCCGTTGCTTGAGGGCAGTCCGCAGAATTGATCATAGTCAATTAGCTCTGTAACAGTTGGGTGATCGCCGCAGACTGGACATTCTGGGTTGCGTTTCACCTTGAGCGTGCGGAAGGTCATATCGAGTGTATCGATCATCAGCAGGCGGCCAACGAGTGAATCGCCAATCCCCAAGATTAGCTTGATCGCTTCGATCGCCTGGATCGAGCCGACGATGCCGGGCAAGACCCCAAGCACACCGGCTTCGGCGCAACTCGGCACTTCGCCGGGGGGTGGTGGATCGGGATAGAGACAGCGATAGCAGGGGCCGCCTTCGATGCCTTTGTCTTCGTTGGACGGTTGATAAACGGTCGCCTGCCCCTCAAACATGAAAATGCTGGCATCAACCAACGGCTTGCCAAGAAATTGGCAAGCGTCGTTGACTAGATACCGTGTGGGAAAGTTGTCCGAGCCATTGAGCACGATATCATAGCCGCGAATAATTTCCATGGCATTGTGGCTAGTAATCGGCTCGCGGTGCGGAATGACCTTGACATCGGGGTTGATATCAAGCAGCCGATCACGGGCCGATTCGACCTTTGGACGGCCTACATCTTTGTTGCCATGCAAGATCTGGCGCTGTAAGTTCGAGACATCAACGGTATCAAAGTCGACAATGCCAAGGGTTCCGACCCCGGCGGCGGCTAAGTACATAGCTGCCGGGCTGCCAAGACCGCCGGCCCCAATCAGCAGCACCTTGGCTTCGAGCAACTTAATCTGCCCCGCTTCGCCCACCTCATTGAGCAAGGTATGTCGGCTATAGCGAATACGCTGTTCTTCGTTGAGGACCGTTGGGATTTTGAAATCGTTACCGGCATTCTTCCAGCCATTAAAGCCGCCGATCAGCGAAATGACATTCTCGTAGCCCATCTCTTTTAGATTGCGCGCGGCCAATGCCGAGCGGACGCCACCGGCGCAGTAAACGACAACCGGCTGCTCGCGGTCGGGCTGATGTTGCTCAATCTGTAGCTCCAAGTGGCCGCGCGGGATAAAGACCGCATCGGGGATATAGCCCTGGACAAACTCTTCGCGCTCGCGAATATCGACGACCGTCAGATCTTCGCCCGCTTGCATACGTTGCTTTAACTCCTGCGCCGAAATTTCGGTGATCTGGCTCTTGGCCAATTGCAGTAGCTGGTCACGGCTTAATCTACTCATGGGTATCCTCCTGCCCACCGGCCATCGCGGGCACAATTGAAACACGATCGCTGGTTTTCACTGGCGTTGACAGTCCGGACAGGGTGCGGATTTCATCGTCATTAACAAAGACATTGATAAAGCGTTTGACTTCGCCATTTTCATCTAACACTTTTTCAGCGATGCCAGGAAATTGACTGTTGACTGCCGTCAGCAGCGCGCCCACATCGTTGCCTTCGACATCGATCTTCGATTGGCCGCCGGTCAGGCGGCGTAACGGTGTGGGCACAAGTACAGTTGCCATTGGTACAGGACTCCTTGATTTGATGAGTTGTTGCGATACTTTGTGTTGCGTGTTGCGTGTTGCGTGTTGCGTGTTGCGTGTTGCGTGTTGCGTGTTGCGTGTTGCGTAGCACTTCTGTCAAGGTAACGGCACAAAAAAACGGGTTCATCGTTGGCGACGAACCCGGTGCAAAAAGCGCTACTAACTGCTCTCTCTTTCTTGCTCGTTATCTAAGACCCACCGTTGCTTTGTTCGGCAATGCTACTGATAATGAGCATTGTAGCGCAACTGCGGGGTGATAATCGAGAAAGGGACGAACAGAAAGCTTTGATTTGTAAAAGATACTGCACCAAGATTCATTGCAAGCAAGGGCTTTCGGCGGGGCAGAGAGCGTCACTGCTAACGGCACCCGCTATCGACACAAGCAAGATTCAATGAATAAAGCACAATATCTATAATTCATAGGAGCACTATAAAAAATATACCGTGATTTGTCAAGTACTCTTCTTTACAGTTCATGGTGGATAAGTACTCAAGTGTTACTGGCTTGCAATTGGATGCTCGATCAATTCAACCAACCGCACGTCAACATCCTGCCAGGATTGCGTCGTATTCTCTTTGGCATAGACCAGATAAAAAGGGCGACCAACCCCTGTTGCTACATCCGCCAACGTAGCCGGTAGCGCTTGGTCAACTCCCTGATAGTAAGCAAAAAGCCCTGGGCGAGTTTCATAGAAGGGCAGGTCATCAACCACGGTACCCAGATCAAGCTCGGTAAAATGGGTGATCATGCGAAAGGCGCGAATGACCGGCGCATCGTCAAACTCCAGTGAACAGATAAAATAGATGCTATCTGGATAGTAGGCATTCCAGGCGTCCGTTGCCGATGGATAGGCAACAGAGACGGGATGCGAATGGTAGATCCCCATCATCTCTTCCCCCGTCTCCTCGAATTGAAACTGTTGCAGGAGCGTTTGTGGGTCGACGGTGTAATTTTCAACGCGCTCGTCGGCAATATTTTGCCCAGGAATGACTTCATACGCGACGAGCCCACGACCGCGGATAATGCCGCAGATCTCCTCCGGCTTGCCGGCGCGGGCATGGTCGATGATCTGTATTGCAAGTGCCGCCGCTAACTGAACGGGTGTGTCGGAAAGTTGCGCCATAGGATCTCTCTCTTCTTCGTGTGCGCTGTGGCAGAAAATGTGGTTAAAACAGATGACAGGATAATCTACGGTCACCGCGTCTATCATGCAGTGTCAGTAGACCGCAACGTTCGACGGCTTCGACAAGCCCTTCGACCGGCTCAGGACGAAGCTCAGCCGACGAGCGTTGCAGTCTACTGATAGATAAAATCCTTAAAAGCCATACAGCTTCTCCCGTGTAAAAGTACCCTTGTTATGTATGACTTTTAAATGATTCGTCTACTGAGTATACCAGCTTTCGCGATTATCTTGAAAGCAAAGTCTATTTCTTGACAGCTACCTATGGCTCTTATACAATCACGTAAGCTGCAAACCCCAGTTGATCTAACAAGTCCGATTCCCGTCAGCTCGATGTTTCGGGTGCGTACCAAATTTGGGGATTACACCGGACGATCAAAGTAGTCCTTCCTGTAATCCCCCAAAATGGCACGCACCCCGATGTTTCCGTTAAGTTGAAGATGTGATCAATCCCTGCCAAGGCGCACAAAGCCATGGTATTGCATCTGCAAATGCCTAACGATTCGTCGTCGACGTGTGACATCCAATCTATTTTCAATCAAAGGAGTGTTCTTATGAATCGTCGTGATTTTATGCAGACGATGGCAACCCGCACTGTCGCTGCGACTGCTCTCGGCTTTGCGGCCGGCTGTGGTGCGCAACAGGCCGGTGTCGTCGAGCAAGCCCCCGAAGCCATCGCCCAGGATTCGTCATTGCCGGAGCTTTCCTGGCAGATGGCCACCAGTTGGCCCGTGGCCTTGGATACAATTTTTGGTGGCGCAACGGTCTTTGCCGAACGTGTCGCCGCGATGACTGGGGGCAAGTTCAAAATTGAACCGCGCGCTGCCGGTGAACTAGCGCCAGGCACACAGGTATTGGATGTCGTATCCCAGGGTGCCGTTGAATGTGGTCACACCGCCTCCTATTATTACATTGGGAAAAGCCCCGTTTGTGCCTTTGGGACTGCGTTGCCCTTTGGTCTGAACGCACAGCAACAGAACGCTTGGCTCTTTGAAGGTGGTGGTCTGGAACTGATGCAAGAATTTTACGCCGACAAATTCAATGTGATCCAATTCCCTGCCGGCAACACCGGCGTGCAAATGGGCGGCTGGTTCCGCAAAGAGATCAACACCGTGGCCGATCTGCAAGGGCTCAAGATGCGTATTCCCGGTCTCGGTGGCCAGGTAATGGCAAAGCTAGGGGTAACGGTCCAAGTGTTGCCCGGTGGTGAAATCTTCCAGGCGCTGCAGACCGGTGCGATTGACGCCGCCGAATGGGTAGGACCCTATGACGACGAAAAATTGGGCCTGAATCAAGTTGCTGATTATTACTATGCCCCAGGCTGGTGGGAACCCGGGCCAAGCCTCGAAGTTGACATCAATCTCGACCAGTGGAATAGTCTGCCGGAACTCTATCAGGAGATTATTAAAACAGCGGCACACGAATCTAACTCGATTATGCTGGCGCGTTATGATGGGCGCAACTATGAAGCGTTGAATCGCCTGATTGATGGGGGCACCCAATTGCGCAGCTACAGCGATGAGATCATGCAGGCCGCATCAGATGCCTCTGAAGAGCTTTTTGCCGAATTCTCGGCTGCCGATGCCGACTTCAAGCGGATTTTTGAGCAGTGGGATGCCTTCCGCCAGGGGATTCGTGCCTGGCATAACATCAATGAAATGGGCTTCTCACGCTTTGTGATGCCGTAACGCCTGAACGCGTGTAAACAAAAAGGACGAGGCCGTCGGCCTCGTCCTTTTTGTTTACACGCAACCCATGGTTTGCCCGCTATGGCACAACCGCGGCGCTGCGCGACAGCTGTACGAGCCACTGTACTGTTTCGGGGAAGATAATCACTAGAACGAGGACCACGAGTTGAATCGCCATAAAGGGAAAGGCGCTGCGGTGGATCTCGCTGGTCGACATCTCTTCGGGGGCCACGCTTTGGAGATAAAAGAGTGAAAAGCCAACCGGTGGCGAAATAAAGGCGATCTGCAAATTGATCGCCATCACCACGCCAAACCAGACCATATCGATGCCCAGCAGTGCCGCGGCCGGGACGAAGAGCGGCAGTACAATATAGACGATCTCGATAAATTCTAAAAACATGCCTAAAAAGAAGACGACGAGATTGCTGATGATCAAGAAGCCCCAGAAGCCACCCGGTACGCTCGTTAGTAACTCAGTAATCAGCCGCTTGCCGCCCAGCCCATCAAAGACAACGCCAAAGAAGCTAGAGCAGAAGATAATCATGATCACAAGCGTGGTGATGCGTGCCGTCGAGTTGGCCGCCTCTTTGACCATCTGCCAGTTGAGCTTGCGATTGGCCAAGGCCAGAATACAGGCCCCAATACTGCCCACCGCGCCGGCCTCGGTCGGGGTGGCAATGCCAAAGAAGATACTGCCGAGCACGGCAAAGATCAACACAAAAGGAGGTATAACTGCTTTCACCACCCGCAAAAAGAGCGCAAAGCCGCGCACCGTTCGTACTTCCAATGGTAGCGCCGGTGCCATTTCGGGGCGGAGGAAGGCAATGATCAGCACGTAGAGAATGTAGCTACCGGCCAACATCAAGCCGGGAATCAGCGCACCCAAAAAGAGATCGCCCACCGAAACACCTATCTGATCACTCAGAACAACGAGCACCAGACTTGGCGGGATCAGCTGGGCAAGGGTGCCAGCGGAGATAATCGCCCCGGCCGCCAGCCGTTTGTCATAGCCATAGCGCAACATGATCGGCAGCGACATCATCCCCATCATGATCACCGTCGCCGCGACCACACCGGTTGTCGCAGCCAGCAGAGTGCCGACAATGATCACCGCCATCGCCATCCCGCCACGCAATGGCCCTAACAACACCCCCAACGCTTCCAGCAACTCTTCCGCCAGCCCTGATTTTTCCAGGATCGCGCCCAAAAAGATAAAGTAGGGGATCGCCAGCAAGGTAAAGTCTGACATGGTGCCGAACCAACGATTGGGCAGCAGCCGGAGTAGGTTTAGGTTAAATGCGCCCAGCGAGAGGCCAATCAGGCCAAAGACAATTGCCGTGCCAGCAAAGGAGAAGGCGACCGGATAGCCGCTGATCATGACGAAAAAGAAGCCAACAAACATCAGGATGGCCAACCATTCAAAATGCATACAGTTTCCCTTCATGCTGATGGGGATGGATGGACTATTCAGGAAGTTCGTGGCCGGCGCTTTCGCTGCTCAACTCCGTAACCACTTCGGGGTGATCCGTCAGCACCGCCAGATATTTCACCAACTGTGCCAGACTTTGCAGCAGCAGCCCGACAAAGGCCACAATGATCATGGTCTTGATCGGGGCGCGTGGCAAGCCGCCAGGATCGGGGGATAGTTCCCAAGTTCCCCAGGAGCCATTGGGCAGGCGTCCCCAAGAAAAGAGCACCGGTGAAATGGTGACGTAGATCCCGAGGATGCAAAAGGGGACGAGGAAGAGCAGCGTACCCAAAAAATCAACCAGCGCCCGCCGTTTGGGTGCCCAGTTGACATACCAGAAATCGACGCGCACGTTGTCGCCATGTCTGAGAATGTAGGGAAAGGCCAGAAAGAAGATCAGCGAATAGAGATACCATTGCGTTTCGATCCACATATTCGACGAGAGATTCAGCCCTATGTAGCGCCCTATATAGCGCGCCGCCACATTGTAGAAGCCGATGAGCACGGTGATCACGACTAAGATTGTCGAGAGTCCGCCCATCCGTTCGCTGATGCCATCAATACGATGGGCAAACCTGAGTAAAATACGCATGTCAGATCCTCGGTGAACAGTCGATTGTATCGTATCGATAACGAGTTCGTGCAGCACTCCCTTACCCTTAATCCATTTTGATATGGCGCATTTGGATTGAGCCGACCCTCATGGATCTTCTGCCTGAATGGAGAATATACGCTGCGTGCAAAGTGTTACTGTTTTTTGTGAAAGTGTTGCCGTGCTGTTTGTGGGAGCTTGAGGTGGAAATCAGCAAGATTTCACCGACCGCCATTGTAATGCACGAGGGCAATCTGTGCAAGGTATTGTCAGAGCAATACGCTCTGCTACCAATATTCAACCACGCTGACGGCCAACCCAATGATGCCCCCAAAGACACCACCCCAAACGACCAGCCAGCCGAGATGGCTACGGATCATATCTTGTACGATCTCTTTTACCTTTTCTGGTGTCAACTCCGCCAAACGGCTGTCGATAATCTGTTCCACTTGGCTGAGCAAAATTGCGGTCATATCCTCATTTTGTTGACCTGCCTGCGTTTTGGTTACAAAGTCGGCAATGATCTCTTGTAGCTTTGCCGTGATCGGCGCACGCAGTGGCTCCAACGCCTTTTTCCCGCCCAACATTCCCAACATGCCGCCCAATGGGGAGGCGGCGATCGCGTCCGTTAACTCTGCAAAGACATGATCAAAATCGATTTGGTCGCTGATTGTCGCTACCGTGAGTTGCTGATTCTGCTCTAAAAACCGCTCAACATGCGCACGGGTAAAAAACTCTTGCACCAGTAACTGTTTGATGCCCACTTTAAACTCTTCAAACCGGTCGGGAATGACCCCAGAGCCATAGAGGAAGGGCACTTTTTCAAATAACATGTGGACCGCCAACCAATTGGTAATGCCGCCGGACAGGGCAAACCAACCGGTCATCAGGATCACATCGTGGTAAACCGGTGAGAGATAGCCAACGATCACGAGCACCAAACTAATGAGATTGGTGGCAAGACTCTTATTCATTCTCGACTGTTCCCCCTGCTAAAATTCCCTGCGGATCCCATTGCTGTTGTAATTGCTTCATGAGCCCTGCCATTTGTGGTTGTATACCCCAACGGTCCATTTGACTGCGCAGCAACGGTGGCATGGTCATCACCGCTACATAACCATCAGCCGCCTCTGCCGCTTGCCGCAACATGGCTAGCCATTCGCACCCATCAGCAAACGTTTCTGGCGTATAATGTAAATAGAGCAAGCCATGTAACAGATCGACGAGTTGATCGCTCGCTTGGCTAATTTTTGGCGCAATCTGTGTCAAATAATTACCAAATTCCTTGCCCGGAATCCCAACGCGCACAAGCAATGCATTCTCCGGCACTGCCGCCAGCCCCCCTTGCCAAAGCGCAACTGCACTTTGTGTACACGCCAGCGGCGTTGGCTGTTGCAAAGCGACGAGTATCTTCTCCACAACTGCCAACTCGCTCTCGACCTCCTCGGTAATCCCTTCGGCAGTGATGACCAAGGCATAGGGCTTCTCCACGTCGAGTTGGAGATGGCTAGATTGACAGAGAAGCACCCCCGCATTCACCCGTAATTCATGCGCGATTGCGTTGAATAGGCGAACCCCCTCGGCCACTGTTGCCACCGGTACACAGCGCGATAGTCGCGCCCGGGGCCGCGGGTAAAGCTTCAGCGTCACCTCCGCCATCAACCCTAGGGTGCCTTGTGAGCCGACAAAGAGCTTGGGCAAGTCATAGCCGGCCACATTCTTTACCACCACGCGTCCGGCTTGGATCACCCGGCCATCGGCCAACGCCACAGTGGTGCTGAGTAAATTGTCGCGTAGCGCACCGTAGCGGCTGCGGTGGGGGGCATTCATATTCGCCGCCAGCAGATCACCGACAGTCGCTGTCGGCCAAGGCGAAACCAGCGCGGTCTGCAAGTTGTGCCCTGCCAAAAAGGTGTTTACCTCTTCTACCCCTGTACCCGCCCCAATCGTGATGTAGAGATCGGCCGGTGAGAATGTTTTAATACCCGCCAGATTGCGCGTAGTCAAGCTGATGTGGTTGCTCAATTGGTGTTTGTCTGGTTGGCTCGCGATGTGCACTGCCTGGCCTGCTGCGCTCAACGCGGCCAAGTTCGCAGCTGCTTCCTCGGCACTTGTCGGGGCGAAGCAATCCCCTGCTGGCATTTGTGGTGAGGCATAGATGGGGGGCGGCAACTCGTCGGGAAAAATTTTGCCGGGGTTGAGCAGATTGTGCGGGTCGAAGATCGCCTTGAGATCGAGCATGGCGGATAGCTCGCTGCCGCTATACATCGCCGGCATATAGCGCCGCTTCTCAATGCCGACGCCATGTTCGCCGGTGATGCTGCCGTTGCGCTCGACACAGAGTTCGATGATCTCATCACACGCTTGGAAGACGCGTTTCATCAACGCCTCGTCACGCACATCACACATCAATACCGGATGCAGATTGCCATCACCGGCATGGAAGACGTGGCCGGCTTCCACACCGTGACGCTCACAAACCGTATTGACCGCCAGCAACATATCGGCCAGCCGGCTGCGCGGCACCGTCACATCGACGAGATAGGTGTTGGGCGAGAGACGGGCAAAGGCCCCAGCCACACTTTTGCGCCCATACCAGATCTGTTGGCGTTCCGCTTCGGATTGGGCAATGCGCAGATCAAAGCCGCCTTGGCCGGTCAAAATGTCGGCCAACTCTTCCAATTGGCTGTCGAGGCCAGCGATATAGCCATCGATTTCGACGATCAGCCCCGCCTCGGCTTGCACTGGCAAACCACTGGGTGAATAGGCTTCGATGATCTGCATGATCTTCTGGTCCATCATCTCCAGCGTTGCCGGTGTGAGGCCCGCCGCGATCACCGCCGAGACCGCGTTACCCGCCGCTTCCAGCGAAGGAAAGGCGACCATCAGCGTGCGTACGCCCGGCGGATTGGGAATAAAACGCACATGGGCTTTGGTAAAGATCCCCAAGGTCCCTTCGCTGCCGACGAGCGCGCCACAGAAATCGTAGCCGGGATAGTCGAGTGCTGCGCCACCGACTTGGATGATCTCGCCACTTGCCAGCACCACTTCCAAGCCAGTGACATAGTTGGTGGTCACCCCATATTTGAAGCAGTGCGGCCCGCCCGAATTTTCGCCGATATTGCCGCCAAGTACCGAGGAGCGTTGGCTCGATGGGTCGGGTGGAAAGTAGAGTCCCCGCTTACGCGCTTCGCCATCCAACGTTAGATTGACCAACCCCGGCTCGACCACACCGCAGCGATTGGTCACATCAAAGTCGAGGATGCGATTCATGCGCGCAAACTCAATGATGATGCCCCCATGTTCCGCCACCGCGCCGCCGGAGAGGCCGGTTCCCGCACCGCGCGCGACCAATGGTGTCTTGGTTTCATTGGCCCAACGCATGATTCGGCTCACATCCGCCGCCGATTCGGGGTAAAAAATGCCATCCGGCTTGCCACGATCAAAGCCGGCATCGACCTCATAGGTGATCAGTTCGACGGGATGGAGGGCGAGTTGCCCTTTTTTAAAGAGGGTTGTCAGCGTTTGGGATGATTGGGCTGTGGACATGAGTAGTCTTCGGTTTCTTTTGTTCCGGTTGATCAAACTATGGCCGGCGAATGGCTTGGGTTAACTGCTCGATCGAGGCGAATGCCTCGATCAATGGGACTGCCGGCACAGGAAATGGACCACTTTCTAGATCGATATTCTGCGTTGCCGCTTCGAGCACTGCGACCATTCGCGCGGCAATCCGTTGCTGATCGGTCGGGCTGTAGCGCTCAAAATTGATGGCAAACTGCGTATAGTCGACAAATTCGCTGGTGAAGAGCGTCGCTTCCAGCGTGCGATTATAGGGTGTTTGCAAATCAACCGTAACCGCATCATCACCGCTCAGTGGGATCGTGATTTGTGGGATTGGCATCTCCACATCAAAGTGATAAAGATGCGCTTTACCTTGGGTAAACATGGGGCGTGGGTCAATGACGATTATGCGGTACGGATGAGCATCGGGATCAAACACAGGTCGCCGCTTCGGAAGGTAGTAGGCTGGAATGGTCTGAAACGTTGGGGGTGACTCGTGTAGAAAATCGATCTCTACAAAGACCAATGCGCTGTCAAATAGTTTATCCCGTTTCTCTCGATATTCCACATCGTGACGTCCGCCAGGCTTGTTGGCCGGCGAAAGGATTTCAATCCACGCCACCGGTTCGCCCCGTTCTTTTGTTGCGCGTGCTTCATAGATTGCGATGGCTCTGTATTCCGCCACTTCTTCTTCATTTTCAACCAATGCGGGCAAATCCAGCACAACATCATAAACGCCGCTTGGGGTAATACTCCCAATGGTTTGTATTGGTGGACGACCGGCCCTGACCGGATCTAGATCATTGATGCCACTGTCGGACGCTGGGCGGCTGTCGAACTGATCCATGCGGCGAATTTGCAAGGATGACTCGATCCCTGCGGTATAGCCCAGAGGACGCAGTTGGTGTTTCAGTGCCCTGGTTAGATCAACAATATAGGCGGTGTGAAACTCATGCCATTCACCATCCGCCTGCCAATAACTGTGCAGATGGGCATTGATGCCTATGTATTGATTTTTAACCGCTTCGACCCTTGTCATGTCAATCCTTTCCTCCATACGCCCGATCCAACAACTCCACCAAATGCACCACCTCGGCGTCAATCCCCGCTTTGCGCACGCCATAGATCATCTGCATGTGGCAACCGGTGTTGCTCGTTACGACAACCGTGGCGTTGGTCTGCGCCACATCGGCGAGTTTGGCGTCGAGCACCTGGTTGGCGGTCTCTGATTGGGTGATGTTGTAGACCCCGGCACTGCCGCAACATTGGTCGGGGCGCTGTAACTCGATAAAGGTGAGGCCGGGGATGGCTGCCAGTAGTTGGCGCGGCTGTTTCACCACCTTCTGCCCGTGGCGTAAATGACAGGATTCGACGTAGGTTACCCGTGCGTTTACAGGGTTGGTCGGCGGTTGATGCAGGTGATCAGCCAGAAACTCGCTGACATCCTGGAGCTTGGCGACAAAGGTGCGCGCTTTTTCTGCGTAGGCGGGATTATCGGCTAGCAGATGGGCATACTCTTTCAGCGTCGCGCCACAGCCACCGGCATTGCTGATGACCGCCACATAGTCACGGTCGGCACACGCATCGATGTTACGGCGGGCAAGCGCTTTGGTCTGTTCCGCCTCGCCCATGTGTAGCCCGGCCGCGCCACAGCAGCTTTGCCCCTGGGGGAAGTGCACCTCGTAGCCGTTGCGTTGCAAAACACGGACCGTCGCCGCGTTGACGCCGGAGAGAAAAGCATCCTGGACACAACCATAGAGCACGGCAACGTCGCCGCGTTTGGTGCCAATCGCGGGGGCCGACCGATTGGTGGCTACTTGATTTAACTTGAGTGGCGGTAAGAGATCCGCCATACCCTGCAACGGTTTGGGGATCACGCCCAACCCTTTGGCCAGCCGATCGAGCCCCAGCCGTTGGACCAGCCAAAGCGAGCGCGCCATCAAGCGCAACCGCCCTTGATGGGGTAGCATCTCTTTGAGGGCAAGCCAACGGACAAACTGTTCCATTTTAGTCTGTGGTGCTTCGTCGGCAATGGCATGGCGCGCCCCTTCCAACAACAATCCATATTGCACCCCAGATGGGCAGGCGGTTTCGCAAGCGCGACAGCCCAGGCAGAGATCAATGTGCTCCTGGAATAGCTCATCCAATGCGATGCGCCCCTCTGCCGCGGCCCCCATCAGTTGAATACGCCCGCGCGGGCTATCCATCTCGGTGTGAAAGATGCTATAGGTCGGGCAGGCGGGCAGACAAAGCCCACAGTGAACGCATTGGGATAAAAGAGATTGATAGTTGGGTGAACGAAGCGCTGTAGTCATGGATTACTCATGGTGATAAACAGTCGGCGAAAGGACAGGTTGTCGCAGAAATTATCTATGAATTCCAGTAAATTGACAACTGTCGATACTCTTCGCCCAATTTCCGTTTCTTCGTTTCTCCATTTCTCCGTTTCTCCGTTTCTCCGTGTCTCCATTTCTCCGTGTCTCTTTGTCTCCTTTATTGTTGCCTCCTCTCCCCAACTATGCTACTATTTATTGATAAACCAGCACAGAGAGGAAGAGCGATGAATTGCCCAAATTGTAACACCTGGAATCCCGATGACAAAGAGGTCTGTTGGCGCTGTCAGCACGAGCTACCTAAACCCGAGCCCAAGAAGAAAAAACGCCAAAGTTATTTTGGTCTACCGATTTGGGTTTGGGTTGCCTTTGTCCTCTTCTTTGCCGTCACGGCCCTTGGCCAATGTATGATGGTTGGCGCCCCCACCGGCTAATTGATGCGTAAAACGTGATGCACAATGGGATTGAAATCCCTTGCTATACTCAAATCAGAATGAAACCCCTAGTTTCGGCCAGCGTGCGTCGCACTGACGGAAGCATCTAGCGGACTGGAAGCAATTGGCGGTCAGTGCGACGCACGCGATCCCGTTGGTCCGCAAAACTCCGGTTCTC
>DAOUCA010000182.1:0-38472 GCA_034432375.1 Caldilineaceae bacterium
AATGAGAACCGGAGTTTTGCGGACCAACGGGATCGCGTGCGTCGCACTGACCGCCAACTGCTTCCAGTCCGCTAGATGCTTCCGTCAGTGCGACGCACGCTGGCCAAAACTAGGGGTTTCATTCTGATTTGAGTATAGACGGCCAATTCTATTGGCCGTTTTTAGCAAATGTCAACAGCTCCTAGTTACCCTGCATAGAAAAGAGTAGGCCCGCAACCGCTGCGGCCCCACAAAAGGCGATCAGAATCACCAGAGCCAACGGCAGTAGCAGCGTAGCAATCGCCTTGCCATCACTCAACCCATGCTCGACTTTAATTGCGAAATAGGTTAAGACGAGGCCGTAAATGCTCAAAGCCGCGCCAAGACAACCGCCAAGAATGGGAACAAAGCCGACTACAGCGGAAATAATCGCAATGGGTGCTTGGAAAGTGGCCAGAAGATAGGCAAAGCGCCCAAAATTTCCCGTTCCCCCAAAAAGCCGGGCAATCAGATAGAGAATCCCTGCCCCAATCAGGAAGCCAATCGGCGTAATAATGATCGAGGCCAGCCCACCACCACCCATGAGTGCGCCCATTGCCCCATTTGACACCAGCCCTTCCATCTGGGCCGCAACTTCTGGTGGTAGATTCATCTGCCCGATCATCCCAGCCATTCCGCCAGTCGAGCTAAGCAAAAATTGAAGCCGTATCCAACCCAAAAGCCCGCTGATCACGGCAGCGATAACGATCCAGATCAAAGCCGTTTCCAGTTTAGCTTGTGGGCGGCTACGCTCCTCGGCAAAGGCGGCTTCGCCAGGATGGGTCAACACATTCATCCAGCTTTGTATCGTTGCATTCAAATCCATTTCGTCGTCCCCTTTCAAGTTGAGTTTGCGGCGAATCGGTTGTGGATCAGCTGACCACAGAGAGTATAGATCGGTTGTGGATTAGCTGACCATAGAGAAAGTATAGACGGGAGGCCATTTTTTCGACAAACCACGCCAGCGCACGGTGAGCAAGAGCATGCTGCTAGTACAGCGCAGTGCAAATAAATCAATAATGAGACCGTCCTACCGTCCTATGGGCTTACTTAGGTCGTTGTGTACTAGGGTCTGTTGACATATCAATTTTGCAGGGTTGAAACCCGCTGCTAACCCCGAAAAGCCGCCTCAGCGGCTAGGTATGTAGCCGCTGAGGCGGCTTTTCGATGTTAGTCGGCCAATTTATTGGTCGTTTTCGCAAATGTCAACAGACCCTAGCCTAAAGGAGTGATACTACGTACCCACTGTTGATTGAGGATCTGCCGCAAAGGTTACAACCCCGGCAGCCAGGATCGACAAGCCAATCAACAGAATTAACGCCACCTGATAGTTGTTGCCAAAGCTAGTATAAAGCAGGGCGACGCCATAGGGAGCCGCGGTGGTGGCAAGCGTCTGGAAAACATACTGTATGCTGCTAATACGCCCATAGTGGGCCGAACCAAAACGGTCGGCCAAGATAGCGGGGCGCGCCAAGGTCATCGCGCCGTAGACCGCGCCAAAGAGAATCACAAAAGTCCAGACACCCACTGTTGTCTGCATAAACAGCAGAATCAGCAGCGCCGCGGCCTGCGCACCATAAATCAATGCCACCATCCGTGATGAAGAAATCCAGCCACCGGTCGGCCCGTAGAGCACACGGCCAAAGACCTGCATCGCACCGATGAGACCACCAATCCAAGCCGCATAGATTGGGTCAAACCCCCGATCCTCCAGCAACGGAATTATATGTACCCGAATGCCTATCGCCGACATACTACCAAGCGAGAGCGCCAACACGAGCCACCAAAAGGCAGGATCGCGCAGAATCTGCCGCACGCTTGACCGTGCGGTTGAGTGGACCGATTTGGTTTCCATCGGAGTGGGTGGCAAGCCATCGACCGTCTGTCCTACCGTGGCCGGCGAGCGGCGTAGCACCAACGCGTGCAGCGGAATGGTCGTGACGCCAAGCAGCGCGGCCAACAGGATCATCGCCTGCCGCCAGCCATAACCCGCCACCAGCTGCGCCGTCAACGGGAGAAAGATCGTGCTGGCAAAGCCCGCCGCCAACGTGATTACCATCAGCGCCCTGCTACGCCGCCGGTCAAACCACTTCGCCACCACCACAAAGGCCGGCTCATAGAGGATCGTCGCCATTGTCAGACCGAGTCCAATCCAGACGAGGTAGAGCTGTGTCAGCGTCTGCACCCGCGCCAGTGCCACCATTAGCAGCGTTGCCGCAACCGAGCCCAAAGTCATCAACCAGCGCGCGCTGTGGCGATCGAGCCAGAAGCCGACCGGCACCGCCATCCCTCCCGAAATGAGCAGCGCCAGCGAAAAGGCCCCCGTCACCCCCGCACGGCTCCAGCCAAACTCCCCTTCGAGCGCGGTGATGATGACCGAATAGGCATAATAGACCACGCCCCAGGAGATGGTTTCTGTGATGGCGAGCGTGATGACCATCCACCAGCCGTAGTAGAGGGTGGGGTATAGGGCGTTGTGTTTGAACATATAGAGTAGAGCACTTTATCCACTGGCATGAGATGCTTCAATCGGCCTTGCGTTCCTTATAGCTCTCCATCTATACTCCGCCGCAGCGCATGGGTACATTTTTACTCGTGTACAAAATGTTACTTTATGGCGCAGCTTAGTGTGGATCGGGGCTATCAGAAATTTGGTTTCAATCAAGCTAATAGACTAATCATTTAAAAATCATCCATAGTAGCGTTACTTTTACACGAGAGAGGCTGTATAACTTTTAAGAATTTTATCTATAAGTGCATTGACCAATGGCGCTCTGGTGAAGGGAATTTCAAACCGTGACAATTGTCACGATCTTATCAATCACGTTTTAGATTTTTGCTTCTGTGAGCATGCCGGCTGTCCGCAAGATCAATTTCCCATCAGCGGTAAAGAGACGGTTGGGGCGAATGATCGGCGGATGAGGCAAGAAACCCGTGACAAAATCGCTTGCAGGGAGGGAGACGGCATAGCTATTCATTCGCTGAACCGTCGTGATCTGGCAGACAATTAGATCATCGCTGGTCAACGGTGCCACGACGAAAGCTGGGCGGCGTTTGGCATCACTCAGATCGGAAAAGGGAAAGGGCAGGATCACAACCTGACCTTTTACAAATTCGCCCATGCCGTATCCTCTTCGGGGCTGTCCCATTCACGCCATAGCACCGCTTCGCTGGCCAACATCGTGGCATAGGCGTCATCAAATTCTGCCTCCTCAGTGCTTTCCCGCATACGCAATGAGCGATGATGCGCGCTTACATTAGCTGTATAGCCAACGGTATCAGGAGCTGTCAGTCCATGCTCTCGTAACGCCTGCACAAGGGTTTGATCGCTGCCTACTTCCAATGCTTCGATTATACCTGCAAAAAGCACAAAATGGGATTCGTAATCTTTGCAAGTACCGGTATAATAGGGCTTCGTCAGAACATTATCGCAATTGCTTTGCCAACTGTCATTGGCTTGTTCGTTCTATTCGATAATGGGAAATGGTTGCTTCTGCAGCTCCTCTTCCCACGGTTGATATTCCAACGACTGGTGGCGAAAGTAAGTCGTATACAGCTCGGCATAGTGCCCGCCCTGCGCCAGCAGATCCTCGTGATTGCCCTCTTCGATAATCTCGCCATTCCGCAACACAATAATCCGATCGGCCGCGCGCACCGTCGAAAGGCGGTGCGCGATGACAATACTCGTCCGCCCGCTTAGCACGGTCGCCAACGCGTCCTGCACCTGCGTTTCCGTAAAGGGGTCGATGCTGGCGGTCGCCTCATCGAGCAGCAGGATCGCCGGATCTTGGAGCAGCACGCGCGCCAGGGCAACCAATTGGCGCTGGCCCAGCGAGAGGCGCGCCCCCCGCTCACCGACATCGGTGTTGATCCCCTGCGGCAGATCATCGAGCCAACTGCCATCGCCAAGCTGTTTGGCCGCGACGGCAACCTCGGCATCCGTCGCACCGGGGCGGCCATAGCGAATGTTGTCGGCGACGGTGCCGGAGAAGAGGAAGGGCGCCTGGGGCACGAGCCCCAGTTGGCGGCGGTACTCGCCCAAGTCGAGGGTGCGAATGTCGCGGCCGTCGATACGCAGCGTCCCCCCCTGAAACTCGTAGAAGCGCATGAGCAGCTTGACGAGGCTCGATTTGCCCGCCCCGGTGTGGCCGACAATCGCCAGCGTCTCGCCGGCGGGAATCGTCAGCGAGAAATTTTGCAGGACCGTATTGCGCCCGGTGCTATAGTTAAAGGTTACATCGTCAAAAATGATTTCGCCACGCAGCCGGCCCACCGGCTCCTGCGCCGTCTGCACCACCAGCGGCTCGTCGTCGATCAGCGCAAAGACCCGTTCGCTTGCCGCCAACCCTTGCTGGAATTGGTTCCAGAAGGAGGCGATGCTGGTGATCGGGTAGAAGAAGATCGTCAGCGTTTGGATAAAGAGATACCATTCGCCGACCGAGATGCTCTTGTTGATCGCCATCAGCCCGCCGACATAGATAATCGTGGCGACGCCGATACCAGAGACGGTGTTTAGCAGCGGGAAGATGCTGCCAAAGACGGCGACGCGGCGGATTTGGACATTGTAGGCCATCTCGTTGATGGTGCGAAAGTCGTTGTAGATCGTCGCTTCCTGGCGGAAGTTCTTGGCGACGGCAATGCCGCTGATTGTCTCTTGGATCGTGGCGTTAACGGTCGCCTGGGCACGCTGCGATTGCTGCATCACCCGCCGCGCCAACCGCCGAAAGACGAGGGCAATGGTCACCACGATTGGCCCCAGCAAGAAGGTAATGAGCGCCAACTGCACATTTTGCGTCAGCATCACCACACTGATCACCCCAACCAATACGAGTTGGCTGAGCAAGTCGACGGTCAGCGTGACAACGGTGGCAAAGTCTTGCGTGTCCGAGGTGACGCGGCTGACAATCCGTCCAGAGGCATGTTGATCATAGAAGGAGAGGTCGCGGCGCATGACAGCACGGAAGGCATCTTCGCGCAGCGCCAGCACCACATTGGCGACAGCACGCGCCGAGAACCACTGTTGCACAAAGCTAAAGCACCAGTTCAATGCGCCGAGCACCGTCACCACCGCGGCCAGGCTTAGCAACAGTTGCAGTTGCGGATTGCCCGACAGCAGATCGATCCCACGCGAAATAATAATCGGAGAGACGGTCGAGCTGAGCGAGATCAGCGTGACCATCCCGGCGACCAGCCCCACCTTGGCGAGTTCTGGCCGGAAATAGTTGGTAATGCGCCGTACCAGTTCATAGTCACTGTAACTGCGGTCGTACTCTTCGGCCTGTAGGCCGCCCATGATGCCCATAAAGTTGTTCTTTCAATGATCAATAATCAATTGACAATGGTAAGTGGTGAATGGTAAGTGGTGAATGGTAAATGGTAAATGGTGAAGGGTAACACACCTGCCACCTGCTACCCGCCACCTGCCACTTGCTATCTGCCACCGGCCACCTGTGTCATCTGCTGCACATGCCCATTAGTGTGCACCGGCACCTCGTCGCGGACGAAGATCTGACGGTAAGCAGCGCTGTCAGCCATGAGCTTGTCGTGGGTGCCATGGCCGATCAGGCGGCCATTTTTCATGAGCAGGATCTGGTCCGCACTGCGAATCTGCGAGAGGCGGTGGGTGATCAAGAGCGTGGTGCGCCCTTCAAGGATGCGGCGCATGGCACGTTGAATCTGATCTTCGGTGTTGCTGTCAATGGCGCTGGTCGAGTCGTCGAGGACCAGAATGCGTGGGTCGCTGAGAAAGGCACGCGCGATTGCCAACCGTTGACGTTGACCGCCCGAAAGCATGACGCCCCGTTCACCAATCACTGTCTCATAGCCCTCGGGGAAGCTCATAATAAAATCGTGCGCTTGGGCTTCTTTGGCCGCCGCTTCGATCTGTTCCTGGGTCACGGAACCACGGGCACCAAACGCAATGTTTTCAGCAATCGTACGTGAGAAGAGAAAGATATCCTGCTCAATCGTGGCGATCTGGGCACGCAGACTGTCCATGCTCCAGTCGCGTACATCGACGCCGTCAATCAGCACCCGCCCCCCCGTGGTGTCAAAGGTACGGTTCAGCAATTTGGTCAGCGTGCTCTTGCCGGCACCGGTTTGGCCGACAATCGCAATCGTCTGGCCGGGCTTGGCGTGGAAGGAGATATCATGCAGAACGACCGCTTCGATAAGCTCAGCGGACACCAGATGGCCGTTGGCTGAGCTTCGTTCTGAGACTGTCGAAGCCATCGGTTCCCTAGCGTCGGCATTGTAGCTAAAGCTAACATGGTCGAAGACGATCTCGCCTTGCATCGCTTTCATGGTGCCGGCACTATTCTGGTCGAGTTCCGTCTCGGTCAGAATCATCTCTAGGATACGGCGGGCGCTGGCCAAGCTCTGTTGCACCACGGAAGAGGTATTGAGCAAAAAGCGGACCGGCGAGCGCAGCGTGCCCAGCAGCGCCATATAGGTGATGACCTGGCCGACCGAAATGGCCCCCTGGCGAAAGAGCAGGAGCGCATGACCAAAGGCCAACCCAACCGTAATGCCATAGAGCAACAGCGGCAAATAACGGGCGTTGACCTCCCCCTCTTTGACAAAGGCATCGCGATAGCCGCTGGCATTATCGCGAAAACGGGCCTCTTCGGCCGGTTCTTGCGCAAAGCCTTTGACGACTTCGATGCCCGTGATCGTCTCCGCTAGCCCTGCATTCATCGAGCCAAAGCGCGCCCGCAACATGCCGGCGACCGGACGCAGATTTTGGTTGTGATAGCGCAGGGCAAAGGTCAGGCCGGTGAGAAAGAGTAGCGGCATCAGCAGCAATTTGAAATCGAGCGTCACAATCGTGATCAAGGGAATGATCAGCGTGAGCAGCGATTCAGTCGTCATGCCCAAGGCTGGGCTGACAAATTGGTTAACCTGCTGCACATCGTTGGTGACACGCGCCATCAGATCGCCGACCCGTTGGCGGCCATGAAAGGTCTGGCTTTTGCTCAACAGGCTGAGGTAAAGTTCATCGCGAGCGTCGCGCTCGACTCGCTGCGCGAGCACGCGGATCGCCATGCTGTTGACGATGTCAAATAGACCATAGCCGACATAAGCCGCCACAACCAACAGCGCGGCCACAGTCAAAGCGGCTGCACCCGCGCCTTGGATCACTGTGTCAAAGGCGCGCCCCACCATCACAGCGGACATGCTTTGTGACGAGGCCATGCCGACGGTGGTGAGCAAAAAAGTGACCAGCAAGACGCGGTAGCGCATGATATGCGACGTCAGCCAGCGCAGTGGCGACCGGTGATCATATTGATATTCATTGGCAACGGTAAATTCGCGGAGACTCATTGGCAGATTCCTTCTGTAATGGACCGTACGTCTCCGTAAACAAGAAGAGCATGAGGCGGGGCAAACCAACTGGACATTGCGCGGCTTTCTAGAGAGGGATCTCCTCTCATCCATAACCCAAAAATTGACTTGGGCCATTATAGCACGCAGCGGCGTTGGGCGATAGTTGCTTTGATGCGCAGGGACAGCTAAGCGCTGTGCTATAATCCTCGTACTGATAACCGTTATCGTATAGGCAACTCCTACGACTCACCCTACCCCCGGCCCCTCCCCGCGAGCAGGGGAGCAAAACTCCTCCCTTGCTTGCGGGGCAGGTTGGGAGGGGGTGGCTGTGTGGTTGTAGTTACTCCCAGAGAACATTTAAGCAAGAAGCGTGTTTTCCCCCTGCTATCCTAACGACAACCGTCCCGCTAGGACGAGAAAGAATGTAAGTCCATGCAACCATTCGATATTCAACGCGCCCGCGCCGAAACGCGTGCCGCTGAAGCGCTGATCCACTTTAACAACGCTGGCTCATCGTTGATGCCAATCCCGGTCAGCGATACGCTCCACAGCTATCTGCATCAAGAAGAACAACGCGGCGGCTATGAGACCGCCGCCGCCCAAGCCGCAGCCCTGGACAACTTTTACAGTGCCACGGCAAAGCTGCTCCACTGCCATCCCGATGAAATTGCCTATGTCGAAAATGCGACACGTGCCTGGGACATGGCCTTCTACGCGTTTACCTTTCAGCCCGGCGACCGTATCGTAACGGCAGTTGCCGAATATGGCAGCAATGTGGTCGCCTATCTGCAACAGGCCAAACGCTCCGGCGTCGAGATCGTCTTTGTGCCAAACGACGACTATGGTCAAATCGATATCCGCGCTCTCGCCAACCTGATCGACGACCGCGTCAAGCTCATCTCGATTAGCCATATTCCCACGGGCGGCGGCCTGGTCAACCCGGCCAAAGCAGTTGGCCAACTCGCCAAAGCAGCCGGGATTCCCTACCTTTTGGATGCTTGCCAGGCGGTGGGGCAACTGCCCTTGGATGTCGATGAGCTCGGTTGCGATCTATTGAGTGGCACCGGGCGCAAGTATCTGCGCGGGCCGCGTGGTACAGGGTTGCTCTATGTGCGGCATGGCTGGATCGAGCGACTCGAGCCGCCCATGCTCGATCAACATGCCGCCACCCTACTCAGCCCCACCAGCTACCAACTGCGCCTTGATGCCAAACGGTTTGAAAATTGGGAGCAGTACTTTGCCGGCAAAGCCGCACTGGGTGTGGCGATCGATTATGCGTTGGGCTGGGGCATTGAGGCGATTCAAGCGCGGGTCTATGCGTTGGCCGCGACGTTGCGCAAAAAGCTGACTGCCATCGACGGCGTGCGCGTTACCGATGAAGGGGTGGAGCAGTGTGGCATTGTTACCTTTATGGCCGATCAATGCGCTGCTGATGCGATCAAAACGGCGTTGGCGGCTCACAAGATCAATGTGTCAGCTTCCAGCGGATCGGGCAGCCTCGTCTCGTTTCAGCAGCGCGGGTTGATCGCAGTAGTGCGGGCGTCCGTGCACTATTACAACACAGAAGCAGAGATTGAGCGCTTTGTTGATATTTTGCAGAAAGTGCTGCGCGATTGATTTGTGGTGGCGGGGCAGGGTAAAACAGAACAACTGATTGGGGGAGCGACAGATTGTTAAGCGGCGCGACCAAGCTGATGCGGAAGAGGCCGATGGTGTATTGGCCGGCGGTGGGCGAGTGAAGGTGATAGTGAGCGGTGCAGAGGTGACGAGGCTGGGTAAACACTACAACAGATGGTGGGAGCAACGGATTTGTCACGGGATAATCACAATCCGTTACTCCCCTAATCCGCTGTAGTGCTCCCTTTCAACTGAAAGACCGTCGGCGCGACTTCATCCGGCGCGACGGGGCTGATGCGGAAAACGCCAATGGTGTATTCACCGGCATCGCCGGGATAGCGGATCAGAATTACCCCAGCAGATTGCGCACTGCCAACATAGACCAGCCAGCCAAAGTCTTTATCCTCAGTCAACAGGATACGGTCGCCCTCGGCTGCCATGTCAAGCAGTGAACGATCGACTGAGGATTGCATGACTTCTCCCACGGCAAAGACGTCATAACCTTCGGCGCGTAGTGCGCGTACCACAGCGAAATCACAGCACTCATCCAGCCATGAAACGCAATGGCTTGTCAGCAGGCGTCATTATGCCGGCTCCAGAGTAATCGTCTCATGGGCCAGCGTTGCCGCGGCATAGGCCAATGCAGCGTGAATGTCGGCGACGACTAACCGTGGGTAGGCATCGAGCAACTCTTCAACCAGCGCGCCTTCACTCAACTTACGGATCAATCGCTCAACCGGAATACGGCTCCCTTTGATCACAGGTTTGCCCAAGCATAAGACAGTCGTTCGAGGATGAGCAGACTGTATTCTAATGCAACCAAACTCCCCGCAACTGAAAGACCGTCGGCGCAATCAATCAATTGCGCGACCATTGATTGGAATTGTACGCTTTCAGAAAGCGAAAATCGAATTCTGCCTCCTTCGCTCGTGAAGACTGTTGCTGATTTGATTTGCCATCAAAACAGGCCTCTATGCCACTTTCCTGAACAATAAAACCGTTGACAAAATTTTGGATGCGCGCACAAAATCCCCGTTGCTGCGTTCTCGCCCACCCGAGATTTTGATAGAAGGCTTCATTGGTTGCCCAGATTAGCCCAGTACCGCGGATGGGATGTAGCAACCCAGGTGGCGGATCGCCGCGATTGGGATTGGGCATATCTGGCATTCCCTCCTGGAATAGATCTTGGACTGCCTGCCATCCACCATTTTGAAAGAAGCCATAGATCAGTCGCGTATCCTCTCGCCACATCATCAGGCCGCGTTCGTAGGGCGTATAAGACGCCCAACTGATCTGCGCACTGGATAACGCGCACCCCAACTCTGGACTCCAAATAGCGACGAGCATGGGATCAACACCAAACTGACAGGCGACAGTGGGTGTTGCCGACGGCAATGCCGTGGGCGGTGGCGGTGGCAGCAGCGTCGGGGTCGGCAGCGACAATGATGTACTTGTTGGCGTCGACGCAGCGCTTGTCTTCCGCTCCAGAAGTATCTCAGTGGTCTCATCACGCAGAAAAATAGTTCGATTGTAGGCTCCATACTCATCCGCAAAGACCCGCACCCGCGCATCCACCGCCTGCACGCCATCACAGGGTAACTTCGCCAAATAGTAGCCAACGGAATCAGTTGCCCCCGTATCCTGGCGAACGCCTACGATCACGGCCACGGTTGCACCTTTTATCGGCGCTTCGGTTTGGGCATCGAGCACGAGAAAGGCAAAGGAACAGGGTGTTGTAGCACTGGGGGGCGATGGGGTTTCGGTTGGTGGAATAGCGGTTGGTGGGGGTATTACCATGGTCACCGTTGCCGTTGGCGGCTCGGCAACGATGGGGGGTACGGTTGCGGTCGGCGGTGTAGCCACCAGTGCAACAATCGTACCGGTCAGTGGCCACGTGCCGGTTAGCAACTCCACGCTGGCGATCTGTCCATCAAAGCCAATACCCGTAATCTGCATGATCGTATTGGTGGGCAGGGCGTCGACAATCTCTTCGTTGATACGCTCGAATTCCAGCGCTTGCAACTGTGCCCCGACCGTCAATACATGGTCAGGGCGCAAGCGAATGCGGTTGGGTCGCAACAGGTAGCCGTCGGCATAGACAAAGACGGGCACCAGTTGACTCGCTGAAAGATAGGCAAGATTGCCGTCAACACGCATCCGTACTCTGATCTCACTGTTGGGATCGACGAGAATCGCTTGCGCGGTGAGCGATGTGGGATTTTTGCCGACAACCTTCAGGAGTGCAATTGCCACTTCATTGCCTGGATTGAGTTCACCATAGACCAGTAAATCCGCCCCCACGCTATATGAGCCAACACCGGAGCCCTCAATCAAATATCGATCCTTCCGTGACCCTGTATCGGGGGAGAGCACGTACAGATCGGTAGCCACTTCTGCTTTTGGATCTATAGTTGCCGTGGGCAGGGCAGCTTCTTCGCTTAGAACAATCGGTGTCACAGGCACATTGGGTGCCGATGAGGGCGTCGGCACTGAACAAGCCGCAAGCATGGCGGAGAGAGCAAACAGGATGGATCGGACAATGCGCGCACGGTTACCCTTCACCACTTATCTCCCCCTTAACTGTCTAGTAGTTCTTGTTGCAAAACAGCGCCAATAGAACACAAAGCCACCAAGCAAAGGTATCAAGGCCAATCAAAGTCAACAACAGCCTTATTACACGCACCGGTCGCGCCATCCGTCTCCCAATAGCCATAATCGGAGACGACGCGACCGCTCCCGTCTTCTAGCCAGATCTGCAACGATTTGGGCTTTGCCAACCAACTGGCGGCATCGACCAGATGCTCATAGGTGCCAGCGGCCCAAGTGGGATGATCGGTATGCAGGCCGGTGATGGCCGGCGCGGTGGCCGGTTCGTTGCCGGGGACTTTGGCCGATTTAAAGAGCACTCGGTAACCATTCACCGGCTGCCCATTGCGCGTGACAGCGCCGGCAAACCAGACCTGGCCTTTGGTATCGTTGCAATCGGCGGTCACTGTAGTATGAAAGGTGGCAGGCCGTACTGGGGTTGCCGTTAGCCTGGGTGTGGGCACAGTCGATCCATCGCCCTCGTTTGATTCTCCGGCACGTACTTCCCATGTCCCTGTGAGATATAGATTATCAATCGTCTCATCGTCGGCGTCAAGAAAGACCACATACACAGCCATTTCGCCTTGGATCTGAAACGCACGCCCGCGGTAATAGGATTGAAAGGAGGCGTTGGCTTTGGTCTCGTCCGTCAGCACAGCACCCAACGCCTGGCGGATCTGTGGATAGGTGCACCAGATCAGGCCAAAGCCGCGCCAGGGCACGCCGGATTCGACCGGTCGCAGTCCAGGTGCCGCATCGCAACTGTACCAATCGTCAGGGTTTGGAGAGCTGCTCTGCCACAAATCGGCGGATTCAAAATAGACGCGCCAGGCCCGGCCATCATCGGCCAGAATATAGGTTTTGCGCTGCGGGTTGCGCGTCTGAAAGTCATTGTTGGCGGGGTCATCAAAGACAATCATAAAGCCGCCGGCAAACTGTTGCGTGACCACCCCGCGCGAGGCGATCCAATCCTGTGCGGGGCAGGCGACCCGCTCTGCCTGCCGCCCGCTTAGCCCATAGGGATTACTGGCAATATCACAGGGCGTTGGGCGTGGTGTGAGGGTCGCCGTCGGTGGCACATTGGGCGTGGTGGTAGGGGTCGGTGTTGATGTGGCAAGCAAGGTTAGTAAAATCTCTTTGGTCTCGCCAATCACGAACACACTCTGTGAATATGCTTCATAGCCGACGGCACGAATGCGCACCTGTACTGTCGCCTCCGCGGGATCGGCGCAGGGCAATTTAGAGCCATAGAAGCCAGTGGAATCGGTCTGCCCCACATCAATACGCCCAGCCAGTGTCACTGTAATTTCGGCTTGGCGAATTGGCCGATTATTCTGCCGATCGAGCACCAGGAAAGCAAATTCACAGACTTGATTGGCCACGGATATGGTCGGTTGGGGTGGTGCCGCTGTGGGCGTCAACGTTGACGTCGCTGTGGGCGTTGCTTCCACGGCGCTATCGACCAAGTGGAATTCTTCCACCCCCTTTTTTTGCGCAGGATTGACAATCGTCCGGCTAACAGACTGATAGCCCGACGCTTCGATCAACAGCGTGCTAGATGTGTAATCAAGCGCCACGTTGAGCCAAAAGATTGCAAAGCCTTCGGAATCGGTAAAACCAATCTCATAGCCCTGGGTATGGGCAAGCGTTACCTCGGCACTTTCAATTGGCAGACTGTTGCGGTCGGTGACGTGCACGGAATAGATAGCAAAGCCGGTCTCTGTGTTCGCTTGTTCGGGATAAGTGCTGGAAAATCCAAGCGCGCGTTGTGGATCGTTCTCGACCAATGTCGCCACCCGTTGGCGAATCTCGGCCGATTCAACATCCTGAAGCACAACATCAGACCAAGGCATAGCCCAGCTGCGCGCAACGGTTCCGCCACGTAAGCCACCACTACCCACCGCCACCAGATGTCCTTTGTCATCGAGAATCGGTGCACCAGAGTGGCCGGGCAGCAGTTGCGCCTGCAAGTTCAACACATCAACCGTGATGCTTGGGCTCTTGCGACGGACAAACTCAGCCGGTTCTTCGGCATCGGGAATCGTGTCGTCCAGTGATTCAATCGCCCGCACCCGTTCGATGGTATCGGCATCTTGCTTTTCTAGCCCCAGCGGATAGCCAATGATCTCTAGCGTTGTGCTGAGAATCACGCGACTAGAAAGGGTCGAGGGGACGAGCCCATCGGCTGTGGAACCGTCAATATCCACCAGTCGATCAAACGACGGTGACCAGAGCAGCGCAATATCATGATCGATATCGACTTTCATTAGCTGCAGATCCGTGAGAACGATCTGACCATCATCACTCACTGCGCCAATCGTGGTGCAATCAAGGACGCCATGTAAGGCAGTGACAATCCCTGGCATCTTTTGCACGCGAAAGCCAGTTTGGCGACGCACTGTAGGCGAATGGGTACATCCTTTGCTTGTAATACGCAGAACGTATGGATTGGGATTGGTCAGCAGCGATTGCGCCTGGCTAGGCAAAGTCAGCAGCAGGCCAAAGCAGAGCGCAATAATAATAGAGCTGTATCGCCCAGGGGGCAATGCATGCCATCGGCGCTGTACATTATTCCATGAATACAAGGAAGCCTGTTGACTCATCCACACACCCCAGAGATCGAGCGAACCCGCACATCGACCATGCCTGACTCTGGGCCAATACGGGCGTAGGGCTCAACTTGAATCACAGTCACATAAAGCAAATAGGAGGCGTCACAATAATGTTCTACCGAAGGGGCGGATGAAACATTCAGGGTCACACTATACTCGCCATTGCCATGATTGACCAGCTTTTGCGCAAGCTCCTTAGCATCGACAATGCCCCAACGCTTTGGTTCTTTGGGATACCAGAGAACGAGATCAAAGCCTTGATTTGGCCCCAACGTACCAGCATAATGCCACCGAATTTCATACGGGCCACTGATCGATTCACCCCACTGTGGGTTGACAATTTCTAACATAGCCTTTGAAACTGTGGGTTGCACCCCCGGTTGCACCCCCGGTTGCGCCCCCGGTTGCGCCCCCGGTTGCGCCGTAGCGCTTGGCGATTTGGGGGTGGCACTCCGTGCGCTAATACGTGTCAGGGAAGGGCCAGCGGCATCGACCACATAGGCGGCCCAACCGCGCACCGTGCCATCGATCTCGGCGAGTTGCCACCAGATAAGTTCGTCTGCTCCTTCAGGGCCATCAGCAATACGGAAAACCTCATCGCGCGGCAACGTTTCTAGCACTGTGGCATCGGTGCCTGGGTACGCCCGAATGCGCAGCGATGCCACGGCCTCCACCCAATCCCCAAGGCTGAGTTCGGTCAGTTCGGGCGTCGGTGTTGCGATTGGCGTCGGCGGCGCGAGCGTTTCTGTGGGCGTGGGCGTGACTTTCTGGTCCAATAAAATTTCGGTAAGTTGGCCAATCAGATTGATGCTTCTGTTATAGGAAGCATACCCATCCACAAAAACACGTATATGAGCATCTACAGATCGCACATTATCACAGGGCAGCTTGGCCAGATAATAGCCGGTTGAATCCGTTACACCACTCTCTTGGCGTACGCCAAGAATGACCAACACGGTAGCGCTTTTGATTGGCTCTTCCGTTTGTGCATTGAGCACAAGAAAGGCGAACTCACAGATCTGCTGATTCGCAACTGCCGGCGAAGCGCTCGGTGTGGCGGTTGGTAGCATGGTGGAAGTCGCAGTGGGAGTCGCAATGGGAGTTGCGGTGGCTGTGGGTTGAATTGCCGTCAAGGAGAACGTTTCTACACCAACTCGACGTAAAGGCGTCTGTATCGTACGGCTGTAGCGTTCGTAGCCCACTGCTTCCACCTGAATCTGGCTTTGGGCATAATCGATCGTGGTTGACAGCTGAAAGCGATAGAAACCTTCTGAATCGGTATAGCCAACTTCATATCCTTCGTCATGGGTCAACAAAACTTCCACATTCGCAATGGGCACATTTGCCCCATCCACCACGCGCACCTGATAGGTAACAGCGCCCTTCTCTTCCTCAAGTTGTGTCGGGTAGGTACTGGAAAGCGCTAGGGCACTAACCTCTCTAGCAGCAAGTGTATTCAATGCTTTTTGCGTACGATCGTTATCCACCATCTGGAGATCAACATCCGACCAAAGCATCGCCCAACTGTGCGCTTCCGGCGTATCACGCAAACCGCCATCACTCATGGCAACGAGATGCCCCTCTTCATCGATCACCGGCGAACCGGCATGGCCAGGGTGTAATTGTACTTGCAGATTGAGGACCTCAACACGGATGCTGGGGCTGTTACGTTTGAGAAATTCAACACTCTCTTGTGCATCGGGAATCAGATCATCCAACGAGCCAATCGTGTTCACCGGCGCAGTCATATCGACAGTTTGTGTGTCCAAGCCGAGTGGATACCCCACAACGCGTAACGGGCTTGTCAGTAGGATCTCGGTGGATAGCTCTGCCGGCAGCAACCCTTGCTTGGGTTGCTTTGCCAGTTCCGGTGAACTTAAGAGCGCAACATCCCGTTCAATGTCAACGGCAACGATCACTAGGTCCGTCAAGAATTCCTCATCGGCTTCACCAATCGCACTCAAGGTTGTGCAGTCGGCTACGCCATGCAAGGCAGTGACAATACCAGCAATACCTGCTACGCGAAAGCCGCTTTGGCGACGCGCTAGCGGTGCATGGGTACAATTATCACTTTTGATCCGATAGATATAAGGCACAAGCGCACCTTCATCAGCACGAATTGGGGTTACACGCATGACCGTTGCAGATAGCGAAGAGAGGACGAGCAGGAGAACCGATATACCATATCTACGCATGGCATATCCTTCGCGGTGATAGCCCCCGGTCAAAGCCCCCGGCTCGCTCGCTTTGACGTTGGTTGGTAGTCTGTGGAACGACATCATCATGATTGGCCGCTGCTCCCCAAAACAATCATGAATAAGACGATGGTGGCACTGGAGAAGTTTGGCTGGGGATTGCGGCTCTTCGTCATGGCACGAACTCTTTTCGGCTGTATGTTCGTTTTGCGGCTTGTGGTACAGCAACTCGCTGAGCTGCCAATGGTCTGTTAGGAGCAACCGCTGTAAATGCGCTGAATATTACTATTATAGGAGAAAGCAGAGCTACTGTCAACCAGTTCACCCACTCATCGCAGACGAGACAATTGGTGCTATCGCTTTGCTTACCCCATTTCCATCTTGTGCTACTCGCACAATCTGTACGGCAACAATCATTATCAAAAAAACCACTACTCATGGTAAAAACCTACTATTGTACAATCCGCACAATGCGCAACAATGATTCCTAGATCGATTGTACAATGCATCACAATTGGGAGAGCGGTACAATTGGTATTGGTAAGTGTGCAATCGGCACTTACTCCCCTCATTTGGCTGCTCTGTTGTGCCATGTTTTGCCCGCAGCCATGCATGATGACGCTCAATTCTATTCAATTGTAGTTCTACAACCGAAAACAGAAAGGGAAGTTACGTATGTCCAAACGGAGATACAGTTCAGCCGGGAAAGCTTTATGGCTCCACCTGCTACTCGTGCTTGTCATCTTTGCGTTGAGCGCTTGTGGTGGTGGTGCGCCTGCCGCTGCCGAGCCGACCGCCGCCGAAGAAGCCGCCGCAACCGAAGCACCCGCGGACGCAGCAACTGAGGCACCGGCCGAAGCAGCAGCCCCTGAAGGAGAGACGATCAAGGTTGGGATTCTGCACTCGCTGAGCGGTACCATGTCGATCAGCGAAGTGTCCGTCAAGGATGCCACCCTCTTGGCGATTGATGAGATCAATGCCGCCGGTGGGATTATGGGCAAAATGATCGAGCCAGTCATCGAAGATGGGGCCAGCGATTGGCCGACCTTCGCCGAGAAGGCACGCAAGCTGATTCAGCAGGATGAGGTCGCTGTCGTCTTTGGCTGTTGGACGAGCGCCAGCCGCAAAGCCGTCTTGCCGGTCTTTGAAGAGTTGAATGGCCTGCTCTTCTACCCCGTGCAATATGAGGGGCTAGAATCTTCGCCCAACATCTTCTACACCGGTGCCGAGCCGACCCAGCAAATTATCCCTGGCGTTCAATATCTGATCGACACCCTGGGTGCCAAGAGCATCTATTTGCTTGGCTCTGACTATGTCTTCCCCCGCACCGCCAATCTGATCATTAAGGCACAACTCGAAGATGCCGGTGTGACATTGGCTGGTGAAGAATATGTTCCGTTGGGAGGCACTGAATTCAGCACGATCATCAGCAAGATTCAGGAAGCCAAACCAGATGCGATCTTCAATACGTTGAATGGTGATAGCAATGTCGCCTTCTTCAAGCAATTCAAGGATGCCGGTTTCACCGCTGAATCATTGCCCGTTATTTCGGTGAGCGTTGCCGAAGAAGAAGTCCGTGGCATTGGTGCAGAAAATATCGCTGGCCACTACACCGCATGGAACTACTACCAGACGACCGATACACCAGAGAATGCGGCTTTCGTTGAAGCCTACAAAGCAGCCTATGGGGAAGATCGTGTGACGGATGATCCGATTGAAGCTGGCTACTTTGGGGTCTATCTGTGGAAAGCCATGGTCGAAAAGGCCGGTAGCACCGAAGTCGATGCCGTGCGTGAAGCCGCTCAAAGTGGCGAGATCGAATACCAGGCACCAGAAGGGCTCGTCAAAGTGGACCCAGAAAACCAGCACACCTATAAGTACGTGCGGATTGGTCAGATCAATGCGGAAGGGCTGATCGATGAAGTCTACGCCAGCACCGACCCCGTCAAGCCAGATCCGTTCCTAAAGAACATTCCGTGGGCCGCTGGTTTGGCTGAGCGCGCTACGCAGTAAAATTGTAATTTGTCGTAGTTGATCGGCGGTGGGTGCATTCGCATGACGCTATCGTTCCCGGCTCACCCGATGGGTTTATCATCGGCAGGAAAGCTAACGCATCGAACACACCCACTGCTATCATAGCAGAAATAGGGAAACAGGGAAATAGGGAAACAGGTAGATAAGTAAACAGGTATTGTATTCTGTTTCCCTAAATATTTGTGCATCTATCTATAACGCTATTTGCCTGTATCCCCTCTCCTCTATCTACCGATATACTTGCTTACCTATAGACGTTCAGATAATTTTTCGTAGGATCACGGTATACCGTGATCCTACGAAAAATGGATGCCATTACGGATCTTTTTCTGACGAACTATATTTACCTGTCTACCTATTTACCTGTCTACCTATTTACCTGTCTACCTATTTACCTGTCTACCTATTTACCTGTCTACCTATTTACCTGTCTACCTATTTACCTGTCTACCTACTCACTATGAACGCAATTATCTTACAAGCATTTAATGGCCTGAGCCTCGGCTCCATCTTGCTCCTCGTCTCACTGGGGTTGGCTTTTGCCTTTGGGCTGATGGGCGTCATCAATATGGCGCATGGCGAGTTTATTATGATCGGTGCCTATGTCGCCTATCTTTTTCAGCAGACCTTTGCCAGTCTGCTGGGTGGCGTGGAATTGGGGCTCTGGTTTTTGCTGGCTCTGCCGGCCGCTTTTTTGGTTGCTGCGGCCTTAGGCGCGCTGATGGAAGTAACGCTGGTGCGTCATCTCTATGGGCGGCCACTCGATACATTACTGGCAACTTGGGGCGTCGGCTTGATTCTGCAACAGGCCGCGCGCAGCATCTTCGGTGCCCCCAATGTCAACGTCAGCAGCCCGATGTGGCTCTCCGGTGGGGTTGATATTGGCAACGCAATCCTGCTGCCCTACAAGCGCATCTTTATTTTTGCCCTCGTCATTGTGGTTGTTATTGCCGTCTATTATTATCTCTATCGGACCATCAGCGGGCGTCGGCTGCGGGCTGTGATGCAGAACCGTGAAATGGCGTCGTGCTTGGGCGTACGCTCGCGTTGGGTCGATGCCAGCACCTTTGCGCTCGGCACCGGATTGGCAGGGGTTGCGGGCGTCGCACTCACCCAAATTGGCTCGGTGGGGCCGGCATTGGGGACCGCGTATATTGTGGACGCCTTTATGGTCGTCGTACTCGGTGGCGTTGGTCGCCTGCCGGGGACGATCCTGGCAGCCTTGCTGATTGGCGTTTTGAATACAGTACTAGAATTGGGGACAAGTGCCACCGTCGGCAAGGTGCTCGTCCTTTTGCTGATTATTGCTTTCTTACAATGGAAACCGTCAGGGTTGGCCGCCTTGCAGACACGGTAAGATTAGGACAAGATGGACTGGATGACACGGTTGGCCTAACGCAATGGGATTAAAATCCCTTGCTAACAGCGAGAAGCGCTCTCAGGCGCTAGGCTTGTTTTCCAGCCGTTGAGGCGGCTTCTCGCTGTTAGCAGGGGGTTTCCAACCCCACTGCTGCCTTCATCTTGTCAAAATGGTTTCTTGTCGAAATAGAGGATGGAACAAGATGGGTAAGCGTGGAATCAATATTTCGTGGTTTGGGCTATTGCGCTGGTTGCCGATGGTTGTGCTACTGGTTGTGCTACTGCTGGCACCGCAATATCTCTCCGATTTTCGCCTCAGCCAACTCGGCAAATTTTTAACCTATGCGATCATTGCCCTGGGGCTCGATCTGATCTGGGGCTATGGTGGGATGCTGAGTTTGGGGCAGGGGCTCTTTTTTGGGTTGGGTGCGTATGGGTTTGCCATGTATCTCAAATTGCAATCCTCTGGCGGCAAGTTACCCGACTTTATGTTTTGGAGTGGGCTAGAGAAACTTCCCTGGTTTTGGGTCCCCTTTCAAAACCCAATCTTTGCGATCCTGGCCGCCATTTTGGTGCCGGCGTTGATCGCGGGGATTCTTGGTTACTTTGTCTTTCGCAGCCGGGTCCAAGGCGTCTATTTTTCGATTATCACGCAGGCGCTCACCCTGTTAACCAGCATCTGGTTTATCGGCCAACAGGCTTATACAGGTGGGACCAACGGCATTACCAACCTCGGCAGTGCCCAAATCTTTGGCTATTCCCTGCTCTCTCCGGAAATGCAACATGGCTTCTATTTTGCCTCTGTCATCTGCGTAGTACTTGTCTATTTGTTAACAACCTGGATGACCGATTCGCGCTTCGGGCGCATGTTGGTGGCGCTCAATACAAATGAGGCCCGTGTGCGCTTCCTCGGCTATGATCCGGTGCTGATCAAGACGGTCGTCTTTGTGACATCGGCGGCGATTGCTGGATTGGCCGGTGTGCTCTTTGTGCCTCAAGTCGGCATTATTTCGCCGTCGAGCATGGGCGTTGTGCCCTCGATTGAGATGGTGATCTGGGTAGCGATTGGTGGGCGTGGCACCCTCTTTGGCGCGATCATCGGTGCGCTGGCGGTAAGCTATGCACGCAGCTACTTTAGCGAAACCTATCCAGATATCTGGCAATATTTCTTTGGCTTGCTCTTTGTGATCGGTGTGATCTTTTTCAAAGCCGGCATCGTTGGCACATTGGTTAATTTCTTTAATCGTCTGCGCGTGCGCTTCTCCGGCGAAGAGATCGAGATGTCCGAGCATGGTCTCTCTTACTATCGTGCGCCGGCCAAACCAGTTGCCACAAACGCCACAGTTAGCAGCAGCGCCACAGCTAACAACATCAAAGGAAGCGTGCAATGAGTGTCGTGATGGAAACAATGGTGGCCGCAACCACTGGGACGAAAGATGGTACTCCTGCGCTAAGTGGCAAAATAATCGAAGCCAAAGGGGTGACCGTCAGTTTCGATGGCTTTAAAGCGCTCAATGATCTGAACTTTTCGATGGCACGCGGGGAATTGCGCTTTGTCATTGGCCCCAATGGCGCGGGTAAGACGACCTTTCTCGATGTGATGACAGGAAAAACTCGGCCGCAGCGGGGCACAGTCGTCTTCGATGAAGCGGTCAATGTGTTGCGCACGAGTGAACATGAGCTGGTACGCAAAGGGATTGGTCGCAAATTTCAGACGCCAACCGTCTTTAGCCCGCTTACTGTCTATGAAAATCTGGAGACAGCCGCCGGCTTCAAGGATGGTACGATCGGTCTCTTCAAAAAGACCGATGACAGTGTCGATGAAAAGATCAACGGCGTGCTCGAACTTGTCGGGCTCTGGGAGCGTGCTTTTGTGCGTGCGGGGATCCTCTCGCATGGCGAAAAGCAGTGGCTGGAGATTGGCATGTTACTGATGCAGGAGCCCAAGTTTCTGCTGCTCGACGAGCCGGTTGCCGGCATGACCCGCCGCGAGCGCGACCGCACGGGGGAACTCGTCCAAGAAGTCTCCAAGCGTTGTTCCGTTCTCGTGGTTGAGCACGACATGGAATTTGTACGCAACTATGCCAATATTGTCTCTGTCCTCCACTTGGGCAGTATCCTCACCGAAGGTCCGGTCGCACAAGTACAGAGCGACCCGCAGGTGATCGAGGTTTACATTGGGCGGAGTCGGGGGGAGCGGTAGAGCGGTACAGAGGTAGACACGTAGACACGTAGACACGTAGTATAGCCCTGTCTACCTGTTTCCCTGTCTACCTGTTTCCCTACAACTGGAAAAACAACCATGCTAACCATATCCAACGCCGCCGTCAATTACGGCGAAAGCAAAATTTTACACGATATCAACCTCGAAGTGCCGGATGGTCAGGTGATCTGTCTAATGGGGCGCAATGGGGTGGGCAAGACGACCTTGCTCAAGAGCATCATGGGTCTGCTCAAGCTGCGCCGCGGCGAGATGCATTTTGGCAGCGAGAATATGACCCATTGGGCGACGAGTCAACGGGCACGCGCCGGCATTGGCTATGTACCCCAAGGTCGAGGTATCTTTCCCTATCTCACGGTTTATGAAAATTTACTCATGGGCTTTGAGGCAACCGATGCCCGCCAACCTGATCAGGAAGCAATTGAGGAAGTCTACGCGATCTTTCCCGTGCTCAAAGAGATGCGCAAGCGCGTTGCCGGCACCTTGAGTGGTGGGCAACAGCAGCAACTTGCCTTTGGCCGCGTGCTTGTGCGCCGCCCCAAATTGCTCCTGCTCGATGAGCCGACCGAAGGCATCCAACCGTCGATTATGATGGATATCGAAAATGTGATCCTACGGCTGCGCGAGCAGGGCAATATGTCGATTTTGTTGGTCGAACAATTTCTCGATTTTGCCCTGCATGTGGGAAGCTACTTCTATATGATGGAGACCGGCAACATTGTGCTCGAAGGGGCCGCCGGCAATTTTGATGAAGCACAGGCAAAAGAATATCTGTCGGTGTAGTAGAAGAAAGAATGTCCCATGACTTTAGGTACGCAACGCGCCATTCGCATTGGGGTCGCTGGGCCGGTTGGCAGTGGCAAGACAGCATTGGTTCACTGTCTCAGCCGCGCATTGGCGGATCGCTATAATATGGCGGTGGTGACGAATGATATTTACACCAAAGAGGATGCCGAGTATCTGATCCGGGAAGCGGTGCTCGACCGTAGCCGTGTCTGCGGTGTGGAGACGGGCGGCTGTCCGCACACTGCGATCCGCGACGACGCCTCGATGAATCTGGAAGCGATCGCCGATTTTGAGGCAACGCTTCCTGGACTGCAATTGGTGTTGGTAGAGAGTGGTGGCGATAACATTGCTGCCTCCTTTAGCCCCGAATTAGTGGACGCCTGGATCTATGTGCTCGATGTCGCGGCGGGCGAGAAGATGCCACGCAAGGGTGGGCCGGGCATTACCCGCTCCGATCTGCTACTGATCAACAAGATTGACCTTGCCCCCTATGTCGGCGCGTCGCTCGATGTGATGACGCAGGACACCAACCGCATGCGCCCCGATAAGCCGTGGATCTTTACGAATTTGAAGGATGGCACGGGACTCGAAACGGTCATCGCTTGGATCCGTGGCTTCGTTGATACACCGATGGCCGCGCGCACGGTGCGTTGGGATGGACGACTGGCCTTTGATGGCGCGGAAGAGCTGTTGCACCATCATTAACCTATCTCTCCGGATTCACATTCCACTACTCCCCAAAGTAATGCCACTCCAAAATTTAAACCATCCACGCGCCCAAAGGAGACCCAGCACGAATTTTCACGAAGAAAAAGCTTATCCTTCGTGTGTCTTCGTGTGTCTTCGTGTGTCTTCGTGTGTCTTCGTGTGTCTTCGTGTGTCTTCGTGGATCATTATTTTCCTGGGCTGGCCTAACGCCACACTCGCATACGACATCTCACCCACGCCGTTTGGCTGAATCTTTGCGCCTTTGTTACAATAGAGTCAAACATAACGCTTGTATCGACTGGCAACAAAGGCCGATGATCGGCCATGATCAATAGAACGTAACGATTCATCCCGGCCCCTCCCCGACATCAACTCGACATCAAGGAGGGTAGCACTAGCTTCTCCCCTTGCGCCTAAAAGGCAACCGCCCCTGGGCGTGGGGGAGGTTGGGAGGGGGTGGACGGAATCGTTACCATAGAACGATGATAAAAGGATAGACCCATGAAGGCAATGCTCTATATGACTGGCAAGACCGATCCGGTTGCAGTGTTGGATGAGGTCCACGTGGTGGAAATGAATGATAACCACAGCGCGGCCCCCTATCGGATCAACTTCAAATCCAGCCAACTCAATGCCGGCAAGACGATGTTGGAATTATATCGCGACCAAAAGATGCATATGCGCTTTGATGATGGGCGCGAAGCCAATGTTTTGGTTCAACATACGAGTATCGACAGTAAAGGGAACGCCGTTGGCGTGTTGCGCGTTCTTGGCGCGCTGAGTGCTTAATCTCTCCATCCATTTATGACAGATCAACGCAATCCTGGGCGTGCGCCAGAGCCATCACCAGAATCGTCGCCAGAACCATTTGACGGGCAGCAGCCCTACCGACCGCCCCAACGTGGTGAATCAGAGCGTGGTGAATCCCAACGAGGCGAATCAGGGCGTTGGTCAGAAGATGACACTTCCGACCAACGCTACCGTGGCCAATCAACGGAGGGGGCGCGCCCACCGGCACGATCACCACTGGGGTCACCTTTAGGGGCACGACCGGCCTCACCGAACCCCACACGAACCCCGTCAGCACAACCGCAGGGTATGCCCTATCAGGACGACCAAGCGGCGGCTCCCTATCCGCAACGCCGCAGCCAACCGCCCCGATCAGCGGTGGCTGGGCCACAGCCCTATCCACCAACGCCGCCGACGATACCACCTAGCAGCCCAGCCAATCGCACAGGCAAAGCACCTTCACGTATGCCCTTTTGGCTTGGCTTTGCGCTCAGTTTTCTCTTTTTGTCGCTGGCAAGCCTCGGCATTTTACTCCTAAGCACGGGGGCAGATCGCTTTGATCTCGCTTCTTTACAGGGGGGTGAAGCTGCCTGGGTGCCACCAGAGATTGCGCCCACGCCCACGCAAGATCCAGCCTTCGCTGGTGCCGTGAACGCAAGCAGCAGCGGGGGTGGCCAATATGGTACCGGCACGACACTCCGCAATGTTACCAACACCAATGTACGGATTCGCCAGACCCCCGGCCATTTGAGTAAACCGGATGGCGATATTATTGCTGGGATCCCCACTGGTGGGCAAGTTGCTGTCATCGGTGGACCAGCCACGGTCGATGGCTTGACCTGGTGGCAGGTACGCTATATCAATAGCAGCGGCCAAGTAGTCGAAGGGTGGTCTGCTGAGGTAACACCAAGCGGTGTACGTATCCTTGGGCCGGACCAGTAAGATGAGCGAAGAAGGCCTACCACCGACCCCACAACCCACACGCACCTTTATTCCTCGTCCCGCCCAGGAACGCATTCTTGCCTACCGGGGCGGCCCGATGGGGATCAGCGCGGTGCCGGGCAGCGGCAAAACCTTTACACTTAGCCTGCTCGCCGCCCAATTGGTCGAGCAGTTGGCGAGTGAAGGGCCGCTCGACGACCGCGAAGTTCTAGTGGTTACCTTTACGAACAGTGCCGTTGAAAATTTCCGCAGCCGCATTGGCACCTTTGTGCGTCAGGAGCAAGGGTTGCTGCCCGGCGTAGGCTATCGCGTGCGCACGCTCCATGGGCTGGCGCACGACATTGTGCGCGAACGGCCGGCGTTGGTCGGGTTGAGCGAAACCTTTGACATTATCGACGAGCGCACTGCCAACGAGGTCAAGCGCGATGCCGCGCTCGCCTATCTGCGCACCCACCCGGACGTTTTTAGCCCCTACATTCTGCCCGAGTTTCTCCAAAACTTTCGGCGCATTGAGCGCTATCTGCTTGATGACGCGATTGATATTGCCAACCTCGTCATCCGCGTCGGCAAGGAGTTGCGCGTCGAGCCCCACGAATTGCAAGCACAGTTGCGCCACCAATCTGGCACCTGGCCACTGCTCGACTTTGGCTTGCATGTCTATGCCGACTATCAGCGCAGCCTCTTTATTCGCGGCGCGGTCGACTTTGATGATCTGATCGTGCTGGCGCTCCGTGCGCTCGATGCCGATGAAAATTATCTGCTGCGGCTGCAAGATCGCTGGCCCTATGTGCTGGAAGATGAAGCGCAGGATTCAAGCGCGCTGCAAGAGGAGATGTTGCGCCGCCTGAGTGCACGCCACGGCAATTGGGTGCGCGTGGGCGATCCCAACCAGGCGATCAATACAACCTTTACAAGTGCCGACACGCGCTTTTTGCAACAGTTTGTGGCGCGCTACGCCGAGCAATCGCGTGCCCTGCCGAACTCCGGGCGCAGCGCTTTGCCAATCATTGATCTTGCCAACTATTTGATTGACTGGTCGCAACAGCACCCAACGCTGCCGGCAGCGCTGGCCTTGACCCCGCCGCATATTGAGCCGACACCATCAGGCGATCCACAGCCCAATCCAGAACCGGGCAACCCCGCCGTCTATCTCTTTGATCGGGCGATGACCCCAGAAGCCGAGACCGACGCGATCCTCACCAGCCTCAAACGGTGGCTGCCGGAACATCAGGATCAGACGATTGCCGTGTTGGTGCCAGAGAATAGCCGTGGCTTCCATCTGACCGAAGCGCTAAAGCAGGTCGGCTTGCCTTATGATGATAGCCTGTTGCGCTCTGATAGTGCCACCCGTGCCGCCGCCTTGGCGCTATCGGTGGTCCTCAGCTACATCACCCAACCGCACGTGCCCACCCATCTGGAACGGGTTTGGCTGGAGGTCTGGTGGCCACGACAGTTGGCGCGTTACAAGGCCGAGGCCGCAGCAGCGGAGGAATCAGAGACGTCGGAAACAGCACAGGCAGCCAGCGCCGACCCCGTCATTCCAGAGCCAGTAGCGACCTTTGGCGCGGCGCTGCGCAAGTTGCGCGAGCCAGAGAGTTTTCTCTTTCCGGCCAAGGTAGATTGGCTCGCCTCGATTGGTTGGCTCGATGGCATGGATGAGTTACGGGCGATGATTGAAACCTTTCGCACAACGCTGCGCCGTTGGACCGCCGCCACAATTCTGCCAATTGATGAGCTGCTACTAACCTTGGGCAACGACCTCTTTAACACCCCAGCCGACCTGGCGCTTACCCACCGGCTGGCCGTGCTGCTGGCCAAACTGAGTAACGAAAATCCGGCTTGGCGCATGCCCGAATTGGCTGGGGAATTGGAAAATATTGCGCAGAATCGCCGCCGCATCTTAGGCTTTTCTGAGGAAGCGATGGGCTTTCAACCAAAGCCGGGACAGGTGACGGTGGCAACAATGCACGCGGCCAAAGGGCTGGAGTGGGATCGGGTCTATCTGGTAGCGGTGAATAACTTTGGCTTTCCCAGTGGCAGCGCAGGTGACAAATATCGCAGCGAACGCTGGTATGTGCGCGACAGCCTGAATCTGGTCGCCGAGGCCGAAGCCCAACTGCGCCAGCTGCACATGGGTTCGCTTGATGAGTATGAGGTGGGGAAGGCGACCGAAGCCGCACGCATCGATCTGGCGGCAGAACGGCTCCGGCTGCTCTATGTGGGGATTACGCGGGCTCGACGGGAACTAATTCTCACCTACAACTTGGGGCGCAACGCCGAACGCGACCCCAACCAACCGGCGCTTGCCTTCCAAGCCCTGCACGCCTATCTGAACCGCCAATAATTGGACTCTTTTGCTACATCTACCCTCTGATTTCCCGCCGTATTCAGAGTTGAGACAAAAGTATACGGACAGTGTTGCCTTGCTACTTCATGGAATGCGAAGCAACTGATTATCTTCCCTCTCTCAAACTCCTATCATTCGCCTTTACACTCTGTGTATTCTGGATGGCAGCGCTTCGCTAACAGCAAAATTTTGTCACAGGAGATTATAACGGCAATGTTCATCTGCCCCCACCGACATCAACCTAACAATTTGGTGAATAGTTATTTTATGGTATGCTTGCAAACGAAGTTTTCAAATATTCCGAACTTGCTAACATAAGCTATTTTGACGATCTTTTTCCCTCCTCTCCTGGTTTCGCGGTAAAAGATTGTTGGCTCATCTATGAAAAGTGTGAAAATCGATGATTTCGTTTCTGTGAAATTATTGTATTTTCACACTTTTCATAGATGAGCAAAGATTGTTTTGTCTACGGTCGCTATGGAGATTTGGCGAATGCACTTACGTGTTACCCGACCTGCCCCCCCGTTTATCTTTTGTTTTTTGTTTAGCCTAGCACTTCTCATCCTATGGCTTTTGTACCATACGCCCAGCTTTGTCGCTGCCGAGTCGGTTACGCTTCCAACCGTTCAATTTGATGCGACCACGAATACAGTTATCATTGGACATAACAGCGGTGAGACGCCAGCAACCGAGACCATTGAGTTACCGCAACTGGCAAGCGCCCTTACTGCGCAAGGTCATGGCGCTCTGCTGATCGCGTTGGAAAATCAGAGTTGGCTCCTCAAAGCCAATGTGATGATTGAACGCAGCGCGCGTCTCAATATCACCGCTAGCACCACCACCTGGCTCAAATTGGATAGCCCGCCGGCAACTCCGGTCGTTGTTACGGTACGGCGTGGGGGACATCTCTATTTGGAAGGTGTCAAGGTTACTTCGTGGCACAGCACGACCAATACGGTTGACACAACAGTGGCCGACGGCCGCAGTTATCTGCTAGCATTGGAGGGGGGGCGTCTGGATGTAGTAGCGAGTGAGATCGCCTATCTAGGTGCCGAAAGTGGGGAACCGAGCGGTCTTTCGTGGCGGAGACGGCTACATGATGATGATCCAACGACCGGTGCCACGGGGCGTGTGGAAGAGAGCAAGATCCACGATAACTATTTTGGCCTCTATACCTATGAAGCCTATGGCTTACAGATCCTGCACAATGAGATCTTTGATAATCTCTATTATGGTGTCGATCCGCATGATGACTCGCGCTCCTTTGTGGTGGCATATAATCGGGTCTATGGCAACGGCACCCACGGGATTATCTTTTCGCGCGGCTGCATCGACAATGAGATCCACGACAACACGGTTTTTGACAATGGCCAGCATGGGATCATGCTCGATCGCGGCTCCAATCAAAATAAAGTCTATGCCAATACAGTTTACAACAACGAAGATGGCATTGCGATCTTCCAATCTTCGGGGAACCTGCTCTATGACAACACGCTGCGTGCCAATCGCCGCGGGTTCCGTATCAACGCCACCTTTGACGCCGAAGATCTCTATGATGGGTTGGCGACCAGTAACGAGATCTATGACAATCTGATCGAGGATAGCAGCGAGCAGGGCATCTATCTCTATGCCCGCGCTGACCGCAACCTCTTGCGCAACAACCAGATTCTGCGCAGCGGTCTCAACGGCATCTACATCAAATCCGGCGGCAACCGCCTGGAAGAGAATACGATTGTCAGCGGCACGGTGGGGATCACCATATTGGGGGGCGACTATCGCGATGATCCGCCCCAAGCGTTGCCCGCGCTTGATCCCTCTGGCGACAACAACCTGCTCTTGCGCAATAAGGTGAAGCAAAATAGCGATGTCGGGATTCGCGTTCTGGGCGGCAGCCACAATCAGATCGGTCCATCAGTCGCCACCGCAATGACAACTATAGCGGATGATGGCAATCTGATCGAGGCGAATGGCAAAGATGGCATTGCGATTGGCGATGCGCTCTCCGGAACGGCCTCTGTGGACAACCTCATCAGCCACAATACAATTCGTGGCAATCGCCGCCATGGCGTTTTAGTGACCGATCAATCGAGCGTGCGCAATCGGATCACGCTCAATAGCATCACCGGCAACGGTCAACTGGGCATCAAGATTGAGAAGGCGGCGCAGACCGGTATTGAGCCGCCAACCATTACGACGATTGCCCAGGAATATATTCGCGGCACAACGAAGGCCGGAGCCCAAGTCGAAGTTTATAGTGATCCGGGCGACAGCGGACAACGGTTATTGGCGCGAGTCCCCGCAGCGCTACACGACGAGAGCGCACCCCTAAATGGACAGTCCGCCGCGGGGCAGCGCAATCGCTATTTATATGCGTATAGCCTAACCGATTTTGAAGGGCAAAGCTACCTGGGTACCGTTACTGCTGATGCCACAGGGATTTGGAGCTTTCCGTTGCCGGTTGGACAGAATCCGGATCTAGTCTCTGTGCTGGCAATCGATGGCGAAGGCAATACGTCGGCCTTTAGTGGCAGCCTGAAGGGGGGCACAAGCGCCTCCTATGAGATCGGCCCGGATGATAACAATCAGACCACGATCAACGTCAGTGGTATTGGTGCAACGATCACCCTATCAGATATCGCAGCGAACTTGGGGGCCAGCGATGGTGCGCTGCTCCAGGATTTAGGCAATGGGCTTTGGCTACTCAATGCTAACCTCTTTCTAGAGATCGGGGTGACCTTAAATCTGCGGGCGGAGGATGGCATCAAAGAGTTGCGGTTACGCAGTGGTGCCGGCAGTGATGCCGGCAGTGATGCTAACAGTGATGCCAACAGTGGCGCATTGCAGGCGGCGTCCAATCAGGTAGCAGCAATAGACAACAGCTCATTTGTCTATATCCGCGCCTATAATGGCGAGATCAACATTGACAGCATCAAGATCTTCTCGTGGGATGTACAGACCAACGACTATGATCGCGATCCGGAGAATGGGCGCGCCTATTTTCTCGCCAAATATGATGCAGCCATGAATATTCGCAACGCCGAGATTGGCTATCTTGGCTCTAGCGATGGCGAAAGTTACGGGTTGACCTGGCGCGATGTCAATGATAGCAGCGAGCCGGAGCTGCTACGCACACGCGTTACCGGCGAAGTGATCAACAGCCTGATCCACCATAACTACTATGGGATCTATACTTTTCAGGCCAGCGATATGCTCTTCCGCAACAACAAATTTTACGAGAATGTACGCTACGGCTTTGATCCCCACGATTTTAGCCATGACTTTCTGGTCGAAGACAACGCCGCCTATAACAACGGTGCGCACGGCTTTATCCTCTCGCGCGGCTGCAACAATTTCACGCTGCGTAACAATCAATCCTATAACAATCTCGATCTCTCTGGCAGCCTGGCCCACGGCTTTATGCTCGACCCTGGGTCACCCACTTCGAGCGATCCACAGGCGCCTTCGTATGACAATCTACTGGAAAAGAATGAAGCGTATGGCAACGAAGGCTATGGGCTGCGCATTCTGGGGTCCGATACCAATGAGGTGCGCGACAATGATTTCCATGCGAATGAGATAGGGGTCAGCATTGAAGATCGCAGTGCGGAGAATCTGATCGTGCAAAACCGGCTCAATGGCAATTCGCGGTATGGCATCATTTTGCAGGAGAAGGCGGAGCCGAATACCGTGCGTGCCAACGCGGTGATCAGCAATAGTGACAATGGTATTTATATTCTCAATAGCGCGAATCTGGTAGAGCGCAATACGGTGGGTCAAAATGGCAAAGCCGGCATTGCACTGCTGCGCAAAAGTGGATTCCCGGCCCCTACCGCCAATCAGCTGATCTCGAATACCGTTACCGGCAATCTGGCCAATGGGATCGATCTGCGCGGTGCCCAGCAGAATGAAATCATCGGCAACACCGTCGCAGAGAATAGTGGTGATGGCGTCTATCTCAAAGATGGCGCAAGCCAAAATAGCTTCATCAACAACTGTCTCTGCCGCAACAGTGGCTACGGCATTGAGATCAGTGGCGCAGATTCAGTACAGAATCTTTGGTCGCACAACCAGATCTATGGCAACGGACGAGGCGGGATCGGGGTTGGCGGTGGCGCACTCTTGCTACCGCCACCGATACTGACCGGCCTAACCGAGAAAACCGTATCTGGCACCAGCATCGCCGGGGCAACGGTTGAGATCTATGCCGATAGCGACGCACAAGGAGAGTTTTATCTAGGCCGCGCCATAGTTGATAGCGACGGCACCTTTCACTATACCCACAGTGGCGATTGGCCGGCAGCCAATCTCACTGCGCTTGTCTTTGATAGTAGTGGTAGTACATCGGCCTTTAGCGAACCGCTGGTCGTTGGCCAATCCGCAACACCAACGCCGACAGGGACCCGAGAACCAGATGTAACACCCCCCACCGCGACACCAACCCCCGGCCATACCATCTATCTACCGTTGATCGAATCGTAAGCAAAACTGGATGTTGACGTTAGAAAGAAAATCCTGGAATCTGATAAATCCTGTCTATTAATTGAAATTTACCGTTGTCGTAGTAGTATCTGCACCAAACAGCGCTGTTATCGTAGCAATGTAAATCCACGGAGGAGCAGTTTATGGCGTCAAGATATTGTCATTCGTTGCCAATTGTCCGATCTTTTTCTATGCTTTTTAAGTTGATTCTCACTTTGCTCTTACTCCTGTTCAGCGTAGGCCAGCAGGTGTATGCGCAGGGTACCCCGACCGTCAACTATAACCCAGATATCAAAACAATCTTTATTGGCAGCGCGCTAAGCGCTGGTGTTGCGCCTGGCAGTCAAGTAATCTCGTTGCCCAATCTGGCGACAATCCTGGCCGCGGCCGGCGCAACCGATGTGCTAGTCAACCAAGGGAGCGGCGTCTGGCTCTCGACGGCAAAGATTGAGATCAAAGCCAGCGCGCGTCTTGAAATTGTCAAGAGCGATGCCTTGACTGAGTTACGGCTGGAAAGTGTAATTGGCAAGCCGGCCTATATCAAAATTCAGGACGGTGGCCATCTCCTCATCGATGGGATTAAAGTGATCTCGTGGGATCCTGAGATCAATGCGGTTGATGAAACCATCGCCAACGGGCGTCCTTACATTGTGGCGCAAAATGGCTCACACTTGGATATTCTACGCAGCGAAGTCGCCTTTCTTGGCGACATCAGCGATAGTAGCACCAGTGGGTTGGCCTGGATCAAGCGGGGAAATGGGGCGGACCCAACGACCGGCTCCACCGGCACGGTGCAAGAGAGCAACATTCACGACAATTATCAGGGGCTTTACATCTCTGAAGGGATCAGCCTCACCGTCAGTAGCAATGAAATTCATGACAATTTAAACCAAGGCATTTGGGTGCGGGATGGTGCCCGAGCAGTTGCTGTCACCGGGAATCTGGTTCACGACAATGGCAACCAAAGCACGGGGAGTGGTGATGGCATCGCTTTCTATAACAATACGGTACAAAGTACCATTCAGACGAACAAAGTCTTTGCCAACGCCGGCAATGGCATTGTAGTGGAACGAGGCTCGAATGGCAATACGATTACCGGGAACGAGGTCTATCAAAATGGGGATGGCATCGCGATTGGCGATGCCGACAACAATCTGCTCCAGGGCAATCTCGCCCGGAACAATCAGAATGGCATTCGCGTGAGCGGCTCGCAGGATAATCCAGCAGCCGGCAATCAGATCATCGGTAACACGATCCAAGATAGCAGCTCGACAACCGGCAATGCCTATGGGATCTATCTCTACAACCATGCTGACAGCAATCTGATTCGCAAGAATACCATTTTGCGCAGCGCAACCTATGGTATTTATATCAAAAGTGGCGGCAACCATCTGGAAGGCAACACCATCCGCGAAGGCAAAACCGGGATCGCTATTGTCGGTGCCGCCGAGAGCATTGGACAGATCCCACTGCTTGAATTATCCGGCACCAAAAATGTGGTGATCAGCAACACCGTAGCTGCCAACAGCGATATCGGAATTCGCATCGAAGGGGGCGTTGGCAATGGCATTGGTGCCGATCCAGCAACCGGCGCGCCGCTGGTCGGCAACAGCGTACAGGGCAACGGCGGCAACGGTATCTTTATTAAAAACACCTCGGGGGGTGACCGTTCAACCGATAATCAAGTCGTTGGCAATCTCGTCAAAAGCAATGGCGGCGCAGGGATTGTCGTCAAAGATGCTGGCTCTGATCGCAACCGGCTGAGCAACAATAGCATTACCGATAATGCGGGATCAGGCATCAAGGTCGACGGCGGCGCGCAAGGGGGGATCCAGCCACCAGTCATTGATGATATTCTGGCCGATGGCATTGCCCGGGGAACGGCCATCGCCAATGCGACCATCGAAGTTTATACCGACCCTGGCAGCGAAGGCGAAGCGCGGCTTGGTACCACGGCGACCGATGGCAGCGGGGCATGGAGCTTTCAACTGCCACCTGGCCAAGATGCCAAGCGGGTCACGGCGATTGTGATTGCTGCCGACGGCAACACATCGGCCTTTAGTGGGGTCTCTGGCTCCACGGTGGAGCTTTTCACCACCGTCTCGACCGATGAACAGAATCAACCGTTGATCAACATCAATGGGCCTGGTGCCATTGCTACGCTGGCCGATATTCAGACGCGGTTGGGCGCGGCCAACGCTGCCTTGTTGCAAAATCAGGGCAACGGGGTCTGGCAACTCAACGCCAATCTGAAGTTAGAGCGCGAAGTGACGCTTAACCTTTCACCGGATACAGGGGTAACCGAGCTAAAATTGCGCAGTAACACAGGCATCCTTTCTGGCACGGTGGATTACAGCAGCTTTGTCTACATTCGTACGCACGACGGCGTGATCAATATTGACGGCGTCAAACTCTATGGCTGGGATGCGGTCAATAACAAGGTTGACGAAAATAGCGCCGACGGTCGCGCCTATATCATTGCCAAGTATGGGGCGGAGCTCAATATCCGCAATGCCGAATTAAGTTATCTGGGTACACCCGAGAATAGCGAAAGCTGGGGCGTCACCTGGCGCGATGATAGTGCGCTCTCAGCAGCTGGTACGACGCGTGCCCTCGTCACTGGCGTGGTGGAGAATAGCAAATTCCATCACAATTTTGCCGGTGCCCAGGTGATTCAGGGTGGCGATATGAGCTTTATCGGCAACGAATTTTACAGCAACAACAACTATGGCTTTTATGCCCGTGACAATAGCCGTGATATTCTGCTGGAAAACAACCTGGCTTACAACAACGTTTCCCACGGGATCCATCTGGCGCGCGGCTGTGCAAACTTTACGCTGCGCAAGAACAAAGCCTACGATAATGGCGCAGGGGGCAACTTTGCGCATGGTATTCTCATCTCGCAAGGTTCTGCACCCTTCGCAGCTTCGGTTGATAATTTGCTTGATGAGAATGAAGCCTATGGCAACAGTGGCTATGGCATCAACCTGGAAGGGTCAAATAATAACGAGGTGCGCAACAACAACTTGCATAACAATCAGGTAGGGCTGACGCTTGAGGATGGCAGTACCGCCAACAATGTTCACCATAACATCGCCACGACCAATAGCAACCACGGGTTCCAGATCCGTCAAAGCTCAGACAATAACACATTGCTGGCGAACACGGCAACAGGAAATAGTTTCAATGGGTTTTATATACGATCTAGTGGCAATCGTGTGGAAAACAATACTGCAACGGCCAACTTAGAGGTCGGGATCGCCGTGAAGCCCGAAAATGCCACTGCGCTGCAAAACAATAGCCTGATCAGCAATGCAGTAAGCAGCAATGCCGGCAGTGGGCTAGATCTGCGGGGCGTGGTCAACACAACTGTTGAGCGCAATCGCATTGAAGGCAATGGGGTCCATGGCATTTATCTCACTGACGGCGCCGTGGGGACGTTGATCCGCAACAATACAATTGTGCTCAACAATGACACTGGGATTCGCGTCAATCTATCGCTCTCCTATCAAAATCAGTGGTTGTCGAATGCGATTTATGATAACAAGAGTGCGGCCATTAATCTAGCGGGCGGGGCCAACAATGACATTGCCCGCCCCAAGATTACCGACGTCGAAGGTCGGTACGTCAGCGGGCGGGTCAATGCACCCAATGCCGCGATCGAGCTCTTTACCGACACAAAATCGCAAGGGCAGTACTTCATCGGCAGTGGTATCGCCGACGACCAAGGGAATTTTACAATCTTTGTCAGGGGCAGCTTTAAGGCCCCGGGGCTGGTTGCAGTGGCAACAGATACCCAAGGGAACTCATCGGAATTCAGCGACACTGTGATTGTCGAGAATATCAATCCAGATTTGCTGATCTTCCTGCCCGTGGTAGCCAATCGCTGAGCCGAAGATCTTCTAACACAACGCAAAAAGCCCATCAAAAAGCGCTGAAACTGGCAGTTTCAGCGCTTTTTGATGGGCTTTATCTACACTTCTACTTAACCGTATAGGAGGTACACGCCGGTTCTTTGTCACTGTTGACGACACAAAGCAAATGAATCGTTGGTTCGAGCGGATTGGGCTGAGCGGTAGTGGATTCTGTTTTTCTCGCCCAATTGATTGGCGGCCATTGTGCTTCTTGACCATTCACGACCGCAGGTAGAATTTGTTCAAGCCATTCTCTTGTGAAATGCAACAGCCCACGCCCGATATTACGCCACGACGTAGCGCGACTTGTTTGCGGAGTGAGGTAAGTTGTACAACTCCCGCTTGCTTTACCCGCCAACACACAAAGCTGGTTAGTGGCCCAGTGCATCGAATTCTGCTGTGCGGCACTGGCAACTGAAATACTCGCGCGGGTGCTCTGTGCCTCTTTGGCAAAATTCGCGCTCCCTATACGCGGCGGTGAGCCGAAACCATCACGCTGAAGCACCGTGTCAGCTTGGGCGAGTGCAGGTGTCGCAGGAGGGATGGGGGCCTGATGCAGCAGATTGACAAAGATCGCTACTAGCGCCACCGTAAGCGCCGTAGCGGTATAGCTCGGCGCAGCTTGCAGCCACTGTAGCCAGGCAGGAGCTTTGCCCCCACGGCTCCAACGGGTGATCCATCCTTGTTGATTCATGGTAAAAAAGGCATAGATTTTGGTGACAGCAGACCAGTAGTTGAAGGTAATATACCAGGGCAAAATGCGGATATTGCGCCAATCGCGTTGTAGATGGGGCCAGATTTTAATGGTTCGTGAAATCGACCACCAACTGAGCAGAACCCAGATAGCTGGCCAATTTTGATGATAGATCGCAAAACCGAGATAGAGGGGCGCAATCAAGGTGGTAAATGGTTGAAAGAGACGGTCAAAGAGGTGAAAGGCCAGAAATGGTTTGCGCCAGGCCCAACGGCTGCCCAATGCTTTGAGATCTGCGCGCCAACTGTTGCGAGCCCAGCGTAGACGCTGCTTGAGGAAATCCTTCATCACAGTGGCACCGGGCGTATAGACACAGGTATTATCTTGATAGCGGACCTTCCAGCCACGGGACTGGACAGCGAGGGTCAGGGCTTTATCATCACCACTGATCACGCGCCGGCCCCAAAAGGTCTCTTCCATGAGATCTTCCAACGCGGTCAGTGCTACCGCGCGCCGGTAGATAGCAGTCCGCCCCGAGAGACAAGTAACTGCGTCACCAAAGGCGGTGAGAAAGCGGATTTCATCAATATACCGAATATCGAGATAGACATCAAAAATCCGTTGTGCGGTGGAGTGAGGCTGCCAAACCCGTTGGCGCACGGTGACACCGCCAACTTCCGGCTCAAAAAAGGGGGCCAGCGCCTTAGGCAACAGATCGAGGTCCCAAATGGTATCGCTATCAACTAAAAAGACGACGGCGCTGGTTGCCACCAGAATGCCATCAGCCAATGCCGGACGTTTACCGGGCGTTTTGGTAATCAACATTTTAAGTTGAATTGGCTGACCGGCAATCTCCTCTTCAAATTCGCGAAATTGCACCATGCAGCGGGTATCGGTATGGTCAATGACGGCAATAATTTCTTGTGGGCAGTTGGCGGCCCAAGAGCGGAGCGCTATGCGAAAAAGTTGGGGATCTTCATTGTAAACTGGGGTGATAACCGCCGTGCTGGCCCAATAGCCATTGGGCGGTTGCGCACGATACCAATGGCCGATAAAACGGCGCAATCCCCAGATGCCCCAACGCCAGGCCCCAATCATTCCCAGTGGAATAGGGATATCCAAATAAAGCAGTAGTGCCCAGAAATGGTGGAGCGATTCTGTTATGAGATCAATGAGCTGACCAAAACTATCAAGTGGATGAGGCATAATTTCAGCAGAGTATGATAGGACAGCATTTGAGTACAATGATATTTAATTAAAAGAGCCTATTCGTCTTTTAGAGATCTCCCACTACTACCTTACGGGTTTTTTGTAAGATGGTACTCTTCTACATAATTTACGAACAAGAGAGTAGAGTATAGTTAATCAACCTTTCAACATAGCTATTATTAGACCAAAAGTTGAATCAATTGTCAATTCCCTACGCATATCCACCGGAACAAATACGCTCCACACACTATTGCTGAGCACTATTGCTCAGCACGTAGGCCATTTAAAGAAAACAGTGATCCACGAAGTGGGTACTTTATCGCTCTCCCAAATACCACATTTTGTACTATGTTTCTCGAACAGAGTAAGGTATAACTGATTAACTGGTACCTATGTACTATTGACGAATGTCGTACAGTCATTGTAAGATTCGTTCGTTGAATTCAACGGGCGAAGGTTTCTTTTTCTTGCATTTCAGAGGCAGTTTTGCCTGTAGTAGCCAAAGCAAAGTAGTCAAAGCAAAGTAGTCAAAGCAAAGTAGTCAAAGCAAAGTAGTCAAAGCAAAGTAGTCAAAGCAAAGTAGTCAAAGCAAAGTAGTCAAAGCAAAGTAGTCAAAGCAAAGTAGTCAAAGCAAAG